>JBDHVB010000270.1:0-6613 GCA_039809465.1 Myxococcota bacterium
GCCGAAGGCAAGCTGGGCTGCGTGGCGCGGGGGGCCCGGGCCTCGAAGAAGCTCTTTTCGGGGGGGCTCGACCTCTTCTCTACGCTGGCCATCGAGGTGGCGCCCGGTCCGAGCCTTTGGCGTCTAGATGCCGGCAGCGTCGTGAACGCCCGCTTGGGCATTCGCAAGAGCCTCGAGGCGTTCGAGCGGGCGGGGCGCATCACCGAATGCGCGCGGGCCCTGAGCAATGCCCATCAGCACGCCGGTGAGCAGCTCGCTGCCCTGGAGCTGGGCCTCGACGCCTGCGACAGAGGCCAGGTGCGCGCGGCGATCGCGGCGTATCCGCGCTTGCTCACGGCAGCCGGCATCATGCCGGACGCCGATGCCCTCGGCTGCGCCCCCGAGGTGGCCGCCGCTCTTCTGGCTGGCGAGGCCCCGACCAACGACATCGCCGACGCCGTCGAGGCGGTCGCCATGAGCTGGGTCGAGCGGCATCTTGGCCACCCGTTGAAGACGCGCGTGACTCCCGTCGCGGGCAACGATAAGCGAACCCGCCCATGACTCACCTCTTGCTCGTGCTCTCGCTCGTCGGCGCCGGTGTCGCTGATACCACCCCTGGCGGCGTCTCGAACGTCCGCGGTTTCGCGCGTGGCGTCGACGCCGTGACCTTCGACCCCGCCGCGACCGCTTTCGTGGACGGCTTCGAGCTGCAGTACGAGCAGTTCTCGATCAAGAACGAGCACAGCCTCTTCGGCGCCTACACCGTCGTGCCGATGGGGCCGCTGCGCTTGCAGGCGGGTTACGAGTGGGTGCCTTTGACGAACCGCTCGTTCGAGCGCGGCAGCGTCGGCTTGTCGGCGAAGCTCTCGGACACCTTCGCGCTCGGCTTCACGTATCGCGGCTACCGCGCCTACGAGCGTGACTACAAGGAGGGCGGCACCTGGGACATCGGTCTCTACGCCGTGCCGTTCCAGTGGCTGTCGATCTCGCTCGGCGTCGACGACGTGGGCAGCCCGTATCTGCTCGATGAACGCCAGAACTTCCACTATAGCGGAGGCGTGGCCATCCGCCCGGTGCTCGCGGCGCCGTGGCTGACCATCGGTGCGCAGACCCAGCTCGACGGCAAGACGCGCGATTTCTTCCATACGCGCGGGGTCATCGACGTCGGCGCGCGCGGCGTGCACGTTTATGGCGCCTATGATTTCCAAGACGAGTTCTTGGCCGTCGGTTTGCAACTCGGCTTCGGCCCGCTCGAGGCGCGTCAGGCCTTCGAGGTCGCGACCGGCGACAAGTCGCGTCCTGGCACGGGCCGCGAGGAGCTCGCGTCGGCGACCGTCGTCACGTTGCGCACCAATCCCAGCGAGAGCCTGAGCGAGTGGGCGAGCAACCGCACCGTCGAGCTCGCCTTGTCGGGTGAGCTGACCCGCAAGGGGGACGGGCTGTTCGGCGGGAAAGAGGTCACGCCGTCGATCGGTTGGCGTCTGCGCCGTTTGGCGAAGGACCCGACCATCGGCACGGTGACCTTGAAGATCGGCAGCCTCTCGGTGGGCATGGGCTTCGTCGACGAGCTGCGCGGCGAGATCATGAACCTGCGCGCCGCCGGCAAGAAGGTGGTCGCCGAGATCGGCTACGTCGACGACAAGAGCTACATGGTGGCCGCCGCGGCGGACGTCATCCGCCTCGACAAGTCCGCCATCATCGGCGTCGATGGCTTCGCGCTGCTCGCGTACTACTTCGGCGCGGCGCTCGATCACATCGGCATCAAGTTCGATGTCGTGGCGATCGGCCGTTACAAGTCCGCTCCCGACGCGCTCACCTCCGACCGCCCGCGGCCCGAGGACGACGAGGTGCGCGCCGAGCTCCTGGCGCAGGCGCAGTCGTCATTGGAGACAGCTTTGAAAGAGCGCGGCCTCGACGAAGAGCGCCTGATCTCCGTGATGAAGCGCGGCGGCATGCGCGCCGAGGAGGCGCGTGGGTTCGGCCTGGTCGACGAGATCGCCGAGCTCGACATCGGCCGTCCCGACAAGGAGCGCGCGCACACCGCCGACGACCTGCTCGACCGCCCGTCCGCCAAGTGGGGTCAGGCGCCGATCATCGCGGTGGTCCCTGTCGTGGGCACCATCGTACGCGACGACGGTGACAACCCGCTGCCGGGCGAGTCCGCTTCAGCGAAGCGCATCGTCAAGCAGCTCACCGACGCCGCGGACGATCCGCGTGTCGCCGGCGTGGTCGTGCGTGTCGACAGCGGCGGTGGAGAGATCTTCGCCTCCGAGCTCATCTACCGCGCCGTGCTGCAGGTGCAGCGCAAGAAGCCCATCGTGGCCTCGATGGCGGACACGGCGGCCTCGGGTGGCTACTACGTCATCGCGGGCGCCGATCAGATCTTGGCCGAGCCGAATACGCTCACGGGCTCGATCGGCATCTTCCAGCTCAAGGTCGACCTGTCGGGCTTCTACAAGCTCACCGACATCAAGCCGTACACCTACCGCACCGGCCCGCTCGCCGACTGGAAGTACACGACGCATGGCTTCAACGACGACGAGCGCGCGCGCCTCACGCAGATCTTGGGTGAGGAGTACGAGGAGTTCCTGGCCAAGGTGGCCGCTGGCCGCAAGATGCCGGTCGAGCGCGTGCGTGAGCTCGCGGAGGGCCGGGTCTACAGCGGCATGAAGGCGTTGCAGGTCGGCCTCGTCGATCGCCTGGGTGGCCTCGCCGACGCCGTCGAGGAAGTGCGCCGCCGCGCGGGCGTCTCGGGCGAGGTCGACGTCCAGGTGCCGCACGCTGACTTCTCGATCGGCAAGGCCGTGACCCACGCCGCGAGCATCAGCACCTCGCCGCTCGAGCACGTGGAAGCCTTGCACCGCCGCCTGCTGCGGTGGGAGCACGAACCACTGGCGCTCATGCCCGAGACCTTCGAGGTGGTGCCCTGACGCAGCTGTCCCGATCGCGCCTCGGCGCCCAGGAGCTCGCCGGCCTCGCCCGGCGCAAAGCGACCGGCCGTGTGACCTGGACCGTGCAGGGGAAGGTCTATGGTCTCGAGCTCGCGCAGGGGCGGCCAGTGCGCGCCGTCGGCGCCTCGGGTCAGGCCAACGAGGATCGCGCCGCGGTGGTCCGCACTTTGCGCGCCTTCGCTTTAGCGGACAGCGGGGCCCTGGATTTCGCGGATGTTGCCGTCGGTGGCGAATCGTCGGTGGACACGTTGGGCGAGATCCTGGTCGAGCTCGGCCGGGGCCTCACGCCCGAGCACGTGAGCGCGATAGCGGGCGCATATGGAGAGGTAGCCCCTTCCACGGAGTACGAGCGCCTGCGTGAGCCTATCGCCAGGGTCTGTGGCGGCGCGGCGCCTGGGGCCTCCATGGCTCCGGATCGCGCGACGGTCATCGCGTTCGTGCTGGGGGCGCTGGTCGCCAAACCTCCGGCGCTCCTCCAGGAGATCGCGGCCGCGCACGCGCAGATGGCCGATCAGGATCACTACGCCTTCCTCGGCGTCGGCCGCGGCGCGACAGGCGAGGACATCCGCAAGGCCTACTTCGACCACGCCAAGCGCTGGCACTCCGATCGCTTCGCCGGCATGGAGCTCGGTGAGCACCGCGAGATGGCCGACGCGCTGTTCCGCCGCGCCGACGAAGCGCAGAAGGTGCTGAGCGACCCACAGGCACGCGGCGACTACGACGTGGCGCTCGACCGAGCCAAGGCCGGCTTACCCACCGATGTCAACGTGATGCTCGAGGCCGAGGGTTTGTTCCGCAAGTCGCAGATGTTCGTGCGCCGCGGCCAGGCCGCCGCCGCCGAGCCGGTGCTCGCGCAAGCCATCGCCATGAACAAAGGCGAGCCAGAGTTCTACGCCTACCATGGCTACGCACTGTTCGCGGCCAAGGGCACGTCCGCCGCGGCGGAGGCCATCGCGGAGCTCAACAAGTCGCTCGAGATGAACCCGAAGCTCGACAGCGCCTACGAGTTCTTGGGGAAGATCGCCCGCGTCGAAGGCAAGCTCGACCAAGCCGTAAAGCACTTGAAGAAGGCACTAGAGCTCAACCCCAAGAACCGCGAAGCCGAGCGCGAGCTACGATTCGTGCAGACCCAACTCGCCAAGCAGCCGCAACCAGGTGGCGGTTTGCTGAATAAGCTCCTGAAACGCTAACCACGCGCCACGCGGAAGAGCAGCTTCGCGCCTCCGGCCGTGCGCACCATCCCGACGGGACCGAGCACGCCCAGACGCGCGGCGATTTCATGCATCTGCATTGCTCACCAAGAGCCTTGCTCTCCCAAGGAGCCGACTGCTCACTAAGCCCCACTCCCCGAGGCACCGCGCGCTTCTTATGCTCCACGTGCCGCAGATTTCTTCTGCTCCACTTGCCGCGAGAGACGAAACCCACCTTGGGGGTTTCGTCTACCGCGAATGGTGACGACAAGGGAGGCGTGTCCGTTATGGCGTAAATTTTTTAGCGGGGGGAGAGGGGTGGGGCTAAGGTCGTGCGGGTTGGTGTCGCGGCCGGTGGGGCGCTCTTCTATTTACAGCGTCTGCAGGAACTGCTCGGCGAGCGTCCAATCGCCGAAGCGGGGGCAGGCGGGGAGGCTCTTTAGGAAGATGCGGCCGTAGCTCTTCTGGGTGATGCGGCGGTCCAGGATGGTGACCATGCCGCGGTCGTCGCCGCGGCGGATGAGGCGGCCGAAGCCTTGGCGTAGGAGGAGGGCGGCTTGCGGGAGTTGGTAGCCGCGGAAGGCGTCTTCGCCGCGACTCTTCATGTGCGCGACGCGGGCGGCGACCAGCGGATCGGAGGGCGATGCGAACGGGAGCTTGTCGATGATCACCGAGCGTAGCGCGCGGCCAGCGACGTCGACGCCGCTCCAGAAGGTCATGGTGCCCAGCAGCACGGCGTTGCCGTCGTCGCGGAAGCGGTCGATGAGCTCCGCTTTCGGGGCGTCGCCTTGGGCGAGCACGAGGCGGTCGCGGGCGATGCGGGAGCGTACGAACTGGAGCATGCGGTGGGAGGTGCAGAGCACGAAGGCTCCACCGTTCGAGGCGCGGACGAGCTCCATGATGCGGGAGGTGGCGGCGTCGGTGAAGTCGGGGGCGTCGGGCTCGGGGAGATCGTTGGGAATGTAGAGCGCGGCGTTGCTGCCGTAGTCGAAGGGGGAGCCGACCGCGAGCTCGTCGGCGTCGTTCAGGCCGAGGCGACTTTTGTAGTGCGAGAAGCTCTCGCCGACGCGCAGGGTGGCGGACACGAACACGGCTATGGGCGCCTTGAGGTGGCTCGCGAACAGGCCGGCGACGTCGACCGGGCGGGCGACCAAGGCGCGGGAGCGGCCCTGGACTTCGGTATAGCGGACGAAGGGCGTGGCTGCCGGCGCAGCGTCGTCGTTCTGGGCGCCGTCGACGGTAGGCCCGTCGAAGATAGGTCCGCCGACAATCGGCCTGTCGACAATCGGTCCGCCGACAATCGGTTCGTAGGTGGTGGTCTCGTTGCGGGTGGGCTCGGCGACGAGCGAGGCGCGGGCGACGTCGTCGACGCAGAAGGCGAGGTCGGTGGCGATGTTCATGGCGCGACGGGCGAGGACGCCGCGGTCTTCGAGGTTGCTGGCGATGAGCTCGTTCTCGAGGCCGGCGAGCAAGGTGTCGAGGTGCTGGCGGCGGACCAGCACGTCCTTGCTGTAGCCCTGCGCTAGGCGGGCGCGGCCGTCGTCGTACGGCAGCGCGTCGAAGAGCTCGCGGCTGCGCAGCTCGATGTCGGCGGCGATGCGGCTGAAGCGGGCGACGAGGGCGGGCTCGGTGCGCAGGGCGCGGCTGATGTCTTGCAACAGCTCGTGGATGCGGTGCTCGGAGAGCTGCACGCCGAAGTGCTGCGCAGCGATCTCGTCGAGCTCGTGGGCCTCGTCGAAGACGACGATGTCGTGCTCGGGTAGGATGGTCGTTTGTGCGTCGGGGTAGCGGGCGCGCAAGATGAGATCGGCGAAGTAGAGGTGGTGGTTGACGATGACCAGCTCGGCTGCTTGGGCGCGGCGGCGCATGGAGGTCACGTGGCAGCGGTCGAACTGTGCGCAATTGCGGCCACGGCATTGCTCTGAGGTGGAGCTCACCTCGCGCCACCAGGGCACGTCGTCACCGAGGCCAGGTAAGCCCGCGCGGTCGCCGTCGTCGGTGTTGGCGCTCCAGCTCCGCAGCAGATCGTAAGCCTCGCGCTGCGGCGTGCCGGGGAGGGGCGGGGTGCGCAGGTATTCTTCGGCGCGTGTGAGGCAGAGGTAGTTGCCGCGGCCCTTCATCACCTGGAAGTCGATGGGGCGCCCGAGCGCCTGAGCGAGCAGCGGGAGGTCCTTGCCGGCGAGCTGGTCTTGCAGCGTCTTGGTGCCGGTCGAGATCACCGCCTTCTTGCCGGCGGCGATGAGTGGCGCGAGATAGGCGAGCGTCTTCCCCGTGCCGGTACCCGCTTCGATGATGAGGTGGCCCGAGCCCTGCCGGCTCGAGCTTTGCCGGCTCGAGCTCTGCCGGGTCGAGCTCTGCGGTGCCGAGCTTTGCGGTGCTGAGGTCTGCGGGGCTGAGCTTTGCGGGGCTGAGCTTTGCTCGCTTGAGCTATGCCGGTTCGCGCTTTGCGGGTTTGCGTTTTGGAGATGCGCGGCGCAGCACGTCGTCGATGTA
>JBDHVB010000271.1:0-6607 GCA_039809465.1 Myxococcota bacterium
CCCGCCTAAGAAATCAGCACACTCGTCGTAAACAAACGTGACGGGATCTTACGATCATCATCGTCACTCACCACCGCGATATCAACCGCGCCGCCGTGGATGCCCACGATGCTCACGCCCTCGAGCTTCACCTTGGGCTCCGTCCGCCGGAACGAACCAACCGTGCCATCTCGGTTCAGCACGCCGATGCCAGTCGCGAGGATCGCACCATCCCCAACCACCGTGCCGCTATCCTCGACAGCCGCGGTGAAGATCATTCGGCCATCGGGAAGCGCCGCGAGGTCCGTAACCGTCCACGGCACGCCGCGCTCCTGGCCGAGGTCGATGCGGCGAATACCACGCAGCGCCGACGCAGGAACATCCTTGTCCGCTAAAACAGCCGCAACCACTTCCTTCAAGTCGAGGTCGACGATGGCGCTGATGTTGGCCTTGCCGTTGCCGCGCTGGCTCAGGCGGATGCGGTCGCCGATGATGACCGCGCCCTCGATGTTGACCTTGGGGAAGGTCTTGGCGAGCTCTTCGTTGAGCTTCGACCAGTCGATGTGCCGCACCTTGCCGAGCGCCTCGCCGTTGGCGTCGAGCGGCACCACCACACCACGGTGGCGCTTGGGCTTCGAGCCCGAGCCGATCCCCAGCAAAAGGTCATGCGGCTCGCCGGTAACCGCGCGCGGCAAAAGCAACAGCGACTCGATGTCCGCTTTCTCCTTCTTGCGCTCGTCGGGGTCTTCCGGGAGCTCGCCCTTGAAGATCTTGAGCGTCTTGCCCGGGCCACCAGCGACCGGGAAGCTCGCGAGGTAGTTCTCGTCGTCGGCGGCGACCCAGAAGTTCTTGCCCGCGCGGACGAGGCCGCTCGCCGCGGACACGTAGCCCTCGCCGAGATCGAGCTTGCGCTCTTCGGTGAGCTTGAGTGGCGGATCGGGCGGGCCTTCGAAGACGCCGGCGCCGATGATGAGCCCGTTCACGTCGTCGCGCACGATGTAGAGGAAGGGACGCGCGGCTTCGAGGATCTCCACCGGGCCGGCCACGAAGCCTTCGGGCAGCTTTCCAGACCAGAGCTTCGCCGCCGCGCCGCCGCCGATGGTCACGCCCGGTTCGCTAAAACGCATGGTCGCGATCTCGTGGCCCACGCCTTCGAGCTCGACCTTGCGTGAGCCGATGGCGCTGTAGGGGCCGCGGGTCGCGTCACCGAGCAGGGGGCCGTCGTTCGCCCGTGCTTCGATGTCGATCTTCGGGATGTAGAGCGTGCCCTTGTTGGGTTGGAGCTGCTCGAGGAAGCGCGCGAAGCCCGAGGGCGAGCTGATGTCGCGCGTGATGGCCTCGAGCGGCACCTCCTCGGCGGGCACCACGCAGATGAACGAGATGCCCTCTTCCATGTCGATCTTGGCGGCGCGGTAGTCGCCGGTCGCGACCGACTTGCAGGGCACCTCGCCGGTCATCATGCGGACGGCGACGGTGCGGCCGTCCGCTTTGGTGAACGGGTACTCGGCGATGGTGTCGGCTTGCTTGAAGAAAGTCTGCCAAAGCGGATCGAGGGCCACCAAGCTCGCGGGGACGAGCGGTGCTTTCGCGAGCACGTCGGCGTCGGCGAGGTCGCGGGCGCGGCCGTGCGTGCCGTTGAACAGCCAGCTGTCGATGCGACCCTTGGCGAGCTCGGGCGTGATGGTCTCGAGCTCGGTGCCGAGCTCCCGCTGCACGCGCTCGGCGAAGTCCTTGTCGATCGTGAAGTCGGGCCGCGACCACAGCGACGTCTTCACCTTGGAGCGCAGGATGATGCCGCGGACCGCGCCCAGAAACTCGGCGGGAGCGACGTCGGCCATGCCGAGCGCCTGCTGGACGCGCGCGAGCTCCGGCCCCGTGGCGCCATAAAGAAGAGGTGCAATCAGCCCTAGCGCCGCGGGCGGCGACAGCATGGTCGAGACGGTCAGGCGGGTGGCGGTGACCCGGGAGAGGCGTTTCCAGGTGAGGTCGTTCAGGGTCTGGACGAGACGAGCTTCGACCGTCGGCAGGGTCTTGGGTGGCAGGGGCGCCACGCGCTTGGTGGCGACCGGCGCATCAGGCTCGCGCAAAGCCGTGCTCTGCCCGAGCTTCCACGTCGTGGGCGAGAGCGCGGGAGCACCCACCGGGGTGCTTGGCGCAAGAGGCGCGCTACGACGGATGACGCTCATAACCCTTCATTCTCGCGCCTAAATGCCCCGGAGTTGCCGGTATTCAGGCACGATATTCAGGGCGCCGAGAGCGGCGGCCGGGCGCGGCGTCCACCGGGGCGATTTAGTCCGCTTGAGCGGTCGTGAGGTCCAAATCACGTAGGCACGGGCCCACCGCGAGCTCGGGGGCGGGCGTGCAGACCGCGTCACAGGTCTGCGGTCCATCGAGCTGGCAAACGCGGGACACGGCGGCACAAGTCGGCAAGTAGAAGACCGTCCTCGCCGCGGTCCCGGTCTCGGGCACCGCGGGGCAAGCGCACGCCATGTAGCGGCAATCGCTGTCGCTGACGCACGCGCTCCCGAGCGGCAGCAAGCAGCTCCCGACGGTACCAACCGCGATGTCGATCTGCCCCACGCCGTTGACGACGTTCACCTGACGGGCACTGCCACGCCGCAATACCGGGTGCTCCGTGGTGCCGCCCGCAAAGCCGGCCCAGTCCTCTTCGCCGAGCTTCCCATCTTCATCGCGATCGACCGCCGCGCCGACGATGTAGATGCCATCCGGCACGCCTTGGATGAGAAAGCCCATGACGTCGCCGTTCGTGACCTCATCGCTGCGCGAGGTCGAGTACCCCTGCGCGATCAGCGTGAGCGTGATGCGCTTGTCACCGCCCAACGGAGCGGGAAGGTGGATGCTCCCCTGCAACGTCCCGGTGCCGCCGGCCGCGGCGCCCACCCTGTCGGTCATGCTGATGGTGCCGCGCGTCTCGCCAAGATCGGCACAGGCCACGCAGAAAAGAACGAAGAGCGACGCCGTACGGCACATGGGGCTTTTACCTAGCACTAAGGCAACGAGTTACGACATTGTGCGCGCCATTCTCTTCCAAACAAAGGGTTTCGCCCGTGCTGCGTCCTCTCCGCCTCCTCACGGTCTCCGCCGTGCTCTTCGCCGCCGCTTGCGGTGACAAAGACGACGACCTCGTCAGCAATCTCGTCGCGAACGGCGTCCAACTCACCACCGCCGAGGACACCCCGATCTCCGGCAACATCGCCGTGAGCGGCCAGCTCGGGCGCCTGCGGACCACCGTCACGTCGGGCCCGTCGCACGGCAGCTTCGCGCTCTCGGTGACCGGCTTCACCTACACGCCAGAAGCAAACTACTCGGGCGAAGACAGCGTCACCGTCGCCATCGCCGACGACGACAAGACCGCGTCAGCCACGGTGAGCATCACCATCACCCCGGTGAACGACCCGCCATCCATCACCATCACGCGGCTCACGGTCGCCGAAGACACGTCGTTGCTAATCAACGCGGCCACCTTGGGCGTCACCGATATCGACAGCGCCGGCCCATTCACCGTCACGGTCAGGAGCACCGGCGCGTACACGGTCAACGGTAACGAAGTCACGCCGCTCCGTGACTTCAACGGCGACCTCAGTGTCAACGTCACCTTGTCGGATGGTGAATCGTCCGCTGAAGCGGTTGTAGTGGTGACCGTCACGCCGGTGAACGACGCGCCTATCGTCGTCGTGCCAGCTCCGCAGAGCGCCCCCAATGGAGCCCCATTCGCGGTGGGCGGCGTGAGCGTCAGCGACGTGGACGTCGGCGGCTCGCCAATGGCCATCGTTCTGTCCGCTAACGCGGGCGCGCTCCTCAGCCTGACGACGCTCACCGATCTCACGTTCACGAGCGGTGACGGCACCAGTGACACCACGATGAGCTTCAGCGGCACCACGAGCGCGGTCAACGCCGCGCTGGCCACGCTCACCGTCGCCTCCCCCACACCGAACGTCACCATCACGGTGACCATCACCGCCAACGACCAAGGCGCGACCGGCGTGGGCGGCCCTTTGGATGACACCGACGCGCTGGCGATTGGCTTCGGCAGCGCCGACCTGCCGCCGTTCAACACCACACCTAGCTCGCTCAGCACCAACGAAGACGTCGCGCTCGTGATCAACGGCGTCTCGGTGGCCGATGCCGACGCGGACGCGGACGACACCGTCACCATGGTCCTCACGGTCACTCACGGCACGTTGAGCCTCAACGGCACCACGGGGCTCACGGGCGTCAGCGGCCTCGCGACGCCGAGCGTCTCCTTTACCGGCACGTTCGCGAACGTGAACGCCGCGATGAACGGCATGACCTACACGCCCGCGTCGAACTACGCTGGAGCGGACACGTTGACCGTCAACGCGGACAGCGCTGGCCTCACTGACACCGACGTCGTGACCATCACCGTCAACGCGGTGAACGACGCGCCCAGCGTCACTGGCCCGACCACCGCCATCGACGTCGCCGCGGCGGGCGTCGTCACCTTCGCGGGTGCCAACCTCGTCAGCGTGAGCGACGTCGACGCGGCCGACGCTCCCGTGAAGGTCACCGTCACCACTTTGGAAGGCACGCTCTCGGCCACGGGCGCGACCGTCGACGACTCGACGCCAGGCACGCTGATCTTCACCGGCACGCTCGCCGCGGTGAACGCCGATCTCGCGACCGCGCAGTGGGACGCGGGCGCGGTCACCGGCAGCGGCAAGTCCGTCACCTTCGTAGCCGACGACCAGGGCGCGACCGGCGCGGGCGGCAACAAGACCGCGACGCTCGTCGTGACCATCAACGTCGGCGGCACCGTCGGCGCGCAGGACGACGCGTACAAGGCGCAGGGCAACACACGCCGCATCATCGCGGCGCCCGGCGTGCTCGCGAACGACTCGGGCGCTGGGCGCGCCGTCGTGTCCACCGCGCCGATGACCAGCCCCTTCGGCGGCACGCTGACCATCGCGGCCAACGGTGGCTTCGTTTACGATCCGCCGCGTGGCAAGGGTGGCCGCGAGCAGGACGGCGGCATCGACGACACGTTCACGTACGAGATGACCGCTGGTGGCAGCAACGCGACCGCCACGGTGACCATCAACGTTCGCCGCGTCATCTGGTACGTCGACAGCGGCACTACGTCCGCTACAGTGGACCAGGATGGCACCTTCATCAAGCCGTATGCCACCCTCGGCCAGGCCGTGGACTCCGCCGTCGGTCCGCCAGGCTCGCACTTCGGGACCTGGATCTACGTCTACAATCGCGGTGACGCTTACACCGCCGACGTCACCCTGCCGGATGGCACCACGCTCATCGGCAGCGGCCGCGACTTCGATCTGCAAGACGCCGACGAGGGCGACACCTTGCCGCCAACGACGCTACCCGCGCTCGGCGCGCCGGCCATCATCCCGGCAAACGCGACCGCGATCCGCCTTCAGGAGCAGAGCCGCATCACCGGCTTCAACTTCGTGCCTGGCGCCACGACCACGGGGCCGGCGATCGCGGGCCTCGCGGAGAACAGCGGCAGCGTGGACCACGTCACCATCAGCGGCTTCGCGACCGCTATCGCGCTCACCGACACGTCACCATTTTTCTTCACCGTCGACAACGTCGACATCACGAACGCGAGCAACACCGCGATCAGACTGGAGACGGGCACACCGAGCGGCCTCATCATCACCTCCACCGACTTCACCAACGTGGAGCGCGCCATCGCGGTCAACGGCACCGCGGGCCCGAATGACAACGGCTCGCTCAACGTCACGATCGCGGGCTGCGGCTTCTCCAACATCGGCCTGTCGGCGGTGACCATCGCTGGTGTCGCGGGCGGCGACGCACAGGCCGACACGAGCGTCCGCGTCTCCGCGAGCACGCTCACCAACACGGTCGCGGACGGACCAGCCATGACGCCCGTCGCGGTGAGCCTCGTGGGTGGCACCGCGCAAGCGCAGCTCGCCGATCTGCGCATCACCCGCTACAACGAGGGCGTGCGCGTCATCGCGGACAGCGCGTCGGTCAACCTGTCGATCGACAACGTCGACTTCCTCACGCCCACCGAAGAGATCGCCTACCGCGTGGTGGCGACCAACGGCGGCAACCTGAACGTGACCGCGAGCCGCAACGACGCGGCGCAGACCGACACCACGGGCTTCTACGTGGAGAACGCCTGTCTCAACATGACCGCGAGCGCGATCTCGACGACCAACGTCGCGGTGCACGGCCTCTCGCTGAACGGCGCCATCGTCCTCGACGGCTTCACCACTGGCGGCAACGTCAACGCGTACTTCGCGGCTGGCACCACGCCACGCTTCGTCGGCTCCGTCGGCGGCGGCGCCACCCCGACCGGCGGCACCTGCGCGCCAGCTCCTGAATTCTGACGCCGCCCATAGTTTCGCGCATCAACGCGACTCGATCTTGACGAAACCCTCGTTGGTTGCGTACATGCGCACCGTCTTACCAACGCCCAGGTAGCTCAGTTGGTAGAGCAGAGGACTGAAAATCCTCGTGTCGGCGGTTCAATTCCGTCCCTGGGCACTTCGCCTCCCGCGGCTTTCGGTTCTTCTCACTTCGTAGGGTTCTTCTCACTTCGTAGTGGGCCACGCCCCGAAGTGCTCTTACGCGCAGGCGTTTAGAAGTCTGAGCCTGTAGT
>JBDHVB010000272.1:0-6575 GCA_039809465.1 Myxococcota bacterium
TGGTCGCGCCGTAGCCCACGAAGAGGAGTGGTGCGCCGACGCCGCCGATGTCTTGGAGCGAGGAGAGCAGCATCGCTGGGGGCTCGTTCGCGGCGTGGTTGAGGATGACCTTGGCGATGTCGTGGTTGCCGTGTTGCCGCGACCAACCTGGATGAACGCGGATGCCCCAGACGTCGTAGGTCTTCTGGGGGTTGCGGGCGTCGACGCCGATCTTGAAGACGAGGCTCGCGGGTGTCGCGTGGTCGACGCAGTGGGCGGCCGTGAGCACCGTCCACTGATCGATGAGCGTGCCCGTGCAGATGGCGCCGGGGTTGCCGTTCGTCGGTAAGGTGATGAGGGCGCCGACGCCGGGTAGGCCGTAGTAAGTCGCGCCGCCGACGATCTCGGCCTCGCCGGTCTCGGGTGTGAGGTCGAGCACGTCCTCGGCTTGCTCGGCGTAGGCCGCCGGGTCATCACTTTCTTCCGTGCCACAGGCGGCGCTCACGAGAGCAAGACACACCACGGCCCAGCGCTTCGACAGCTTCATTCGTCTTCTCCTGGATGTTCTAGGCGGCTCGGTAGGTGGAACAGCGGCTCTGGGAAACCGTTAGGATGGGAGAGCGATTTTTCTCGCTAACGAAAAGGCCCGCGGGGCGCACTAGATAGGTGGAGATGGAGGGTGAAAGCGACGCGCGGCTCGTGGCCTTGGCTCTCGCGGACGATCCGCGGGCGCGGGAGAGCCTCATCCGCCGGCACTTGCCGACCGCTTTCGTGGCCGCTTTGGCGTTGTTGCGTGACGCGAGCGACGCCGAGGACATCGCCCAGGAGTGCATCATGACCGCCATGGAGCGGCTGCATCAGTGCCGTGAGCCCGAGCGTTTCGCGGCGTGGTTGCGCGGCAGTGTACGCCATCGCGTCTTCAACCATCTGCGGCGGGCGAAGCTGCGCGCGGCCTTGAGCGTCTTCGGGGTGCGCATGCCGGACGCCAGGGCCCCGTCCGAGCTCGCCATCATGCGCCGGCCACTGCTCGAGGCCCTGGGAAAGCTCACGCCCGTGCAGCGCGAAGTGGTGCTCATGCACGACCTCGAGTCGTGGACGCACGTCGAGATCGCCGCGACCTTGGGGATCTCCGAGGTCGCGTCGCGCCAGCACTTGTTCGTTGCGAGGAAACGTCTGCGAGCCGAGCTCGCGCCGGCCGAGGAAGAAACCGATGGATGACGAACGGGTCGATCTTTCATTGCTGAAGCCGTGGCAAGAGGAGCGCTTCGCGCGCTTCGACCGCGTCGTGGGCGAGGTCATGCGCGGGCGCGAGCCGCCGGCAGCGGTGGCCGTGTTCTTGCGGCAAGCGCGGCTGGGGCTGATGCTCGCCGCGCTGGCGGCGGTGGGGGTGTGGGTGCCGGCGTGGCTCGTGTCCGCCCGAGCGGTCGAGAAGAGCGACGCCGATTGGTGGAGCGACGACACGCTCTCGCCCGCCGATCTGCGCCGCCACCTCGGAGGCGACGATGAACGCTGACGCGCGGCGCTTGCATCTGTGGTCCGGGCTCGTGGTGCTCGGCGTGTTCCTCGCGGGCGCCATGGCCGGCGCCGGCGTGATGAAGCTGGTGGCGCCTCCTGTTGCCGCTATCGCGGACGGTCAGCAGGCGCGTGGCCCGATGGTCATCCTGCGGCAGCTCGACCTCTCTCCCGACCAGCGCGCCGCCGCGATGCGCATCATGGCCGAGAACCGCGCCACGGTCGAAGCAGCGGTGCGCGAGACCTCACCCGTGATCCGCGCGGCCCGCGAGAAGACCCTGAGCGAGCTCCGCGCCATCCTCACGCCAGAGCAAGCGGCGCGCTTCGATGCCCTGCGGGCCGAGCAGCTGCGGCGGCTCCCGTGAGCCTGCCGTCGAGCTCATCCCGGCTCCGCGCGAGCGCTGCAGCGGGGGGCTAATGATTTCAGTGGCTTGCAGGGTGATGACGCACCGCATTGTGAGAATCAGCGCCCCAAATCGAGAATTTTCCCGACAGGGACGGGAAGGGCCGCCTCGGCTGCGCTACGCTTGACCAAATGGCGAGCCCCCAACGGTTCTCCGAAATCACCAACCCCGGCGATGAGCCCATGCTGCTCGACGAGGGTTTCGAGATCGTCGAGGAAGAACCGGTCGAGTTGACCGCTAATGCGGACGAATCGGAGATGAGTGACTCGAGCGGCGGCTTATTGCCCTGGATATTGTTCGGCTTGCTCGTCACCGGCTGCACCGCGACGGTGCTCTTCGTCGGCCTACCGATGCACGACGAGCTCGAGGCGCTGCGGGCCGACAAGCATCGGCTCTCGGCGGAGCTGAAGGCCTCTCAAGAGCGTGAGGAGGCGTTGGCCGCTGAAGTGGACACGCTCGATGCGACGCGCGCGCGGCTCACGGCGGTGGTGGCTCAGAAGACGGTCGAGCTCGAGGACGCCGTCAAGGTCCAGAACGATCTGAAGAGGGCGCTCCGCGACGAGATCAAGAAGAACGAGCAGCGCCGCGATACGGGGACTTCGCAGACCTCGCGCGGCCGCCGTTCGCGCCGCCACTAGGCTCACCTTGGTGCAGTGTTTGCGCGCGACGCGGTGGCGTTGCGCAATATTTGCACGGTAGGGCGGCGCGCCCGGGCCACCGTGGCCGTTCGTGAGGTTTGGCCTGATTGCTGCTCCTCGCCAGGTGAGGAGGACATCATGGCCATCCTTGCCGCTACCGACTTCTCGCCCGAAGCGCTCGATGCCTGCCATGTCGCGAGCTCTCTTGCGCGTGCCTTGGGGCTGCCGCTGACCATCGCCCACGTGCTCGAGCCGGCCACGACCTTTCCGCTCGAGCTCGACAGCGCGATCGCGAACCCCGAAGCGGAGCGCCTGGTCGCGGCGAAGCGGCTCCTCGAGACCGTCCGCGGCAAGCTCGGAGACGATGGCCGGACGATCGTGCTCGAGGTCTTGCACGGCTTCGTCGAGGACGCGATCGGCGCGTTCGTGCGCACGCACCGCACGCAGCTGCTCGTCGTCGGTTCCGCTGACGGAGACGCCAAGGAAGTGAACCGCGCCTTGGCGGAGAAGCTCGCCGAGTCGGCGGCGTGCCCGGTGCTCGTCGCGCGTCAGGCCACCGACGGTCTGCAAGACGCGCTCGCGGGCAAACGTCGCTTGCGTGTCGCCGTCGCGGTGGATCGCTCGCATGCGAGCGACGCTCCGATCGCCTGGGTGAAGGCGCTCCGCCACCGCATTCCCTGTGACGTCTTCCTGCACCACTTCTATGTGCCGGACGTCGAGCATCGCCGTCTCGGCGTCGTGCCCAGCGCCCCGCCCTTCGTCGGTGACCCCACCGTGACCAAGGCCCTGGAACGCGAGCTGCGAAAGCGGATCGCGGGCCTCGCGGGCGAAGGCGAGCTCACGGTGCGCTGCGAGCCGCATTTCGGCTCGGTCTCCGTCGAGGCGCTCTGCTCCGCGCGCGTGGACTGCGTCGACTTGATCGTGGTCGGTACGCACCGGCGCCGCGGCGTGTCGCGCTTCCTTCACGGCTCGGTGTCACGCGACATCATCCGCCATAGCGATGTGCCTGTCGTCTGCGTGGGACCCGACACCTTGGCGCCACCCGAGCGGCGCAAGATTCACAAGGTCGTCGCCGCGACCGACCTGAGCGAAGCCGGCAACCGCGCCATCCCTTATGCCTACGACTTGCTGTCCGACGGCACCGGCGCGGTCGACATCGTCTACGTCGCTTCGAAGCTGGGAGACGCGGTCAGTAAGATCCCGCCGGGGGAAGCTGGACGGTTGACGCCGGCCGAGAAGCAGCAGCTCATCGGCAAGCTCGAGCGCTTGATTCCCGAGAACGTGGATCCAGCGGAGGTCTCGACGCGGTGTCTCGTGGTCGATGGTGGACCGCCCGCCGACGCCATCGTGCAAGCCGCGGCGCGCTGGAACGCCGACGCCATCTGCATGGCTTCACGCGGCCGCAGTCCGCTGGAGCGTGCTTTCAGCGGCTCGGTCGCGACCGAGGTGACGCAAGCAGCGCAGTGCCCGGTGCTGGTCGTCCGCGACGTGACGTCATGAGCACGGCCTTTCGTCACACGCGCCTCTGGGGCTTGATGTCCGCGTTGGCGGTCGGAGCTTGTGGCGCGCCCGAGCTTCGCAGCGTCATGTACCCGCCGAGCTTCGTTTACGTGGAGCGTCGCGAGCTCAACTCCGTCATGTGGCGCTTCGCGGCGGGCGTCGCCGCTCTCGACCGCGGGCTCGAGCCCAAGGACGGCGGTGACGTCGACCTGGCGGCGGTGGCGGCGGCGCTTCGTGAGCTCGATGACGCCGCCACGCGGCTGCCGGTCGCCACCTCGACCAACCATCCCATGCTCGCCGACCGCGCCGACCGTTTCCGCCGCGACATTCGCCTGGCGCTGTCCAACGTCGAAGCGCCGGTGCCGGATGTCGGCCTCGCGCGGTCCGTCGCTGGCGCGTGCTTGTATTGCCACGCGACCTCGGAGCGCTAGCCAGGCGCGCCGTTAACCGGCGCTGTCAACGAGAGGGCTTCGCGCGAGCCCGGGGAGGTCGGCGTGCGTCGCCGTGAACAGCTCCTCGAGCTCGCGGCGGCGCGCGAGGGTGTCGTGATAGCCAAGGTCCATGAGCTGCGTGATGTAAGTCGGAGAGAACGCAAGGTAGCTCAGCAGATCGGCGCCGCGCTCGTCGGTGACGCCGATGCCACGCAGCAGGTAGCGTATCGAGCGTGGCATGTGCGCGTGTTGATTGACGGCGAGCTTGCCGAGGTCGCGCGACGGCCGCAGCGCCAGGACGGGGATCGGCCGTAGCGGAGTCTCCACGAGGTCGGTTGGCGGAACCAGCGCCAGCGTGCGGTTGATGCGCTGCATGCGCTCGATGTCGCTGTCGAGGGCGTCGAGGAACACCGCGTTGAGCAAGACGCCACCGATGTCGGACAGGGAGGGAGCAGCGGGGCCGTCGGGATGATTGAGCTGCACCGTGTGGTCGGCGCTTCTCGGGTAGCGCACGCCGATCGCGACGATGGCTTCGGCCCCGAGGTGAATGGCCGGGCTGAGCGGCGCGCCCAGACGAATGCATCCATCGCCGAAGGTGTCGCCTTCGGCCGCGACCGGCGGAAAGAAGATTGGGATCGCCGCGGAGGCGAGGACGTGCTCGAGCCGCAGCGTGGTGCGCTTGGCCATGCGCATGCTGCGCACCCACGGGGTAATCGGCGGCACCGGCTCCTCCTCGCGGTCGTAGAAGGTGATGGCGGTGCCGGAGCGGTAGCTCGTGGCGGAGACCGCCACCGCGCGCAGCGTGCGGCGCTCGAGGTGCTGGCGGATGGCGTCGAACGAGATGCGCTGCGCCAGGAAGTCGCGGAGCGGCGACGTATCGAGCAAGTGGTTGATGTTGCCCGCGACGAGGCCGCCTCCTCCGAGCTCGCGCATCCAGTGTCCGGCGATCGAAGCGAGGCTGCGCACGTCGGTGCGATAGACCCGGCCCGGCTCGAGGCTGCGCCAGGTCTCCCAGAGCTCGTTGGTCGCGCTCACGAAGTCGTCGGCGCGCGCCGCCAGCGCCGTGGCATTGATCGCGCCAGCGGACACGCCGGTGAGGACGGAGAACGGCGTGCCGGCCCCGACGATCTCGGCCAGCGCCTTCAGCGCGCCCGCCTGGTACGCGGCGCGCGCGCCGCCGCCGCTCAGCACCAATCCTATCCGTGGTCGCAAGCTCTGCGCCTCCGCCGCCGTGTCGCGCAAAGGTTGCGCATCTCCGTCTTGGTGAATCCGCATCCTCGCGCTCCCTACGTCACAAGGAGGTGACGCGCGACGAGAGCCGCACCACCTTCATGGTGTGCGTAGGCAATAGGCATACCAGCCACCGGCACGATGAATGCACGAGGAATGAAAAAATTCCACCCAGGTCGGGAAGGGAGCGCACGGTGGGTCGACGACTGAACGCAATGCTGGATCCCGCGGCCATCGCGACCTACGTGCGCCGCGCCATGGATCCCGAGGCCACGCACATCGAGGTCCGCTCCCTGAGCGGCAATGACCTCGACGACTACAAGGCTTTTGGCTACGGTGAGCCGATTCTTGTACGTTATAGCGTTGACGATGTCGCCCGGGCGCTGGTGATTCACACCATGTCGGCGGACCAGTTCGGGCATGACCGGCGCGCCGACCGCGTCGCGGCGATGCTCGGCGCATACGACATCTTCGACTCTCCCGCGCACGTGCGCGCCGTCGACGTCGGCTTCATCGAGCGCGGCGAGCTCACCTCCGGCGGCCGCGGCGAGCCGTTCCTCGTCACCGAGTTCTCCGAGGGCGAGCTCTACGCGCACGACCTCCATGCGCTCGCGAACGAGGAGCGCTCCTCGGCCCGTGACGAGGCTCGCCTTCAAGCCCTCGTCTCCTACATCGCCGCGATGCGGCAGCGCCGTGGCACGAAGGAGCAGTACCGCCGCGCGCTGCGTGACATCGTCGGTGGCGGTGAAGGCATCTTCGGTCTGCGTGACGCGTACACCGACGATGATCCCATCGCCACCCCCGAGCGCCTGGCGCGCTTCGTCTCTCTGGCCTGCGCCGCGCGCGAGCGGCTGCGCGCGTTCGAGCACCGCGCCTGCGCG
>JBDHVB010000273.1:0-6552 GCA_039809465.1 Myxococcota bacterium
CGGCGCGGAAGCGCGCCTTGCAGTTGCGGCAGTCGACCAATGGATCGGAGAAGCCAGCCAAGTGGCCAGACGCTTCCCAGACCTTGGGGTGCATGATGATCGACGCATCGATGCCCACGACGTCCTCACGCTCGTGGACCATGTTGCGCCACCACTCGTTCATGAGGTTGCGCTTGAGCTCGACGCCGAGCGGACCGTAGTCGTAGGCGCTCTTGAGACCGCCGTAGATCTCGCTCGATTGGAAGACGAAGCCTCTGCGCTTACAGAGGCTCACGATGCGCTGCATCAGATCGTTGTCGGTGCTGCTTTCAGACATGGTTCGGGCTGAAATGGCACAAACCCGGCTGAAATGCACCAACAGGCCTCATTTGGAGCGCTTGTATTTGATGGGCCCACCGGTCGACGGAGAGGTCAGGGTCAGCGTGTCGTCGGCGATGGCCCAGGTGAGGCTCTCGGTGGTGCCACCCGAGATCTGCATGATGAGCTTGTCGCCTTCGACGCGGAACATACCGGCGAAGCCCGCCATCGCCATGGTGCCGTTCGGGTTGAGCTGAAGGACCGTCGTGGCGTCGTCTTCCATGCGCCACATGCCCACGACCGGCATGCGTGAGGCGTTGGTCGCCTGCTGCTGCGATGGCCCCTGATGACCCGCGGGCCGGAAGGTGTCGATGAAGATCCCGAAGTCGACGGCGAAGCTATCGAAGGTCTGCTCGAGGCTCTCGGCGTGGATGACGTAGCCAATGCCGTTGATGACCGCCATGCGGTCCTCGCAGATCTTCTTCACCTTGCCTTCTTCGTCGACGTCGAGCGCGTAGCGGTGACGGTAGGCCGAGCCGCCAGCGAGCTTGTCGATGCCGGCCGCGAGGCGACGATAGGTCTTTTGCTTCTCGGTTTGCTGGACGACGCTCTTCGAGAAGGTGTCGAGCGACATCTTCTTCACCTCGGTGATGCGGATCGAGACGATGGCGAGCGCCTGATCGCGCGTGCGGCGGAAGGTGACGCCGCCCGTGTCACCGGGCATGGGCGCGAGCTGCCACTGGTCGGGCAGGTCCACGGTGAAGCGCTTGTGGATGTCTTCGTACTGAACACCGAGAGTGAGAGCTAAGACGAGCGACAGCATGATTGGACTCTACCCAGCTCTACTCGACGTTGGCCACCTGTTCCTTGAAGCGCTCGACTTCGCTCTTCATGTCGATGACCAACCGAGCCAGCTCGGAGTCGACGCTCTTCGAGCCGATGGTATTCACCTCGCGCAGCATCTCCTGGGCCACGAAGTCGAGGGTGCGGCCGATGGGCTCGCCCGAGGTGAAGAGCTCGCGGGCCTGCTTGAAGTGCGAGGCCAAGCGGTCGAGCTCCTCGGTGACGTCGCTCCTGTCCGCTAGAACGGCAACCTCGCGGGCCAAGGTCTGCGGGTCGAGCGTCGTGCCGCTGCCCGCGAGGAGCGTATCGACGCGCTCCTTGAGGCGCGCGCGCTGCTGCTCGACGACGATCGGGATACGCGCGGCGACTTGCTCGCGGAGGCCCGCGAGCGTGGCGATGCTCTTCACGAGCACGTCCGCCAAAGCGGAACCCTCGCGCGCGCGCATGGCGACCAGTTGGTCGAGCGCTTTCTTCAGGGCCTCTCTCACGGCGCCGATCTCGTCTTCGCTCGCGCGCTCGGGTGCGTTGCTGACGATGACGCCAGGCAGCTGCGTGATGCCCGCCTCCGGGAGACCCAACCTGCGGAAGACGGCCTGATAGGCGAGCACGACCTCCTCGTTGATGGTCACCGGCGTCGCCGCGCCCCGCCCCCGCAGGGACACCGACAGGGCGGCGTTCCCACGCTTCACGGCCTTCAGCACCTGCGACTCGAGGTCGCTCTCGTACGCGCCCAGCGACTGCGGCGCCTTGATGCTCACCTTGCTGAAGCGCGCGTTGACGGTGCGCACCTCGACGTCGGCGACGACACCCTCGCCCTCCACGCGCGCGCTCCCATAACCGGTCATACTCTTCATGATTTTCCTCGTACGGTGGCGGGGTCGCAGTCATCGCCGCGGTTGCCGGTGATCTCCTCACGTAAGCTCTCGGTGAAGTCGAGCCAGGCCGCGCGGATGTCGTCGGGGACACCGTGCTTCACGAGCGTCTCCTCGAGAATGCGCTTGCGCCGGGCGAACTGACCGCCCATGATCGGGTGCGCTTTGTGCGCGTCGCGGAGAGGTCGTCCGCGATAAACGACGGGGCCGCCCAGGAACTCGGCGGCATGCTGGTACTCGAGCTCCTTGATGTGTTTTCTGGAAACATTGCGGAAGAAAAAGCCAATCATGACGTCGTCGAACATACGGTCGACGAACTCGTCCATGATCTTTCGGAGCCCTTCTTCCTGGCCCACCCGCTCGAATGCAGTCGGCATGTGCGCCCTCTCGCTACTCTTCGCGGCGGCGGCTTGCAATGAGCCGCGCCAGGAGACGGCGGCCACCCCCGAAAAGCAATTCGTGCTGCACGGCGTCCACATCGACGAGAAGCGCGCCGACGGCACGCGCTACGAAGGCACCGCCAAGACCTCCGAAGGCGACCTCACGGTGAACGATCTCACCGACGCCGAGCTCCTCGTCACCACCCCCGCCGCCCGCAAATACCTGGTGCGCTCCCCCACCGGCACCTTCGACTTCGACAAGGACGTCGGCACCTTCGAGGACACCAAGGTCACCGACGAAGGCGGCGGCACCGTCCACGGCGGCAGGACGCGCTACGACGGCGCCGCCAAGCTCATCGTCGGCGACGGCCCGACACGCTTCCTCACGCCCGACATGCGCACGACGGCAGCCGGCTCGACGATCCACCTCGACACCGGCACCGTGGACGTCGTGGGCCCCGTGATGGGCCGCTACGATCCAGGCAAGCTCGGCGAGTAACCACGCTCGGGGGCGAAATACGACAGCCCCGCAGAACGCCCAGCTGATGCGTCATACGAGGCTGTTCGAGAGGCGCGAACGGGATTCGAACCCGTGCATAACGGTTTTGCAGACCGTCCCCTTAGCCACTTGGGTATCGCGCCGGAGAGGGAGAGCTATGCAAGGGCAGCCTGCCTCAAGTCAAGCGCGCGCTACTTGATCTGCACTTCGTCCAGGTACTTCTCGACGGTTTTTGCGTCTGGCGTGATGGGCGCGAGCTTGCCGGCGCCGAGCTTGCCGACGCACTGGCCGGCGGTGAGGCTCGCGGCTTTGAGCTTCTTGGCGGTCGTGTGGCGGACGCTGACTTCGCCTTCGAGGGCGCAGATGACCTGGCGCTGGGTGTCGCCCCACAGCGTCGTGCCGCGCACCCCGGCGACGGCGCTCGGGGTCTCGACCTCGACGATGCTGTCGGCGGGCGCCGCCCATTTGGAGACCTGCATCCAGAAGGCGCCGATGGCCACGCGTAGCGCGCCGTTACGCTTGCCGCCGTCAGTCTCGTACTTCACGAGGGTAAGCGACGAGCGTGGTCCCAGCGCGAGGATGGAGCCGTCGCTGAGCTTGACGCGGATCTTGGTCTTCTCGCCGGTCTGGAGCTTGTCACCCGCGAGGATCTGCATGCCCACGGCGGCGTCGGCTGGCACGGTGTCGCGCAGGATGACGGGCTTCGCTTCGATGGCCTCGACGATGCCGATGACCGGCTGGCTAGGCTTCGCGGCGGCGTCGCTGCCACCCGCCTGGGCGGTTTCGGGGCTCGTGGGCGGCTGTGTGCCGGCCGGCAAAGCCTCGGTGCTGCCGTCGCCTCTGTCCGGTATAGCGGTCGCGTCAGCCGCGGCTGGGGTGGCGCTCCCGTCCTTGGGCTTCCATTCACCGTCGGGCGCCTGGGATTTGCACGAGGTGATGGCAATCACGGAGAGGAAAACGACAGCCAATGAGCGCATGGTGTGGGCCCTCGAATTTGCTGACACGGGGTATCACGAAGGAGTACGCTGCAACACGCGCCGAGGATCCATCGCGATCGCATGAGCAACCCCGAAGACGAGCCGCTTGGCGGTAAGCCCATCCTGCCCGCCCCCACCGCGGCAGCCCAGCGGCGCGCGCACCCGTTGTTCACGCGCTACCTCGCCGAGACGCGCAGCGACACCGTCGACGAGCGCAGCGACCGCGGCCAAACCGACTGGGCACCGACGCCGCACGACGAGCCGACGCGCATCGTCCACCGCGCCTCCCTCGTCTCGACGCCCCTCCCCATCGGAGACGATGACGCGCCGACGCGCACTCAGCGCCCGTTCCCCAACATGCGCTTCGAGAGCGGCCGCCGCTACGACGAGATCATCGCCTTCATCCAGGCGGTCGCGGGTCCGCTAGAGCAGACACCCGGCGTCCCCGCGCTCTACGGCGAGCACGAGCCCGACTCTGGCGTGAGCTCCCTACCCCCCGCGTTCGGGGACGACGAGTCGATGCGTTTCGATGACGACGACTCGACGCACGTCGATGACCACGAGCTGGCGCGACTCGACGCGCTCGCGAATCCCGTCGAGCCCACCGTCATCGCCCGCGTGCCCGAGGCGGCAGTCGAGCCCACCACCGCCGGCGCGCGCCGCGACCGCCCACCGCCATTCGCGCCGATGGTCCGCCCATCGCCTCCGCCGCGCAGAGGCCCCGACGCCGTCGATCAGGCCTCGCTCGAGTCGATGGTCGACACCAGCATGCTCGTCGCCAACCCCGACGGCAGCGCCGCCTTCGAGATCGCCTTCGACGACGAGGTCTTCCAGAACCTCGCCTGCACCATCTCGGTCACCCCTCAAGGCGTCGTCGCGACCTTCAAGGCGCCCGACGTCAACACGCGCCGCTTGCTCGAAGCCGAAGCAGGCAAGCTGCGCGTGCGGCTGAGCGAGCGTGGCTTGCGCGTCGCCGAGGTCCGGGTCGAGAGCGAGTAAGCCGCTACACGCGCGCGGCTTCGACCAAGCGGATGATCTGGGTGGGATCGACGGGCTTCACGAGGTGCGTGTCGAAGCCGGCTGCCCGACTCTTGTGACGATCCTCGGCGCGGCCGTAACCCGTGAGCGCGACGAGGCTGCAAGCCTTACCGAGGCGCTCGCGCAAGTGGCGGGCGAGCTCGTAGCCATCCATGCCTGGCAAGCCGATGTCGAGCACGGCGGTGTCCGGCACGAACGACACGATGACGTTCAGAGCTTCGGCGCCATCGTACGCGACACGCACGTCATGGCCTCGCGTGCGCAGCAGCTCCGCGAGCAGCACCGCGGCATCCGCGTTGTCGTCCACGACGAGCACCCGGGAGCGTGTCGCCGGCGTTCTCGCGGCAACGTCGGTATCCGGAGGCAAGCTCACCGCCGTGACCTCCATCGGCAATTTCACGAGGAACTCGCTGCCTTTGCCCGGCCCGTCGCTGTACGCTGTCACGGACCCACCGTGGAGCTGCAACAAGCTGCGCACCAGCGTGAGGCCAATGCCCAGACCGCCAGCGCCGCGATCCACTGGACGCGGCGCCTGGACGAACGGCTCGAAGATACGCGCCAACAAATCGCGCGTGATGCCGTGACCGTTATCGCTGACGGAGAGCACCGCTTCGTCGCCGTGACGAGAGCCCGTCACCCTGATGGCACCGCCGGCCGGCGTGTACTTCGCCGCGTTGGTCAGCAGGTTCGTGACCACCTGCACCATGCGGACTTCGTCGCCCGTGAACGCCAGCCCCGAAACCGGCACATCGATGGTCAGGCGGTGCTTGCGCTGCTCGATCAACGGCCGCGCGATCTCGGTCGCGCTGTTCACGACCGCCGCGAGCTCGAGCTGCTGCATCTGGAGCTCGAGCTTGCCCTGACTGATGCGCGAGACGTCGAGCAAGTCATCCACCAGGCGCACCATGTGCTGCACTTGGCGCTCGATGATCTGCCGCTCCTTGGAGAGCGCCTCCGCGTCCGGGTGCATCTTCATGAGCTGCAGCGCCGTGACGATGGGGGCGAGTGGGTTGCGCAGCTCGTGACTCAACGTCGCGAGGAACTCGTCCTTGACGCGGTTGGTGTGCTCGGCCGCGACGAGCTGCGCGCGCTCTTCGTCGGCGCGGCGGCGTTCGGTGAGATCGCGTGTGACCTTCGCGAAGCCGACCAGACGGTGTCCGCTATCGCGTATGGCGCTGATGACGACGTTGGCCCAGAAACGGGACCCGTCCTTGCGCAGCCGCCAGCCCTCTTCCTCGAAGCGCCCCGTTTCGGTGGCGATCTCGAGCTCGCGCTCGCACTTGCCGCTGGCGACGTCCTCTGGGGGATAGAACGCCGAGAAGTGACGGCCGATGATCTCCTTGGCCTGATAACCTTTGAAGCGCTGCGCGCCGGGGTTCCAGGTGGCGACGCGGCCCTTGGGGTCGAGCATGAACACGGCGTAGTCGTGAATGCTCTCGACCATGAGGCGAAAGCTCAGCTCATGACCTAGCTCTTGCTCGCTGCCCTGAGACTCGACTACGTCGCGCTTCGCCAAGATTTCCTCTGATACGGAGCAACGAATATACTCACAGGCTGGGGCAAACGCACCCCCCCGGCGCCAAATGCAACGAATCTCGGAGATCGATGACCCTCGCGTGGTCGGCTATCGCAACTTGCCTGGCCGC
>JBDHVB010000274.1:0-6545 GCA_039809465.1 Myxococcota bacterium
TCGACGCGCGCCCGCTCGGCGACCGCTGCGTCGTGCTCGGCGACCCGCGCCGCTGCTGCCGCGCTCGCCGCTGCCGCCGCGCGCTCGAGCCTTGCCGAACGGAGGTCGACCAGCTGCGCATCGAGCGAGGTGCTCAAAGCGTTGCGGCGCTCGCCCATGCCCGCGAGGCTCGCCTGGACGACCGCGAGCGCGTCGTGATCGGTGCCCACGGCGGTCTGCGCGCCTGCGATGAGGGCCGTGACGTCGGCGTGATGACCATCGGCCGCCGCGAGCAGCGCCGCCGCGCCACCTTCGGCGCGCTCCGCGAGGAACTCGGGTTGCGTGCGCAGCATGTCGAGCGCATCGAGCTCACGCTTCAGCGCATCCAGGCGCCGGCGCGCGTTGTCGACGATCTTGTCGCCCGGTGAGCGCGCGTCGAGCTTCTCGGCGGCGAGGCGCAGCTCCTTGCGCAGCGCGCACAGCGCTTTCGGCTTCACGCTGGCGGCGGCGCGATCGCTTGCCAGCATGTCGTAGAGCCGCCTCACCGAGAGCTCTCCCTTGCGGCCCAAGGCCAGCACCACGCGCGCAAGGGCAGGATCTTTCGGCACGCCGACGAGCGACGCGTCGACCGTCAGGTGATCGAAGCGGCCATCGAGGCCCGGCTCGGGCTGGCCGAAGAGGCGAAAGCCAACGCGCTGCCAGGTACCCGGCTGTTGCGGCGGCGCCCACGTGGTCACGGCGTTGCTCGCGGGCGGCGTCACGGGCTTGTCTTCGGTGGCCTCGCGCTCTCGGGCATCGGGCTCCCGCGCTGGCACGTCCGTGTACGTTCCAATTGCGAATGCGACCGGCTTATCGCTGACCAGTGACATGTGGGTCTACTTTTCGGAAGTCGCGCGGCGTAGTTGCGCCCCTCGATGCGCCACGCGGTCATCGCCAAGAGTGCGTCGCCAACGTACCGTCAAGCGCGCGTACGCCGGGGGAACCGTGCCGCGTGCAGGCTCTCGCGGGCCTTGCCGTTCACCCACTCGGCCGCGATGCCGTCGCGCGTCACGCTGATGAACGCGGTGCCCATGCGCGGGCTGAAGAACTCGCTCTCTGGCCGCCGCCAGCTCAGGCGCTCTTCGCCCGCCGAGCCGCTCACCATGAGCGGCAAGCCGCCTTGCGTGCGCAGCAGCTGCAAGTTGTGGTCGTGGCCGCACACGTACATGTCGGCTTTGCCCTCGAGCAGCGGCAGCACGAGCTGCTCCATGTGCGGCAAGACGCCGTGGAGCCCCGCGGAGTAGATGGGGTGGTGGCCGAAGACGAGGGTGTAGTCGGCGCCCTTGTCGACCTCGCGCTTGATCCACGCGAGCTGCAGCGGGTCGACCGCGATGGTGCTGCTGTCGAGGAAGAGCGCGCGGATGGTCATGCCGTCCACGAGGAAGCGGCGGCTGTAGTAGCGCTGCGGGATACGCGCGTCGCCTGCCTTGCCGGTGCGGGCTGCCTCGATCCACGCCTCGGGGACGCCGCCGGCCGTGTGGTTGCCGTACTCGTGGTTGCCGTACATGAGGTGCACTTCCGAGAGCGCGCCGTACGGCTTCAAATAGAGGTCGACGAGCTTGGGATCCGCCGGCCCAGTGAGACCCTTCGGATAGATGATGTCGCCGACATGGAAGTTGGCGTGGATGCCGCGCTCCTTGGCGAGCGCCACGATGTTCGCGGCGACGTCGAATTGCGCCTGCGTGCCCTTGCCGGTGTCGCCGAAGACCTGGAAGCGCGCCTCGGGGCCGTCGATGACGAGCGGCGGGAGCTCGGCGCCGCCGGGGGCGAGGACGTCGGGGATGACGATCTCGCCCCAGCGCTCGAGCTGCACGGTGCGGCCATCGGGACGGCGCAGCGTCTGGAAGCTATACTTGGAGAGGTCGATCTGTGGCTCGGGCTTGGTGCCCTCGGGGGTGAGCTTGGGCCGCGCCATGCGTGGTGGCAGGGGCGGCGTCGGAAAGGCGCCGCGCCGCGGCTCCGCCTTGGGCTTCGTAAAATGGAGGCTCGCCGCGCCAGCCGAGCTGACTGGGATGGGGGGCCGAAAATGGGGTTTGGGGCCTGCGCGCACTGCCCGAGGATGTTCGGCTGCGCCGCGAAGTCGGTTGTGTGGGATCGCATCCGACCCGCTGACGCTTGTACGTCTGCGTCCCCGGATGCATTTTGGGTGAATGGCGGTCGTCATCGAAGTTGGCCCTCGCGACGGCCTGCAAAACGAGGCGCGAACGATACCCACCGACGTGAAGGTGGCGTACGTCGACGCGCTCACCGCCGCTGGTCTGCGCGAGATCGAGGTCAGCGCCTTCGTCGCGCATCCGCGTATCCCGCAGCTCGCCGACGCCGAGCTGGTCTTCCAGCGCATCGTCCGCCGCCCCGGCATGGTCGCCATCGCGCTGGTGCCGAATCTTCAGGGCCTGGCGCGCGCGCTCGCGAGCAAGGTGGACGCTATCGCGGTCTTCACCGCCGCCAGCGAGACCTTCAATCAGAAGAACATCAACACCAGCATCGACGGCAGCTTCGAGCGCTTCGTCCCGGTGGTGGCCAAGGCAAAGCACGAGCATTTGCGCACGCGCGGCTATGTCTCGACCGCGTTCTGGTGCCCCTACGAGGGCAAGGTGGCGCCGGAGCGCGCCGCCGACGTCGCAAAACGTCTGGCCGATCTGGGCTGCGACGAGATCTCGCTCGGGGACACCATCGGCAAGGCGAGCCCCGACGAGGTGAAGGCCTTGCTCGACGTGGTGCTGCCGCTGGTGCCGGCCGAGCGCATCGCGCTCCACTTCCACGACACCTTCGGAAACGCGCGCGCCAACGTCTTGGCGGGCCTCGGCTACGGGGTGGTGCGCTACGACGCGAGCGCCGGCGGCATCGGCGGCTGTCCGTACGCGCCGGGGGCCCGAGGCAACATCGCCACCGAGGTCTTGATCCGAACCCTACGTGGGGCCGGCGTCGAGGTGCCTTATGATCTCGCCGCCATCGACAAGGCGCGCGCCATCATCGCCCCGTACGTCGGGCATCCACTAAACGCAGCTTAATGCACTGAAGCTTGCACTCGCCTCGCTACGTCGGCGATTGAGCGACATGGCGTTTTGGCTGTTCAAGTCCGAACCGGACGTTTTCTCGTTCGACGACCTGCTGAAGGCGAAGAACAAGACCACGTTCTGGGAGGGCGTCCGGAATTACCAGGCGCGCAATTTCCTGCGCGACCAGGTAAAGAAGGGCGACGGGGTGCTCTATTACCACTCGAACGCCGAGCCCAAGGCGGTGGTCGGCACCGCGAAAGTGGTACGCGAGGGCTATCCCGATGCCACGCAGTTCGATCCCAAGGCGCACTACTACGATGAGGGCGCCAAGCGCGATGAGCCGCGTTGGTTCGGGGTCGACATCCAGGCCGACAAAGTATTCAAGACGCCGGTGACCTTGGAGGAGATCAAGGCCACTAAAGCGCTCGCTGGCATGATGCTGGTGAAGAAGGGCGCGCGTCTTTCGATTCAACCCGTGACGCCCAATGAGTGGCGCCTCATTTTGTCCATGGGAGGCGTGAAGTGAGCTTTACCGCAGTCATTTTCGATGTCGATGGAACCCTCGTCGACTCGGTCGATATCCACGCGCGCGCCTGGCAAGAGGCGTTCGACCACTTCGGCAAGCACGTCGCGTTCGACGCGATCCGCGCGCAGATCGGCAAGGGCGGCGATCAGATCGTCCCGCACTTCCTGAGCCCGCGTGAGGTGTCCGCGATTGGCGACAAGCTCGAGAAGTTCCGTGGCGAGATCTTCAAGCGCAACTACCTGCCGCAAGTGCGCAGCTTCCCCGGCACGCGCGATCTCTTCCAGCGCCTCGCCGACGACGGCGTGAAGCTGGCGCTCGCCTCGTCGGCCAAGGCGCACGAGCTCAAGCACTACATCGAGATCGCGCGCATCGGTGATCTCATCGACGCCAAGACGGCGGCCGGTGAGGTCGAGAACACCAAGCCCGATCCCGAGATCGTGCGTGTCGCGCTCGAGAAGCTCGGTAAGCCCGCGCCCGAGAAGGTGCGCATGGTGGGCGACAGTCCGTGGGACGTCGAAGCCGCTCACGCCGCCGGGATTGCGTGTGTCGCCGTCCTCTGCGGCGGCTTCCCCGAAGCCGATCTCAAGCGCGTTGGCGCCGACGGCGTCTTCAAGGGCCCGACGGACGTCATCGAGAACTACCAGCGCTTCCGGGCGACGCCGCCTATTTGAAGATGTTGGCGAGGCCGGTGATGAATAGAGCGTTCACCGGGTCGATGAGAAACGCGCCGACGATCGGTACGACGATGAAGGCGCGCGGCGCGGGGCCATACTTCTTCACGAGCACGTCCATGCAGGCCATGGCGTTGGCGGTGGTGCCGAGCATGAAGCCGGTGAAGCCGCCGGCCATGACCGCGGCTTCGTAGTCGCGCCCCATGATGGCGAACACGGCGAGCACCATCAGCGTGACCAGGACGATCTGGAGGGTCAGCATCACCAGGAACGGTCCGGCGAGATCGATGAGCGTCCACAGCTTCAGGGTCATCAGCGCCATGACGATGAAGATCTGCAGCGCGACGTTGCCGACCGCGTCCATGCGGTGCTGTTGAATCTTCAGCCAGCCAAGCTTCTCGTCGACGTTGCGGATCACGGCCGCGACCATCATGGCGCCGATGTACATCGGCACGGTGATGCCGATGCGCTCGATGCCTTTGCTCACCAAGGTGCCCAAGCCCATCGCGAGACCGACCGCGATGACGGTGCGTAGGAGCGCGTTCTCTTCGGCCTCGCTCTCGTCGTGCATCGGCACCGGCGCGTCGATCTCGGGTGACTCACCCTGATAGGCGACGATCTCGGCTTCTTCCGTGTTGTGCTTGCGCGGCTCGCCCTTGCCGTGCTCGAGCTTGTTGCGCTCGATGAGCTTGCCGCCGAGGAAGCCGCCCAAGAGGCCTCCCGCCGAGATGCCGAACATCGCGGCCGCGACGCCGATGGCGCTGGCGCCCGCGACGCCCATGTCCTCGAAGGTCTTACCGAACGCCAGCGCGGTGGCGGGGCCGCCGGTGAGCGCGACCGAGCCGCTGACGATGCCGAGGAGCGGTGAGACACCCAGCAGCTTCGCGAGACCAATGCCCAGCAGATCTTGCAGCAACGCTCCAGCGGACGCGATGCCGAAGAAGATGGCGACCTGCACGCCGCCGCGCTTGAGCAGCGACAAGCTCGCGCCCATGCCGACGGTGGTGAAGAAGGCCACCATCAAGATGTCTTGCAGCGAGTTGTCGAGCTTGATGTTGAGCACGCGGTCGCGCATCGCGAGGATGAGCACGGCGAAGACGAGCCCGCCCAGGATCGGCGCCGGGATGTTGAAGCGGTCGAACACCGGCATGCGGTGCTTGATGAAAATGCCCAGGAGCACGCCGAAGCACGCGAGGGCCAGGACCTGAACGGCGGACAACTCGATGAGTGGCGTTTCCATCTGTCCTTTGACCCTATGGAGTGAGGGGTGGCCGTGCCGCAAGCCCTAGGTTCTCGAGGAACATTTCTTTACCCACGCCGTTGAGCTGCCAGTAGGCGAGGCGGTCGCTCTTCACGAGCTCGGCGACCTCGCCGTTGGTGCGCAGCCATTTCACGATGCGGCGCGGCGGCGCGGCCTCGACGTAGAACGTGGTGGTGTCGCCGCCTTCGATCTCGGCGGTCATCACGTCGACCTCGTAGGAGACGCCGCGCACGTCGATGGTGGCGCGGTCCGGCAGTCGTGCCAGCGTGGCGCGCTCCCAGAGCAGCGGCTGGTGACGCAGGCGCACGGTCTCCAAGGCGCGCAGCAAGCGCACTTGGCGTGACTCACCCGGCTGCAACGCCGGCGCCGCGAAGCCGCGGGCCCAGGCGTAGAGCGCCTCGCTCGCCATGCCGGTGTCGGGGTAGGCGAGCTCCTCGTTCTTGTCGGCCTCGCCGTCGAAGTAGCTGTGACTGCTCGAGCGGACGATGTGCCTGTCGAAGCCGACCTGATGATAGGTCATGCCGCACCATTCCTGGGCGGAGAAGGCGACCTTGGTGGCGAAGCCCGCGGGCCGCCCGTGCACCGGCGCGAGCGCCACGAAGGCGCTCGTCATGACGTTGTAGTCGTAGATGCCGGTGGGGAAGTCCTTCATCAGGTTGAGCTTCATCACCGGGAAGACCTGATGCGCGGGGTGCTTGCCGGGGTCCGCTTTGACGCGCGGGCCATCGGCGAAGTCCTCGGTGACGAACACGGTGACCGCGACGCCGTGGCGGAGCTCGCCGTAGCGCGGCGTCGTGAGGTCGTAGGCCGCGAGCTCCGCCTTGCCATCGTGCCAGACGTCCCAGAATGCGTCGTCGTAGCTGGGGGCCGCGAGGGTCGCGATCTCGCGTGGCGCGGCGCGCTCGCCGCAGGCCAGCGTCGCTCCAAGCAGCACGAGCACGCGCGGCACGACGACGCGCACCACGGCGCGGCTCACAGCCGTCCCTGAGGTCCGTGCACTTCCAGCGCCTGGTCGGCCTGATCGCTCAAGCGGTCGATGAAGGCTTCGAAGCGGGTCTTGGCGTGCGTTT
>JBDHVB010000275.1:0-6486 GCA_039809465.1 Myxococcota bacterium
CAGTATCGGCGGGCGCACCCATCCGTTGCGCCAAAACGCGCAAGTGCCCTATTCGACGAGCTTGAGCTGGCCTGGGAGCTTGTCGGCGTGCTCGGCCAAGATGAGCTCGATGCCCTGCCGGATGTATTCCGCCACCGGCACCTTGGTGCGGGCATGGAGCTGCTTGAGCCGCGCGTGCTGCTCGGGGGTCAGGTAGACCGTGGTGGAGATCTTCTTGTCCGACACGAGGCGGCACATACCTTGTTGGAATTTGTTTGACCAGTCGCTGTTCCGACGCGGTATGTCTCGTCGCTCATGAGTCTGGTGGAAGAACTGGTGCTTGCGATGCCAGCGGAAGGCGCGCCAGACGCTTCGGCCGAAGTTCGGGCCCTGACCGCGCGGCTGCTCGCCACCCCGACGCATGAAGTCCTCGCGACCGCGCAAGAGCTCGTCGAAGCTTGCTTCTTCTTCTCGCTGCGCGGCATGCCCGCGGCGGAAGGTGCTGTCCGCGATATCGTACTGCGGCTGATGCCGCGGCTGACCGCCGAGCAAGGCGCGTCCGAGAAGCTGGCGCTGGCGAACGAATGGCTGCGCCGCCAGGCTGGTGAGCACGACGCACAGCCCGAACGTTTGCCGCCCGCCGCGAGCTCCACTGGGGTCCGCTTGCGAGGCGGTCCACGCTGAACCGAGGGAGATAGACCATGGCAGACAGAATCGATGTATTTGGCCAACAACTGCAGGCCGACCTTCGGAGTGGCGGTGGTCTCAGTCAGCAAGAGTTCGGTCAGCGGGCCGAGCAGTTCCGCGCGCTGCAGCAGACCCTTCGCGCGGATGGCCCGCAGATGGCGCGCTTGCATCAGTACGTCGCGCAGACGTTCAGCCCCGAAGTGACCGCGGCGCTCTACAGCGGCAACTGGTCGGACTACCGCGGTCCACGTGAGAGCGCCCCCAGCAGCACCCCTGGCCTGTTCTCGCCGCCCAGCGGACCCGCGGAAGCGCGCATTCAACCAGCCGCTCGAGCGGACATCGCCAAGGCTGGTAAAATCGCCGACGCTCTCGCGAACCCCAGTCCCGAGGCTCGGCAATTGCTCGAGTCAGGCGGCTACGACCTGAAGCTAGATGGCCGTGGCCGTCTGGTCGCGGACCCCGCGGCGGTGACCCCGCGTGTCCCGACCCGCGGCGTATCGCTCGAGCGCACCGAGCGCGGCGGTATGGCGCTCGCCCTCGACAACGACAGCATCACGCGCGGCAGGTGGGTCAACCTCAGCTTCAACGAGGTCCTCACCAGGCGCCTGGGGCCCGAGCGCGCTGCCCAGGAAGCGTCGCGTCTGCGTGAGGCTGGCTACCAGGACCTCGACACGCCGCGCCCGTTCATGGTCGTCAGCGGTGCCCGCGACGAGGACCCCATCTACCTGGGCTTCTCGCGTGACGCGTCGAATCGCGGCGTCGTCTCGATTTGCAACGACGTTGGCATCGGTGACTTCGCCAACGGCGGCAGCATCACGCTGCGCAAGCCCGTCGTCTATCTCTACCCGGAGAAGAAGACGAACGTGACGGTGGCGCTCGACGTGAAGGGCGACTTCGTCTCCGTGTACCCCGCCCTCACCGACGGTAAGTGGAGCATGGTCGCGACGCCCGATGGCACGCTCTTCGATGCGAAGACCGAGCGCCGTTACCCGTACCTCTTCTGGGAGGCGGACACCGTGGGCTTCCAGCTGAGCCTGCGTAACGCGCACTGCGTGCCGCGCGCCGAGGCGGCTGCCTTCCTCGAGCGTGTCGCTCATGCCTACGCGCTCAATCCCAAGGAAGCGACGGACTTCATCACCTACTGGCTGCCCGCGCTCGAGCGTAACGCCTACAGCGTCGTCGAGCTCTTGAGCCCGTCCGCTATCGAGAACTACGCGAAGATGACCATCGAGCCGGCGCCGGACACGGTGAACCGCCTCTACATGCTCTTCCAGGGCGCGGCCGAGCCGGTCGCGGTCGGCGCTCCGGAGCTGCCGTCGCTGCGGCGCCGTGGGTTCACGGTCGTCGAGTGGGGCGGCGCGAACCTCGACGAGCGCCTCTAGCCTACCTTGCGGTTCGGGCGCTTCTCCCGCACAACAACGGGCATGCGGAAGTCGCTAAGCCTCGTGATCATTGGGTTGCTCGGCGCGTGCGGGGGCGGTGGCGACGTGAAGCCGCCCCAGGCCGCCTCGCTCGAAGCCACGTCCGCCGCGACGGACGACCGCGAGGCCTACGCCAAGGAGCGCGGGCTCGAGCTCAAGAGCTTCGACCTGAACCGCGACCACGTGCCGGACGTCTTCAAGTTCTACAAGGTCGCGCCCGACCCAGCGGCGGCCGGCCAGAGCGTCGAGCAGCTGGTGCGCAAGGACATCGACCTGAATCACGACGGTAAGGTCGACGTCATCCGCCTCTACGACGCCAAGAGCCAGGTCACCGAGGAGCGCACCGACCTCGACTTCGACGGCCGCTACGACGAGCTCGCCTACTTCGAGTCGGCGCAGCTGGTGCGTAAGGAGATCGATCTCGATTACGACGGCCGCCCCGAGATCGTCCGCTATTACGATGCGAACAAGCTGAGCCGCATCGAGCTCGACCGCAACGGCGACGGTAAGGTCGACGCCTGGGAGTACTACGAGGACGGCAAGCTCGAGCGCATCGGCACCGACAACGACGGCGACGGCGTGGTCGACAAGTGGGAGCGCCAGGGCGTCACCGCCTCGGGAGCCGCCGAGAATGTTCCCGCGGCAGAGTAAATCGCGCAACAGACGGCCCTTCGCAGCCGAAACGCGGCTTTACAATGAAAACTTCTGCCGTAAACCGCGCGCAGGCCTCCCGCCTGCCGGATAGCACCCCTTCGCGCAGCCGCGCTTGCGCACGCCAGGCGAGCGAAGACCGCATCACTGCCTTCATGGAGCCTAGCGCCAACGCTCCCAAGGCCATCTTCGCGCTCGAGGACGCCCACCACCAGAGCGGCGGCGCCCACTTCCACGAAGACGGCTATGACCGCAGCGGTGGCCGCGATACGGGCATCTAGCACTTCGCGCCCGCGTTGATCGCGGCTGCAAGCTGCTCGAGGTCCGCGCCCTCCCGTCGGCGCTCGTTATTCGGCTTTGACGACCCAGCCGGCGATGTCGGCGGCGACGAGCTGCTGCTTGCCGAGCGTGGCGGCGTCAGCGGTGGGGAAGACGCCCAGGCGGACGCGGTGCCAGGTGCCCTTGCCGGCGATCTGGGTGGCGACGACGTACGGCGAGTAGCCCTTACGCTTGAGCGAGGCGGCATAGGCGCTCGCCTCCTCCGCGGTCTGGAACGAGCTCACTTGAATGGTGTACTCGCCGCTCTTGGCGGGGCCCTTGCTCAGCGCCGCAGCGCTGTCGGTGGACGGCGCGGCAACCGTAGGCGTGGGCGCTGCGGGAGGCGTGGGCGTGGGTGGCGCGACGGGACGCACCGGCTCCGCCACCGCATCGGTCGCAATCTTCGTGGTGTCGGGCGCGCGCGTCTTCTTGTTGGGCAGCGGGTCGGCCGAGGCCACCGTGGGGCGCTCGCCGTGTGCCTGCGTGAGGCGCGCGTAGTACGTGAGCTCGTCGTGCAGCTTGTGCTCGGCGTCAATCTGCTTGAGCGGATCGATCGGGGCCTCGTGCTGCGCGACGCTGAGCTTCTCGGCCCTGCGCCCCACCATCACCCCGAGGGCGAAGGTCATGCCGAGCGCCACCAAGCCGCCCAAGGTGAGCCACACGATCTGCGAGCGCGCGCTGCTCAACTGCTCAGACACTCTGCGTCCGTCTCTCACGACTACTCCGTTGCGTCGTCCAAGCTCATGCGCTCGGGAGCCGAGACCCCCAAGATGCCGAGCAGTGCCCGAAGCGTGACCCGCAAGCCCTCACAGAGGAGCAAGCGCGCCCGCGTCTTGACTGGATCCGCCGAGACGACGCGCTCGGTGGACTTGTACTGCGAATAGTAACTGTGGAACTGCGCGATGAGATCCTGAATGTAGTGGACCACCTGATGCGGCTCACGATTCACCGCCGCGTCGACGACCACCTCGGGCGCGCGCAGCATGGTCTTCACCAGCGCCACCTCCTCGGGGAGCGTCAGCGCGTCGAGCGCGCCGGGCTCGTACACCGCCTTCGGCACGCCCTGCTCGTCCGCCTTGCGGGCGATCGAGCACATGCGCGCGTGGCCCATCTGGGCGTAGAAGACCGGGTTGTCCAAGGTCTTCTTGGTGGCGAGCTCGAGGTCGAAGTCCATCTGCGCGTCGGAGCGGCGCATGATGAAGAAGTAGCGGAACGCATCCGGCCCGACCTGATCCAAGACCTCGCGCAGCCACACCGCGGTGCCCAAGCGCTTGCCCATGCGCACCGCCTCGCCGCCGCGCGAGATGCTGACGATCTGGATGAGGATGACCTCGAGCGCCTTGGGGTCGTAGCCCAGCGCCGCGATGCCGGCGCGGACGCGCGCGACATAGCCACCATGATCGGCGCCGAGCACGTTCACCAGGCCGGTGAAGCCGCGCGCCAGCTTGTCCTCGTGGTAAGCCAAGTCCGCCGTGACGTACGTGGGCCGTCCGTCTTCGCGGATGAGGACGCGGTCCTTGTCGTCGCCAAAAGTAGTGGAGCGGAACCAGGTCTTCCCGTCCTCCACGAAGATGTGGCCGAGCTCGTCCAAGCGCTTCACGAAGGCGGCGAGACCGACGCGCTCCGACAGCTCACGCTCGCTCACGAACGCATCGAAGCGGACGTTGAAGGCCAAGAGGTCGTCCTTGATGCGCTTCATCATCAGCGCGATGCCGCGGCTCTTGAGCTTCTCGAGCCACTCGCTCTCGGGCTTGTCGAGCAGCGCCTCGCCCACCTCGGCGTGCACGGCCTTGGCGATGTCGATGATGTACTCGCCGGGATAGAAGTCCTCGGGCGGCGAGAACGGGCGGCCGCAGAGCTCGGCGTAGCGCAGGTAGATCGAGCGCGCCATGACGTCGGTCTGGTTGCCGAGGTCGTTGATGTAGTACTCGCGCGCCACACTGAAGCCCGCGGCGTCGAGCAACGACGCGACGACGTCACCCACCACGGCGCCACGGCCGTGACCCAAGTGCAGCGGCCCGGTCGGGTTGGCGCTGACGAACTCGATCAGGATGCGCTTGCCGGCGCCGTGCTTGCTGCGCACGAAGCCCTCACCCGCGGCGAGCGCCTCGGCGAAGCTCTCCATCACGGCTCTCTGCGTGATGAAGAAGTTGATGAAGCCGGGGCCCGCGACCTCGACCTTGGCGATGAGACCGCCGCCGTCGCCCACCTCTTTCTGGATGAGCGTCGCGATCTCGCGCGGGTTCTTCTTGGCCGCTTTAGCGAGCAGCATGGCGATGTTCGAGGCGAAGTCACCGTGCGCCGTCTCCTTGGGCGGAGACAACGCGATAGCGGGCAAATCGCCGGTGATGGCCCCCGAAGCTTGAAGGCGGGCGAGCGTGCCTTCGAGGTGCTTCGCTAGTTTTTGCCGAATCGAGACGACCATGGACCTTCCTCGCCCAGCCTGGATCGCGCGATCGTACGGTCGCGCGCCTAGCTGGTCAAAAATCAGGCGTGAAAACGCGCGGCCAAATAGCCGGATAAACACAACAAAGCGAGGCTCGTGGTGATGAGCCACCAGCCGAAGACGCGGGGCGACATGGTGGTCGCCCCTGCCAAGGTGAGCTGCCCTACCGGCGCCTGCGTGCGGCGTGCGCGGCGCACCAGTGCGATGCCGCCGATGAGCACGAGGAACTCGATGGAACTGACCAACGCCAGCAGAATCGCGGCGCGCCCTTGCATGCACGGGCCCGTAACACGCCGCTGGCGCACGTGCCTAGAGCCGAGGTTGCGGCGCCCAGACCGGTGCGCGCTCCGGCAGCACGCTCGGCCGCCGTCGTGCTTTTCGCGTGCCCTGATCGCGTGCATTGTACGAGACCACGCATGGACGCCATGACCGCGACCCAGCTCAAGCGCGTCGTGCTCGATACGCTCGGCCGCCACCCCTTCCGGGCGCCGCTCTGGTTGCGCAGCGGCCACGCCCAGACGCTGTACCCGCACTACCGCCGCCGCCCGCTCTTGCCGCCGCTCACCGCCGAGCTCTGGCCAACCGGCGACGGTGACGCGCTCAGCATCCATCACTTGGCCGGCCGTCCCGGCAAGCCGCGCGTCGTCCTCTTCCACGGCCTCGAAGGCGGCCTGACCTCGAGCTACATCAAGGGTCTGTTCGTCGCGCTCGCGGCCGAAGGATACGCCGCGACCCTCATGGCGCAACGCTCGTGCGATGGTCGAACGACCCACGCAAAGCGGCTGTACCACTTGGGAGAGACGACGGATTTGGCGCTGGTGCTGCGCGAGCTCGTCCGCCGCGAGCCAGACCGGCCGCTCGTGCCCTGCGGCTTCTCGCTGGGCGGCAATCAAGTGCTGAAGTGGCTCGGTGAAGCGCCGGCCGAGGTGCCCGAGCAAGTCATCGCCGCCATCGCGGTGTCGCCGCCCTTCGATCTCATGGTGA
>JBDHVB010000276.1:0-6448 GCA_039809465.1 Myxococcota bacterium
CCCCTTCATTGCCGGCGGCGGCGACGACGATGCGGACGTCGCCAAGGTGATCGTCGAGCCACTCTTCCAAGGGCGTCGCGCCGTCGTGCGCGCCGTACTGACCACCGACGCTCAGGTTGATGACCAGCGGCAGATCACGATCCTTGGCGAGTCCGATGAGATACTCGACGGCGTCCGCGAGGCGCGTGAAGTTGTTCGAGCGGACCACCGCGATCTTGGCGTGCGGGGCCATGCCGCCGAGCTGACCGTTGCCCGCCGCGATGCCCGCGACGTGCGTGCCGTGACCGTTGCCGTCGTCGATGGCACAGGTGCCGTTCGCGATGGCGGACTCACGGCACTCGTTGCCGTAGCCGAAGCCGCTGGGCCGGCTGCCCTTCCCGTCCTGATCCCAGACCGCGATGACGCGCGAGCGGCCGTCGTCATCGTTGAACGCCGGGTGGTGATAGTCGATGCCGGTGTCGATGATGCCGATGAGCACGTTGCGGCCGGTGCGCGACTGCGCGACGCCGATGCCGGCTTGCACGTCGGTGGCGCCGATCTCGCGGGCGGAGAGCTCGAGGTACGGACGATGCGCGGGAGCGACCTCGATGTCGAGCGCGCCATGACCCACGAGCGCGGCGCCGATGCCGGCCCGGTCGAGCTTCGCGGGCATCCAGCGCCCCAGCGGCACCTCGATGCCCAGCGCCGAGAGGCTGCGGCGGGCGTCATCGTCGCTCGCGCGCACGAAGACCGAGGTCAGCCCAGAGGCATCGAGCGCATCGCTCCGCAATAGCTGATAGACACGGGCATCCCCACGGCCAGCCGCGCGCAACGACCGCTGCCGCTCGGTCACGGCCCGCGCCTGCGACACCGCGACGAAGGTGGTGAGAAGTGCTGCAGCGATCCGGGCGCCAGGAGACACGCGCATCTCCTGTTAAACGTAACAGTGGTTCTTCCCACCTCAGCCTTTTCGAAGGGGGGATTGGACGATTCTGTTCCAGATGTGGGCAGGTGTATTGGCGGGGTTGCGGGGGGTGCCGAGCGCCGATTGCCGATGACCGATTGCCGATGACCGATGGCCGACCGCCGATAGCCGATAGCCGATAGCCGACCACCGTCAACCGCCCCCCACCCGCCCGTCCGCTAAAACAGCCGGCTCTGCTCCGGCATGACTTCCGCGGTCACCGTGTGATGCAAACGGCAGCGCGGCTCGTACGACTCGGTGGCGCCCAGCATGACGCGCTCGGATTCGCGGACGATGCGCTGCGAGCGGCCGGCGGGGTTGCCGCAGACCACGCAGATGGAGAGCGCCTTGGTCACGAACTCGGCCACGGCCATGAGCTGCGGCATGGGCTCGAAGGGGAAGCCGCGGTAGTCGAGGTCCAGGCCGGCGACGATGACGCGTACGCCGCGGTCGGCGAGCTCTTGGCAAACGGCGACCAGGTCGCGCGAGAAGAACTGTGCCTCGTCGATGCCGACGACCTCGCAGTCCTTGTGCTCGCGGTCGAGGATGGCCTTCACGTCATCGACCGGGGTCGCCTTGATGCTCTGCTTGCTGTGGCTGACGATCTCGATGGCATCGTAGCGGGTGTCGATGGTCGGCTTGAAGATCGCGACCTTTTGCCGCGCGTACATGGCGCGCCGCAGCCGGCGGATGAGCTCCTCGGTTTTCCCTGAAAACATCGGGCCCGCGATGACCTCGATCCACCCGGTTCCTGTCGGTACGGCCTGCACGCGGTGGCAGTTACTACGAGCACCGCGCCGTCCGCTAGAGCGATTGGCAAGCCTCATTCTCGCGTTGACTTTGCCCAGACGCGCCGATAATCTCCGCGCCAAACCGACAAGAAGGCCAAATTCACTGGTCTTTTCAATGACTTAGGTGAGGGGAAGCCCACATTATGCGTCGCAATCTTTTCCCGAGCATCATGCTCGTTGGCCTCTTCGCGGTTCTGTTCACCGCGACTGGTTGCAAGCCGAAGTACCCGAAGTGCGAATCTGACGATCACTGCGCCGAGAAGGGCGAAGTCTGCGTCAACGGCGCCTGCCAAGAGTGCCGCGACGACGCCGCTTGCGAAGCCAAGCACGGCGCCGGCCATGAGTGCGCCCAGGGCCGCTGCGAAGTCCGCCCCGAGTGCCGCTCCGACGGTGACTGCACCAAGGTCGGCGAAGGGCTCGTCTGCCGCAGCAAGAAGTGCGTGCCCGAGTGCACCGCCAACGAGAACTGCCCCGGCGGCATGAAGTGCGAAGCCCAGCGCTGCGTGCCCGAGTGCGCCGCGGACATCGACTGCGGCGGCGGCCGGAGCTGCGTCAACGGCGCTTGCAGCAGCGCGACCACCGACGTCTCGGCCTCGTGCCGTCCGATGAACCCGGGCTCGGGTGAGATCGTGGCGATGCCCACCGTCTTCTTCGACTTCAACGAGTTCAGCCTCACCCCGGACGCGCGCACCTCGCTCGGCCAGGCCGCTGAGTGCTTGAAGCAGGCCGGCGGCAAGATCACCTTGGTCCTCGAAGGCCACGGCGACGAGCGCGGCACGCAAGAGTACAACCTCGCCTTGGGTGAGCGCCGCGCCACCGCGGTCCGCAGCTACATGCGCAACCTGGGCATCGACCAGAACCGCATGAAGACCCGCTCGATGGGCGAGAATCAGCCGCTCTGCACCGAGTCGACCGAGGAGTGCTACGCGCGCAACCGCCGCGTGAACTTCGTGCAGCAGCGCGGACAGATGTAATGCGATTGGGCCTGCACACGGTGCTGCGCGCGCTCGCGCTCGCGGCACCATGCGTTGCCTTGGCTGGATGCGTGACGTCCAGCGAAGGCAAGCAGATGAAGCAAGACATTGCCAATCTGCAGGCCCAAATGCAGGAAGCGCGCGCCGGCATCGATCAGCAAGGCGCGCAGCTTGCCGAGCAGCTCCAGAAGGCGAGCGCGCAGGTCAAGGAGCTGTCGGATACGCTCGCTGACCTGAACCGCGCCGCCCGCAACACCGACGCCGATTTCGGCGTGCAGCTCGATCAACTTCGCGCCGAGCTCCAGGAGATCCGCGGTCAGATCGAGCTCACCGACTACCGCGTCGGCCAGCTCCAGGCGCAGCTGCAGTCCGCTCCAGCGGGCAGCGTCGCCACGCCGGTCGTGACCCCGTCGGCGCAAACCGAAGACAGCGTGAAGCCGCCCGCCACGGCCCCCAAGGACAAGAAGGGCATGCTGGCCTACGCGCAAAACCTCTACGCGCAAAAACAGTACTCGGAGGCGCGCGGCGTCTACCGCGAGGTCATCAAGCAGTGGGGCAACGAAGCCGGCGTGGGCGATCAAGCCCGCATGAAGATCGGCGACAGCTTCTTCGACGAGAAGCGCTACCGCGACGCCCTGCCCGAGTACATCAAGGTCGTGGAGAAGTTCTCCAAGGGCGATCTCGCCGACGACGCCTACTTCAAGATCGGCATGGTCTCGATGGAGCTCGGCAACCTCGAGGACGCCCAGACGTTCTTCGGCGAGGTCGTGAAGAGCTACAAGAAGTCGCCGCTCGTCCCCCAGGCCCAGGCCAAGATCAGCGAAGCGCAGAAGCGCCTCGACAAAGAGAAGGCCTCGAAGGGCAAGAAGAAATAATCGCCCTGGCGCGCTTTCGCCTGTGGTTTCGAACCCTTCCTTGACACCTCTATAGGTTGCGGGAACACTCGAAATCGCACCGAACAGCCCGCGCTAAATGGCCAAGAAAAACCTCCTTCTGGTCGACAACGACGCGAAGAGTCTTCGCGTCATGGAGGTCTCTTTGCGCAAGGCGGGGTTCTCGGTGACCACCGCCGTGAACGGCGTCGACGCGCTCGAGAAGGTGCGCATCTCCCCGCCCGAGCTCATTCTCTCGGACACCAAGATGCCGGAGATGGACGGCTTCGAGTTCTGCCGCCAGCTCAAGCAGGAGCAGCGGACCGCCGGCATCCCCTTCATCTTCCTCACGGCGGAGAAGTCGGTCGACCACAAGGTCAAGGGTCTCGAGCTGGGCGTCGACGACTACCTGACGAAGCCGATCTACATCAAAGAGATCGTCACCCGCATCAAGATCCTCCTCGAGAAGCGCGACAAGGAGCTGCTCGAGCGGCGTGATCCGCGCTCGAAGTTCGCTGGCGATCTGTCCGACATGGGCATCGTCGATCTCATTCAGACGATCGAGATTGGCCGCAAAACCGGACGCATCAAGGTGCGCAGAGCCGACGGCAAGGGCGCCGACCTCTACTTCAAGAACGGCAAGGTGATCGACGCCGAGCTCGGCCGTCTGCGCGCCGAGCACGCCGTCTATCGCTTGATGGTCTGGAACGAAGGCACCTTCGACATCGAGTTCGGCGCGTCGCTCGGCGACCGCAACGACATCATCGAGCTGTCGAGCCAAGGCCTGCTCATGGAAGGCATGCGCCGCCTCGATGAGTGGGGCCGTCTGCTCGAGCAACTGCCGCCGCTCGACACGCGCTTCGCCGTCGATCATCACGAGCTCGTCGAGCGCTTGGCCGAGATCCCCGACGAGGTGAACGGCATCCTGCGCCTCTTCGATGGCCGCCGCGCGCTCTTGGAGGTCGTCGAGGACTCGGACTTCGGAGACCTCGAGGCGCTGAACGTGGTCTCGAAGCTCTACTTCGAGGGTCTCATCTTCGACGTGTCGTCACGCCCGCAAGACGCGCCGCCGCTCGATGAAGAGCACCTGCCGGAGTCCGCGATGGCGGGCGAAGAGCACGGCGAGCCCGAGAGCGGGAGTGAGCAAGCCCCGGAAGCCGAGCAGCAGGACGCCCCCGAGCTCAACTTCGAAGGTCACGCCGGCACCATCTTGCCGGAAGCCATCGCCGTAGAGCTCGCCGCGGTGGCACCAACGCCCGTGACGGCCGATGAGCGTCGTGGGGTGACCTTCGGAAACGACGCAGCGCCGCCTTGGCCCTACGCCTATCAAGGCTTCCTCGCAGGCAACGGCGCGGCCACGCCGGCCCCCGAGCCCGAGCTTCGGCTCGTCGACGAGCTCCCCGAGGCGGAGATGCCGCTGCCGATGCCGCTCCCGCCGCCGATGAGCGTCGCGACGGAGATGCCGGGGTTTGCGCCTTCCACCGTCGCACCAGAAATGTCTGGGTTTGCGTCCTCCACCGTCACGCCGGAGACACCCGGGTTTGCGCCCTCCGCCACCGCGTTTGCGCCAGCCGCGCCGCACCCCGCGCCGGAAGTGCCGGCTCCCGCGCCGCCCTTCATGAGCTTCAGCGCGCCGCCGCCAGCCGCGTCGACGCCCGCCGTATCCGCTCCCATTGCCGTGCCCGCGCCGGCGCCACCGCCCGCTTTAGCGGAGGAGCTTCGCGCCGCCATCGCGCACGGCAACATGACGGCGGGCGACATCTCCGAGCTGCCAGTCGTCGCCAAGACGTTCGCGCCCGTAAGGTACGTGGACGAGAACGACGACACCGTCGAGATCCCAGGCGTCACGCCAGAAGCCGCGCTGCATCCGAACGGCGTGCACCTCCTCGAGGAGGCGTCCCACAGGCTCCAGCAGGCGTCCCACGGAACATTCATCGCCGGGACGCACGACGGCGGCGACGACCAGGACGACGACGCCACGCCCCTCACCAACGACGACGCGAGCTTCACGGAGCCCGACCTCGACGCACAGCTAGGCCGGCCGGTGCGCGGCGCTTTCGCGGACGAGAGCCTCCCGCGCACTCCCGAAGAGGCGTTCGGCGAGCGCCCCATCGCCCTAATCAACCAGGACTACCTCGACGAAGCCGCCATCGAAGCCAAGCCACCGCTCCGCAAAGCTCCGTTCGTCGTGGCCGCGATCGCGGCCGCCATCGTCGCTGGCATCTTCTTCATTCACTCGGGCGACAAGCCCAAAGAAGTGCCGCCCGCGCCGCCTCCAGTCGTCGCAAAAGATCCGCCAAAACCGCCAGTGCACGAACAGCAGCCGCCGCCCGCCAAAGCGGCCGAGCCGGTCCCGCAGCAGCCCAAGGTCGTCGAGGCCCCCCCACAGCCCACACAGCCCGTCGCTCCGCCAACACCGACACCCCCGCCGACCCAACCAGCCGTCACCGCCGCTCAACCCGATCCCAAGTCGCCCAAGAACGACCCCGCCGTCCCCGACAACCGCCCGCCCGAGCCACCTGACGTCGCCGCCAACCGCCTGGTCGGCAAGGGCAACGCCCTCTACAAGCGCGGCAACCTCAAGGGCGCGATCGCCGCCTTCAAGGAGGCCATCGAGCTCGACGAGACCAACGAGCGCGCGCACCTGGGCTTAGGCACCACCTACTTCGATACCGAGCAGAACAACCTCGCGCTCAAGCACCTGCAGCGCGCCATCGAGCTCGCCCCGCGCAGCGGCCAAACCCTGGTCGCCCTGGGCAACGTCCACCAAGCCATGGGCAACATCCCCAAGGCCCGCGACGCCTACGAGCGCTACCTGGCCGTGGACCCCAACGGCAAATACGCCGCCGACGTCCGCATCATCCTCTC
>JBDHVB010000277.1:0-6404 GCA_039809465.1 Myxococcota bacterium
ATGGACGGAGCGAAGATGGCCGTTTAAAACCCCAATCCGCACATGGATTTTTCTACCCTGATTCGCACGCTCGACGGTTCGCATCGAGCTGGTCGCTGCACTCACACCGGAAGCCTCGCCGAGAAGCTGGCCTGTACACCTCGAGCGAGGAGAGCCGATCTCGCCCTTGCCGGCAGTGCCGGCGCGAGATGTGTTACACGGGGCTGATGGCTCAGTCGCTTGAACCTCGCGATTTCGCTGGAAAGATTCGCCAACTAACGAACAATTCCGGTCGCGTCTTCGAAAGGCGTGACATCACGGATCGCTATGCTGAAGTAGTGCTCGTTGTCGATCACGACAGGAACGCGCAAACTCCCACCCGCGAAGTATTGCTCGGCTTCCCAGCGATTGCGAAGCTCCCGCAACACGACTGCGGCCGCGCCGTCGATGAGCATACTTGTTCCGATTTCATACTCAGCTGAGCCATATGCGGCAGCGATCAACAACTCTCGGTCAAGTGGCCAATCGTAAAACCCCATCGGATAATTTTCCGCAAAATCCTCGCGGACGACAACTCGAACACCACCTGTCGCCCGACTGCCCAAGCTGCGTAGCCACGCCAGTGTCTCGTCGTACGAAGCGACCAGTCGTCGTAGGCCGCTGGGGACGTCTGACGTCGCACATGAAGCGTGGCATACCAAAAGCTGCTCATAGCCCATGACACTGGACCGCAGTTTGATCAGGGATGCGTCGTCTACAAGGCCGGTCTGTCCCCACTCGCCGCTGAGGTCGCCCCAGTCGTCCCAAGATATCCGTTGCAAAAGTTCCCTGCGCGAAGCCTCGTCAAGCACGACATTATATACAGCGAAGCTCTTCGCGCTCTCGCCGCTGACAGCAACCTCACCTAGACCGTTCGCGTAGAAAAACGAGTATCCGTTTTCTGAATAGAGAGGCTCCAAGGGCCTAGGTGCCTCGACCTTGCCACTTATGCGCAATTCGCCAGCACCGTCCCAAGGCAGCGTCGCACCGTTGCCGCAGCCCGCGCATACAAGCAGGCACGCACCCAGCACGATTTTACTCATCCTTGAAAGCATCGTGGTCGATGTCACCGGTGCGGCGAACGCGCGTTCAAACAACCAAGAAGCAGATAGCCCAAACGCAAAAAAGCCCGGACCCCACTTCCGCGGAGCCCGGGCTCATTCGTTTGAGCTAGCTACCGACTACTCGTTAACCGCAATCCCCGGAAGGTTTGCAAGCAGCGGTCCTTCGCGGTCTTCCAGCGTCATCTCGTACTCCTCATCTTCCTCGAGGAGCTCCGGATCAACCGTCGCGTTCAGCATGGCGTAACCGCTCATGCCCGTACCCGCCGGGATCAACCGACCCATGATGACGTTCTCCTTGAGGCCGCGGAGATTGTCGACGCGACCCGCCAAAGCGGCTTCCGTCAACACCTTCGTGGTCTCTTGGAACGACGAAGCCGAGATGAACGACTCAGTCGACAACGACGCCTTGGTAATACCAAGCAGCATCGGCTCGCCCTGCGCCGGACGACCGCCCGCATTCATCGCGCGCTCGTTCTCGTTCTCGAACTCGGTCTTCTCGACCTGCTCGTCGATGAGGAACGTCGTGTCACCGACGTCCTTCACGCGGACGCGGCGGAGCATCTGGCGGCAAATGCACTCGATGTGCTTGTCGTTAATGCGGACGCCTTGCAGACGGTAGACTTCCTGGATCTCGTCGACCAGGTAGCGGCCGAGCATCTTCTCGCCCATGACGCGGAGGATGTCGTGCGGGTTCGCCGGGCCGTCCATCAAAGCATCGCCCGCCTTCACGCGGTCGTTCTCTTGAACGGTCAAGTGGCGACCCTTCGGCACCAAGTACTCCATCGGCTCACCAACATCAGGCACCACGATGATCTTGCGCTTGCCCTTGGTGTCCTTGCCGAACTGCACGACGCCGTCGATCTCGCTGATAACAGCGTGGTCCTTCGGCTTACGCGCCTCGAAGAGCTCGGCAACGCGCGGCAGACCGCCGGTGATGTCCTTGTCCTTCGTGGTTTCTCGCGGGATACGCGCAATGACGTCGCCCGGCTCGACCTTGTCGCCTTCCGTGATGGCGATGTTGGCGCCAACCGGCAAGAAGTAGCGAGCCTGGTTGTCCGAGTTCGGCAAGCGAACCGTGTCGCCCTTCGCATCCTTGATCGTCAAACGCGGACGGGTGTCCTTGTCCTTCGACTCGATGATGCGCTTACGCGACAGACCGGTCACTTCGTCGAGGGTCTCGTTCATCGTGACGCCTTCGATGACGTCGCCGAACTTCACGATACCGCTCACCTCCGTGAGGATCGGCACTGCGAAGGGATCCCACTCGGCGATCACTTCACCGGCCTTCACCTTGTGGCCTTCGGGGCCGACCAGACGGGCGCCGTAGTTGACGCTATAGCGTTCGCGCTCGCGGCCGCCCTCGTCCACCAACGCTACTTCACCGTTGCGGTTCATGACGACGATGGTGCCGTCGGCCTTCTTCACGGTGTTGAGGTTGATGTACTTCAGGACGCCGGCGGCGCGGGCTTCCAACGCCGACTGCACCGCGCGACCAGACGCGATACCGCCGATGTGGAACGTACGCATCGTCAGCTGGGTGCCAGGCTCACCGATGGACTGCGCGGCGATGACGCCGACCGCTTCGCCCATGTTGACCTTGTGACCACGCGCGAGGTCGCGGCCGTAGCAGGCCATGCAGATGCCGCGCTTGGTCTGGCAGGTCATCGGCGAGCGCACGCGAACCTTACGGATCGGTGAGTCGTTGATCAAAGTGACCTTGGCTTCGTCGATCTCTTCGCCGGCGGTCACCACCACCTGATCGGTGTGCGGGTGGACGATGTCCTCCAGCGCCACGCGACCCAAGATGCGATCACCCAACGGCTCGATGATCTCGCCCGCTTCGACCAGCGCCTCGATCTCGATGCCGTCCAGCGTGCCGCAGTCGAACTCGGTCACGACCGTGTCCTGCGCGACGTCGACGAGACGGCGGGTCAAGTAACCCGAGTTCGCGGTCTTCAACGCGGTGTCGGCGAGACCCTTACGCGCGCCGTGCGTCGAGGTGAAGTACTCGAGAACGGACAGACCCTCGCGGAAGTTCGCGGTGATCGGCGTCTCGATGATTTCACCCGACGGCTTGGCCATGAGGCCGCGCATACCGGCGAGCTGCTTGATCTGCTGGCGCGAGCCACGGGCGCCCGAGTCGGCCATGATGAAGATCGGGTTGAACGACGGCATGCGCTTGGCTTCGCTGCCGTCCTCCTTCTTCACCTCTTCGGAGGCGATCTCGTTCATGAGCTCGCCTTCGAGGTCCTCGGCGACACGCGACCAGATATCGATGACCTTGTTGTAGCGCTCACCGTCGGTGATGAGACCTTCGGTGTACTGGTTCTCGATCTCCTGGACCTGATCTTGAGCCGCTTTAACGAACTGCTCTTTCTTGGCCGGGATCTGCATGTCGAAGATGCTGACCGAGATGCCTGCCTTCGTCGCGTTGGTGTAACCCAACGTACGGAGGTGGTCGGCGAGAAGGACGGTCGCCTTCTGTCCGCCACGGCGGTAGCACTGGTCGATGAGGGCGCCGAGCGCCTTCTTGTCCATGACCTTGTTGACCGAGCTGAACGGCAGGTCCTTCGGCACGACCTCGTACATCAAGACGCGGCCGACCGTGGTCTTCTCGCGCTTGCCGTTGATGCGGCACTCGACCGCAGCTTGCAGGTCGACGGCGCCGTGATCGTACGCGGCGCGCAGCTCGTCCATCGAGCCGAACTTCATGCCCTCGCCCTTCACGAACGCGCGCTCGCGCGTCATGTAGTAGCAGCCGAGGACGATGTCCTGCGACGGGACGATGATCGGACGGCCGTTCGCCGGCGACAGGATGTTGTTGGTCGACATCATCAGGACGCGCGCTTCCAGCTGAGCTTCGACGCTCAATGGAACGTGCACGGCCATCTGGTCACCGTCGAAGTCCGCGTTGAAGGCGGTGCAGACCAGCGGGTGCAGCTGGATCGCCTTGCCTTCGATCAAGACCGGCTCGAACGCCTGGATGCCCAAGCGGTGCAGCGTCGGCGCGCGGTTCAACAAGACCGGATGCTCACGGATGACTTCGTCGAGGATGTCCCAGACCTCGGGCTTCTCCTTCTCGACCATCTTCTTCGCGGACTTGATGGTGGTGACGTACCCGCGCTCTTCGAGCTTGTTGTAGATGAACGGCTTGAAGAGCTCGAGGGCCATGACCTTCGGCAGACCGCACTGGTGGAGCTTGAGCTCCGGGCCGACGACGATGACGGAACGACCGCTATAGTCGACGCGCTTACCGAGCAAGTTCTGACGGAAGCGGCCCTGCTTGCCCTTGATCATGTCGCTCAAGGACTTCAGCGGACGCTTGTTGGGACCAGTGATCGTCTTGCCGCGGCGGCCGTTGTCGAACAAAGCATCGACCGCTTCTTGAAGCATGCGCTTCTCGTTGCGGATGATGATCTCGGGCGCGTTCAGCTCCTGCAACCGCTTCAGACGGTTGTTACGGTTGATCACGCGGCGGTAGAGGTCATTCAAGTCCGACGTCGCAAAGCGGCCGCCGTCCAAGGGAACCAACGGACGCAGATCCGGCGGCAGAACCGGGATGACCTCGAGCATCAACCACTCGGGACGGTTGGTGCTATCGCGGAGCGCCTCTGCGACCTTCAAGCGCTTCGAGTACTTCTTGCGCTTGGCCTCCGACGAGGTGGCGACCATCTCTTCGCGCAGCGTCTTGCAAGTCGACTCGAGGTCGATGCTCTTCAAGAGATCGCGGATGGCCTCACCGCCCATGGCGGCGACGAAGGTCTCGGGACCATTGGTCTCGATGGCCGCGTTGTACTCGTCTTCGGTGAGCAGCTGGCCCTTCTTGAGCTCGGCGACGCCCATCGGGTCGAGCACCACGAACGCTTCGCAGTACAGGACCTTCTCGAGCTCCTTCAACGTCATGTCGAGCAGCGCGCCGATACGCGACGGCAGCGAGCGCAGGAACCAGATGTGCGCGACCGGGGTGGCCAGGTTGATGTGGCCAAGGCGCTCACGGCGGACCTTCGACTGGATGACCTCGACGCCGCACTTCTCGCAGACGATGCCGCGATGCTTCATGCGCTTGTACTTGCCGCACAAGCACTCGTAGTCCTTGATGGGTCCGAAGATCTTCGCGCAGAACAGGCCGTCACGCTCGGGCTTGAACGTACGGTAGTTGATGGTCTCCGGCTTCTTCACTTCACCGTGCGACCACTCGCGAATCTTCTCGGGGGATGCCATCGACACGCGAATGGCGTTGAAGTTCTCTGGGTCTTTCGGCTTCTCGAAGAACGAAAAAATATCCTTCACGTTCTACACTCCGCTCAATCCGTTAAAACGTTCTGATTCGATTCGATGAGGACGGGTGCTCCGCGAAAACGGAGCACCCGAACAGGCTTTTTAGTTGTTGAAGCTGGGGGGCATCGGGCCGCCACCACCGCCGCCGCCACCACCGTCGAGGTTGATGGGGTTGCCGTCTTCGACGAGCTCGACGTCCAAGCAGAGCGCCTGGAGCTCCTTCATCAAGACCTTGAACGACTCCGGCACACCGCTCTCGAGGACGTTCTCGCCCTTGACGATGGCTTCGTACATGCGCGTACGGCCGGTGACGTCGTCGGACTTGACGGTGAGGAACTCCTGCAGCGCGTAAGCGGCGCCGTAGGCTTCCATCGCCCAGACTTCCATTTCACCGAGACGCTGACCGCCGAACTGCGCCTTACCACCGAGCGGCTGCTGGGTGACGAGCGAGTACGGACCGATGGAGCGCGCGTGGATCTTGTCGTCGACCAAGTGGTGCAGCTTCAGCATGTACATGATGCCGATGGTGACCTCTTGATCGAACGGCTCCGAGGTGCGGCCGTCGAACAACGTGGTCTGACCACGCAGCGACAAGCCCGCGCTCTCGAGCACGTCCTTGATCTCGGTCTCCGCGGCGCCTTCGAAGACCGGCGACGCGAAGTGGATGCCGTCCTTGACCTTGGAGATGAGCTTGCGCGTCTCCTCGTCGGAGAGCTCATCGACGAACGAAGCAACCTCGGTGTGATCGAAGTACTTCTTGAGCTCCTTCTTGAGCTTGTCGGTCGACCAGTTCTGATCGACGTACGACTGGAGCTTGCGACCGATGGTGCGCGCGCCCCAACCCAAGTGAACCTCGAGGATCTGGCCGACGTTCATACGCGACGGAACGCCCAGCGGATTGAGGACGATGTCGACCGGCGAGCCATCCGCCGTGTACGGCATGTCTTCGATCGGCAGGATGCGCGAGATGACGCCCTTGTTGCCGTGGCGGCCGGCCATCTTGTCGCCGACCTGCAGCTTGCGCTTGATGGCGACGTAGACCTT
>JBDHVB010000278.1:0-6217 GCA_039809465.1 Myxococcota bacterium
GACTCCCCGGACCCAAACCGTAACGATTTCACCCCGATGACGCGCATCATGAGACGCCGTGAAGCCGAGCTTGGCAGCGAGCTTCTGGGAGGGGCGGTTGCTTGGCGAGATGATGCATTGGGTGCGGGGGTGGCGGGCGTCGAGCCAGGCGAGGGCGGTGTGCATGGCTTCGAGGGCGTAGCCCTTGCCGTGGGCGTGGGATGCGAGCACCCAGCCGGCCTCGGGGATGTCCTCGAGCTTCGGCTCGAGCTCGCGATGAAAGTCGCCGAACCCGACCTCTCCCAAGTACGCGCCGGTCGCCCGCTCCTCGAGCGCCCAGAAACCGTAGGGCCGAAGCCGCCAATGTCCGACATAGCGGAGCAAGCGCGCCCAGCTCTCGGTGCGTGACTGCGGAGTGCCGCTGATGTGGCGCACCACCGCGGGGTCGGCCCACATGGCGGCCAGCGGGTCGAAGTCCTCGAGGCGGTGGCCGCGCAGGCGCAGCCGCTCGCTCTCGAGGACCGGTGCTTCCATCAGTAAACGAGCCGCGTCTTGATGCTCGTGTCGAGCTTGCTCACGCGCGCGCACACGTTCTGCGCGTCCGCGGCGGCGACGTCCATGGTGAGGTAACCGATGTTCGAATCGGTCACGAGCTGCTGGCCCTCGATGTTGGCGCCGAGCTCGGAGACGATGCCGTTCACCTTACCCAGAACGCCGGGCACGTTGCGGTGCACGTTCAAGATGCGATGCGCGCCACGCGTGATGCCGGCGTCGATCTGCGGGAAATTCACCGCGCCCAGCGTGCTGCCTTGCTCGAGGAAGCGCACCAGGCTGTCCGCCACCTCGTGACCAATCGCTTCCTGCGCCTCTTCGGTGCTGCCACCGATGTGCGGCGTCAGGATGACGTTCGCGAGGCCCTGCAGCTCGCTCACGAACTGCTCTTTCGTGCTCGCGGGCTCGTGCGGGAAGACGTCGACGGCCGCGCCAGCGATGTGCCCCGACTTCAACGCCGCCGCCAGCGCCGGGATGACCACGACGCTGCCCCGGCTCGCGTTGATGAGGCACGCGCCCCTCTTCATCCTCGCGAGCTGCTCTTCGCCGATCATGTTCTCGGTCGAAGGCGTCGCGGGCACGTGACAGGTCACGAAGTCGGCCTGCTCGAGCAGCTGCTCCAACGTCTCGCACGACTTCGCGTTCCCCAGCGGCAGCTTCTTGATGATGTCGTAGTAGATGATGCGCAGTCCCAACGACTCGCCCAGGACCGACAGCTGGCTCCCGATGTGCCCGTAGCCAATGATGCCGACGACACGCCCACGCACCTCGTGCGCTCCAGCGGCCGACTTCACCCACTCGCCCTTGTGCGCGCGCGACGACACCTCGGTGAGGCGGCGTGACAACGCGATGATCTCGGAGAGCACGAGCTCGGCGACGCTGCGCGTGTTGCTGTAAGGCGCGTTGAAGACCGGCACGCCTTGGCGGTTCGCGACGTCGAGCGCTACTTGATTGGTGCCGATGCAAAACGCGCCGACCACCAAGAGCTCGTTGGCCGCTTCGAGGACGCGCGGCGTGACCTGCGTCTTCGAGCGGATGCCCAGGGCGTGCACGCCCTTCACCGCCTTCACCAAGTCCTCTTCGCCGAGGGCCTGCGGCAGGGCTTCGACACTGTAGCCGCGCGCGGCCAGCTTATCGCGCGCGACTGGGTGAACACCTTCGAGGAGCAAGAGCTTTTGCGTCACAGTCATGACGGCAAGAAGGCCTAGCACAATGCCGGCGGGGGCGTTAGAGGTGGCAGCCCCGTGATTGACGCTACGTTTGCAGCGGTGCGTAAGGCATGTCCTCCGGCCATCTGGTCGCGTGGGGTCGAGCTGGTACGCCAAGGCGCCGTGATCGGCGAGCGCGCTCAGGGGCGTGAGCTCGATCTGCGCGTCTCCATGCAAGGGGGCATGGTCGCGCCGCTGGTCACGCTCTTTCCGGACGACGCCGAGTGGTCGTGCGAGTGTCCGAGCGCCGCGGCCGCGTGCATTCATGTCGCGGCGGCGGTGATCGCGGTCAAGCAGGCGGAAGAAAAAGGCGAGTCGCTCTTCGCGCCCAAGTCCGAGCAGACCACCGGCTACATCGGCTACCGCTTCACCAGCGGCAAGTTCCTCGGCTTCGACCGCGTCATGGTCACCGGCAAGCACGAGGAGCCGCTCAGCAACACGCTCGCGATGCTCTCGTTCGATAGATCGAAGCCGTTCATCGCGACCCAGCAAGACTTGGGCATCGAGGTGTTGCTGGGCTCGAGCACGCGCGGCCAGCTCGCGTCGGAGCAGATGGCAAAGCTCCTCGCGGCGCTGCGTGACGCGCCCGATATCACGCTCGATGGGCGTCCCGTGACGACGGGTGAGCCGACCGCGGGCATGCGCGCGCGCCTCGAGGACGTGCCCGAGGGCGTGCGCGTCAGCATCGAGCAAGATCCGGGCGTGCGCGCGGTCTACGCCAACGGCGTCGTGCTCGAGGACGAGACCCTGCGGCCGTTCGATCAGTCGAAGGTCACGGCGCGCGACGTGCAAGACCTGCGTCGTGGCAAGATCTTCCGCAAGCACGAGATCCCCGACCTGGTGACGGGGCTCCTGCCACGGCTCGCCAAGAACGTGGCCATTCTCGATCTCACCAAGAGCCTCCCCAAGGCCGAGAAGGCGCGGCCGCGCATCCAGCTCGAGACGACGCGCGAAGACACTTCTCTGTCCGTTTTAGCGACGCTCGTCTACGGTGATCCACCGACCGCGCGCATCGACGGCGACAAGCTCGTTCACCTGCAAGGCGCGGTGCCGGTGCGCGATCAGGCCGCGGAGCGCAAGCTCGTCGTGCGCTTGGCGAGCGAGCTCAAGCTCCTGCCTGGTGTCCGCCATACCGTTCCGCTCGCCGAAGCGGTGGCGTTTGCCCGCAAGCTCGAGGATTGGTCCGATGACGCGGCCACGGGCGCGGCGCGCGACTTTCGGCTCTTGCCCACGCTCACGGCGCGCGTCGCCATCAAGGGCAACGCCTTGGACCTCGCGTTCGAGACCACCGACATGGACGGCTCGGTCCGCGCCGCCGACAGCAAGGCCGTGCTCGATGCGTTTCGCCGTGGCGAGCCGTTGGTGCCGCTGCTCTCGGGCGGCGTCGCGCCGCTGCCCGCGGACTTCCTCGCAAAGCACGGCGAGCGGCTGATGGACGTCCTCGCGGCGCGCGCCGATGACGGCGTCGTGTCGCAAGCGGGCATGTTCGATCTCAAGAAGCTCGCGACGGACTTGGGCGAGCCCGATCCGCCTGGCTTCGAGAAGCTCGCGGCGTTGGTCGCGGGCTTCACCGCGATCCCCGCGAGTGACTTGCCCGAGGGGCTCACGGCGTCGCTCCGTAGCTATCAGCGTCGCGGCGTCGATTGGCTGTGCTTCCTGCGTGAGGCAGGGCTCGGCGGCATTCTCGCGGACGACATGGGCCTCGGGAAGACCGTGCAAGCGATCACCGCGCTGCGTGGGCGCGCGCTGGTCGTCGCGCCGACGAGCGTGCTCTTCAACTGGCACGCCGAGCTCACGAAGTTCCGGCCAAACTTGCGGGTCGGCATGTACTACGGCCCGTCGCGCTCCCTGCACCGTGACGTCGACGTGCTCCTCACGACCTACGCCATCCTGCGCCTCGATATCGGCGAGCTCGCGCGCGAGAAGTTCGACACCATCGTCCTCGACGAAGCGCAGGCCATCAAGAACCCCGACAGTCAGACGACGCGCGCCGCGTACGCATTGAAGGGCGACTTCAAGCTGACCTTGAGCGGCACCCCGGTCGAAAACCGCCTCGAGGAGCTCTGGAGTCAGATGCACTTCGTGAACCCGGGTTTATTGGGGACGCGCCGTGACTTCGATGAGCGCCTGGCGAAGCCCATCGAGCGCGGTGAGCCTGGGGCCGCCGCGCACCTACGCGAGCGCGTCGCGCCGTTCGTGCTGCGCCGCTTGAAGAAAGAGGTCGCGCCCGAGCTGCCGCCGCGCACCGAGATGGTGCTGCGCTGCGTGCTCAGCGACACCGAGCGCGCCGTCTACGACGTCATCCACGCGGCGTCGCGCCGTGACGTCGTCGAGAAGCTCGGGGCAGGGGAGGGCAACGTCATGCAGGCGTTGGAGGCGCTGCTGCGCTTGCGGCAGGTGGCGTCGCACGCGGGGATGGTGCCGGGCGGCGAGTCCATCCTGCACTCCGCCAAAGTGGACATGCTGCTCGAGAAGCTCGAGGAGGCGGTGGCCGATGGGCACAAGGCGCTGGTCTTCTCGCAGTGGACCTCGCTCTTGGATCGCGTCGAGCAGCCGCTGAGAGACGCGATGCTGCCGTTCACGCGCTTGGACGGCTCGACCGCGGATCGTGGCGCGGTGGTGGCCGAGTTCCAGAACCCCGATGGGCCGCCGATCATGCTCGTGTCGCTCAAGGCGGGTGGCACGGGGCTCAATCTCACCGCGGCGGATCACGTCTTCTTGCTCGACCCGTGGTGGAATCCGGCGGTGGAAGATCAGGCGGCCGACCGCGCGCACCGCATCGGTCAGGACAAGCCGGTGATGGTGTATCGCTTGGTCGCGAAGGACACGGTCGAAGAGCGCATGCTCGAGCTGCAGGCGCGCAAGCGTGGCTTGGCTGACGCGGCGCTCGGCGGCGGTGATGCTGCTTTGCGGTTGACGCGTGAAGACCTGCTCGATCTACTTAGCGCATGATCCGTGTCTGCTTCGTCTGTCTCGGTAACATCTGCCGCTCACCCACCGCCGAGGGGGTGATGCGTCACCTGGTCGAAGCCGAGGGCTTGGGTGGCGAGATCGCCATCTCGAGCGCGGGCACCGGCGCTTGGCACGTGGGTGAAGCGCCCGATCCGCGTAGCTATGCAACGGCGTTGCGACGCGGTGTGAAGCTCGTGAGCCGCGCGCGGCATTTCGGTGGCGAGATGTTCGCCGAGTGCGACTACGCGATCGCGATGGACGCGCAGAACTATCGCAACTTGCAGCTGATCGCGCGGTCGGACGTGGAGCGCGGGCGCGTTTTTCTGTTGCGTGACTTCGATCCGGAGAGCCCCAAGGGCGCCTCGGTGCCCGACCCGTACGCGGGTGGACCCGATGGCTTCGAGCACGTCTACGATCTGGTCGAGGCGGGGTCGCGTGGGCTGCTCGCGTTCTTGAAGCGCACCCATGGCCTTGCTCGCTAGCACCATCGCCCAAGAAGTCGCGCGCCTGACCGACTCGCGCGTGGTGCGGACGTCGCGCCTGCATGGCGGCGACATCAATGACGCGCATATGGTCGTTTTAGCGGACGGACGCGAGCTGTTCGTGAAATCGAACGCGCGGGCGCCGGCGATGATGTTTCAGCGCGAAGCGGAGGGCCTCGATTGGTTGCGTGCCACGGGAGCGCTGCGCGTGCCCGAGGTGCTGGGCATCGGTGAGCACGTGCTGGTGCTCGAGCTCTTGGAGTCCGCGCCACGCGTGCTGGACTTCGATGAGCTCCTCGGGCGTGGCTTGGCGGCGCTGCATGGCGCTGGCGCCAAGGACTATGGCCTGCCGACCGACAACTACATCGGGACGCTGCCGCAATCGAATCGCCCGCATGGGACGTGGGCCGAGTTTTACCGCGACGAGCGCTTGATGCCGCTCATCGCGCGGGCGGGTGACGCGTTCTCTTCGGGCGACCGCCGCGTGCTCGACGGGTTGCTGCGGGTGTTGCCCGACGTCATCGGCGAGAGTGGTCCGCCATCGCGTCTGCATGGAGATCTGTGGGGCGGCAACTTGCACGTGGATGAGCGTGGGATGCCGTGCTTGATCGACCCCGCGGTCTACGGCGGTGACCGTGAGGTCGACCTCGCGATGATGCGCATGTTCGGCGGCTTCAGCGAGCGCGTGTTTGCTGCGTACGCGGAGGCGGCGCCGCTGCGCCCGGGCTGGAAGGAGCGCGTGAAGCTCTATCAGCTCTACCCTTTGTTGGTGCACGCGAACCTCTTTGGCGGTGGCTACGTGCAGAGCTGCGTTACAGCCGCCAAACACTATCTCTAGCGTGATGCGATGTCCGTTTCAGCGGAGTTGAGCGGTGTCCCCAAGGGCCGGATGCGCACGCCGCCCCCAGGCTGGGTCATTCGCGCGGTGCTCGCCGTGCGTCGCTTCGTGGTTTGGGTGGCGGATCGCTTGCTGCCGCCCGACGTGGTCGTGATCGAGCGCGCCGCCGGTGTCGCGTACACGGCGGGCATCGCGACCTTGGCGAA
>JBDHVB010000279.1:0-6183 GCA_039809465.1 Myxococcota bacterium
CCAGCGCGGTGGCCCCCGCAGCTTGGGGCGGGCGGTCGCCTACTCGCCGCCCGGCGCGCTGCATGCGACTTGTCCGCAATCGAGGACAACGTGATGCATGCAGCGTGACGGGCACAACGCGCGCTAGTCAAGCGGCCACGGCATCGACGACACGGTCACACCAGGCGCGAAATCGGCGTACTGCTTGACCAGCGTCAGACCGAACCCATTACCGCTAGCAGACGGCGAAACGCCGATGCATGGCTCACCAGGCGTGAACGTCCTGTAGGACTGGATAACCGTGCCGCTCTGATACGCGCTTCGGAGCGCGAAAACGGCGCCGTTGCTTGGGTCCATGATTCCCAAGCTTGCTTTCGACAGATCGATAGTGTCCCCGCAAAGCAGGATCGCTGAGCCGGAACAGCCAGGGCCTGTGAAGAACACGTCGGGCCGATTGTTACAGCCGGGAAACAGAGCCTCATACTCGGTCGCCGCAAAGATCGTCTCTTCAACGACAGGGTCGACGAAGAGCAACGATGTTGCGGCAAGCAGCATTGCACGCCCTAGAATCTGGTCGTCGGCATCGAAGACGTATCGTGCTTCCAGATGCCGCTCGCGAGCGTAGTCTTCTATAGCAGTCAGTCTGATGTTGAGAGAAGCAGACGAGGAAGCTAGCTGCGCCAAGAACGCTGGATCTGTGGCTTGTCCTTGCAGCGTCGTTACCTGCGCTTGGACCGCCGTCAACGCGGACTGCAAGGCGGTGTTCGAGCTCTCTAGCTCGTCCAATCGTGCAGTCAGAGCTGCGACCTGCAACGTTTGCTGCTCGACAACCTCATTGCTCGCATCGATGCGGTCGTTTACGCCGCCGTTGCAACCGCCTAGCGCGACACCGACAACAACAAGCACGATCCGCATTGGCATCTCCGAGAAAAATCGCTTTAGCGTATCAACAAAAGTTTCCGCTGCGCCACGAGCGCGTCGAGATACGAATCGAGGCCCACCACGTCAGACACGTCGGCGTAGTCGACGGTCCATTCCAACGCGTACCCATCAGGCGATTGCTCTTGAGCGCTGTAAGCAGCACCAAGCTCCGTGATCCCTGCACCCAGCTCCAGCAACCGCGCCCTAATTTCGGCCCGATCGGAAGCACTTGTGTTCGGACGATAGCGTTTAGGTTGAATCATCATGAATCGCTATTACGGACCGGCACTCTCAGAGCAGGCCAATGCACGGTCGCGCTCATCGTTGCACTGTGGGGCGCTGGCACTTTCGCAATAGCCACGACCTTGCACGCACGTGACATACTGCCGAACGAACGTCGCGCAATCTGCGCTCGCATCCAGCGCAGCGCAAACATTCACGCAGTCTTGAATCTCGCCGTCGCTTGCCCCGCGGCAGTTCGAGTAACGGTCACAGGCGTCGGCGCATTCAGCTTCGAGCTCGTCGCCGCCGTCGTCATCGCTGCAACTCGTCACCAGCAAGCAACCCATCAGAACGTAACGCAAAGCGCTCATCACATCTCCGAAGACTGCCCCTTTTGTGCCAGACACTCTCATGGCGAGCAAAGCGCAACAGTAGCGTCGTGCGCGCCGCCGATCACGTCTTCTTGAACAACGCCTCGAGCTTCGCTTTAGCGGACACGACGTCGTCGGCCGCGGCGCGCACGCCGGCGAACGGTTTGAACATGCCGCAGAAGTTACCGCGCTCCTTGTCGGCGACCCACTCCGCCGTCGGCTCCCTGCACTCGTGGTGCGCGGTCGTGTCGTAGTACTGACATACTACGACGAATTTCGGCAGGCCCCCCTATAAGGGCTTCTTTTGAACGGGGGTTCAGCGGCACCGCGATAGCGCATCGAGTACGCTTCTGCTCGGGGAGAGCGGGAGCGGTCGATGCTTGGTTTCGTCCTGAGCTTCTTAGTGGGCACCGGTTCGGTAGGCTTGCAGACGGCGGACGTGTGCTTCGAGACCGACGAGGTGCCGGCGACGCCGGCGGCGTGCTGTCGGATCTGCACGACGGGAAAGGCCTGCGGCAATTCGTGCATCAACCGGCAGCTCGAGTGTCATCAGCCAACGGGTTGCGCGTGCGACGGGTGAGCCGAGTGTGGTGAGCGAAGGTGCCCGTCACGCTGCATGCATCCCAGTGACCTCTGGTGAGCGCGGGCCGCATGCACCGCGCCGGGCGGCGAGTAGGCGACCGCCCGCCCCAAGCTGCGGGGGCCGCCGCGCGGACAGTGGGCGAGAGGTTCAAGCGCTCGGTGGCGACGGGCCACCGCTCGCGCTGCCATCCGTCGCGCCGCCGCGAGCTCGAGGTGGTGCACTGCGCTCAGTCGCGGCGTCACGCCGGCTGCTCAGCACGAGCTTGTCCGATAACCGCGGTTATCGGACATGGCCCTGGCGCGGCGGCCTCCTCGGTCGGCCTTCGGCCGACTTTACGGAACGTGCATTCCGTACAAGCCTCCGGCGCGCTGCGCGCGCCTCCGGAACTTGGGGCGGGCTATCAACCAGTGGGCGAAGTCGTGCTCAGTGCGCAGGCGAAGTGCCGGCTGCGTCCGAGGCGCGTAAGTCCGCTGTCACGCGCCGTGCAAAATCGGTGGTCAGTTGGCGCGCGCACGGCCCGCGCCAGCGGGAGCTAGAGTGACTCGGGCAAGCGGCCGCGCCAAGCGCTCCACAGCACGCGGATCATCACTTCGCTCTTCGCCGCGTCGTATGTGTAGAAGACGAAGTAACGCGTGCGAGGCAGCACCAGCTTGCGCAGGTCCGGATACTTCGGCCGAGGAAACGGCGTGCCGCTCTCCGGCTGTTCCTCGAGCTGAGCAATGGCAGCAGCAAGCTCTTCTTCGACGAGGTAAGGCGCAGCGGGACGATTCGCTTGCCACCAAGTCGTTGCCGTGAAGACCTGACTGTCCGCTTCAGCGGTCGACGAGACGCGCGCTTTCACCGACGTGCGCGAAGTTCGGCGAGCAGTTCTCGGGCGGGGCGAACCTGACCGCTGCGCACTTGCGCGGCAGCACGATCAAGCGAGGCGTCGAGAGCAACCAGCTCTTCAGCGCTCATGTCCTCGTCATGAATGACCGTGAGCTTCGTGCCCTCGGGGAGGTCAACCGGATCCTCGCTCACGAGGTGCCCGTCACGAACGATCACGTTGTACGTCGCCATACCCATCATCCTAAGCCTCTCTTCCGCGATCTTCCAGATCGCACGGTTTTGGCCCGTCTGACGCTGCTTTCCTCGACGGAGCCCCGCGGATGAAACCGCGCATGCACGTCCTTCAGCTCGCCGACTGTCACCTGGGTGTAGACCTGTGTGCTCGACAGCGAGGCGTGCCCCAGCATCTCCTGCAGGTGCCGGATGTTCGCGCCGCCGCGGAGCATGTGGGTCGCGCAGGTGTGCCGGAGCACGTGCGGCGTCACCTGCCCCTCCAAGCCCACGCGCTTAGCGCACCGGTCGATGACGCGCTCGACGCCCCGACTGCCGAGCCGGGCGCCGGTACGCGCCACGATGAGCGCGCGCTCGCCGCGCCTCGCGAGCTTCGGCCGCACATGCACGACGTAGTTCGTCACGAGCTCCACCGCGAGCTTTCCGATCGGCACGACGCGGCCACGGCCGCCTTTGCCGCGCTGCACGTGGGCAAAGCCGTTTGCGAGATCGAGGTCGGTGACATCGAGGGCGCAAAGCTCTCCCACGCGCAAACCGCTCTGGTACAGAAGCTCGAGCACGACGCGATCGCGATAACCCACGAGCGACCGCGGGTCCGGCGCCGCCAGCAGCTCTTTGACAACTTCAACAGATGGAAGCGTTCGCGGGAGGCGTACGGGCTTGCGCCCGTGCGCCACCGCTTCGCTTGGATCGATGGCGAGCAGGTCGCTCTCGACGAGCCACAGGCAGAAGCTCTTCAAGGTAGAGAGCCGAACGTTGCGCGTAGCAACGCTCAAAGGCTTCTCGCCGCTCGCGAGGTGCTGCACGTAGTCTTCGATGCGCTCGCGCGAGAGCTGCTCAACATCGCCGGCGTCCTGCGCTTCGAGAAAGGTAGCGAAGCGGCCGAGGTGGCTGCGGTAGTTGACGCAGCTCGACTTCGCGTAGCCGCGCGTCGTCATGGCGGCGAGGAAGGGCTCGATCTGCGCGCGGACGTTCATGACGCGACCTCGCGCGGGTGCGACGTCGTATGGGTGCGCTTCACGTCGAGGGGTCGCACGCGGGTGTAAACCTGCGTCGTCGTCACGCTCGCGTGCCCGAGCATCTCCTGCACGAACCGGATGTCCGCTCCAGCGTTCACCATATGCGTCGCTGCCGCGTGCCGATACGTATGCGCGAGCAACGGAACGCAAAGCGCGCGCTGCGAAAGACGCTCGAGCATGGCACGCAGCGTCCACGTCGAGACGCGCTTACCCGCGCGCGTCACAAACAACGCCGAGCCGCGGGGTAGCCACTCCCGGCGCACCTCAGCGAGATAGCGACGCAGCCAAAGGCACGCTGAAGGGGTGAGCGGCACCTGTCGGTCACGGGCGCCCTTGCCCAATCGCACCCGCACGAGCTTCGCCGTCACGTCGATGTCGCTACCGTCGAGGCCGACAAGCTCGCTCGCGCGCAGCGCCGAGCCATAGAGCACCTCGAGCATCGCCCGGTCGCGCACGCCGTGCGGGGTTTTGACCTTCACGGCCTCGAGCAACTGCACGACGTTGGCTTCGTTCGGCACACTCTTCGGAAGCTGGTCGGTCCGCGATCGCGTGCGCACGGCGCGCACCGGCGAGACGAGCAAGTGACCCCGGTCAACGAGGTCCGCAAAGAACGCCCGCACGAAGCGCAACCGCTGCAGCCGCGTCGAGAGCGCAAGGCCTCGGGTCGCAAGCTCTGCGCCGTAGGCATCGGCATGGCGCGCAAGGACGCCGCGCACGTCGTTCACCCCTTCAATGCCCACTACCCGACGAAAGTCGTTCAGCATGTTGCGGTAATGTTTGAGTGAGCCCGCAGCGAAACCTCGGGCTCGCAGACGCTCGAGGTACGCGTCGGCGAGAGCAGCGAGGCCCCCTCCCCCGCGTCTCGCTCTGCCGTCGCTGCTCGAGGTCACTCGGTTTCCCGTGGATTGGCGCCGAGCTACGCGCTTTGCGCGGCGCCGCGAGGTGCCACGAGGTTCCTCAAGGTGGGCGTCGCCCACCTCAAGGTTCCCCCGCTTCGCCTCGAGGCTCACGCGTGCACCGCCGCTAGCTGCGGCCGGCGCGTCTTCGTTGCATGGCCGTTGAGCGCGGCACTGATGGCGTCGACGTCGGTGAGTCCAAACCCCGGCACGGCTTCGAGCAGGTGCGTGTCGGAGAGCACATAGACGTACTCCTTGCCGAATGCGCCTTGGCGGACATTCAGGTACTCAAGCTCGGTCAGCTCTGTGAGGTGCGTGCGCACCTGCCAGTCGCTCCAGCCGGTGAACTCGCGCAAGCGCCGCCGCGTGAAAGCTGGCGCGTTGTCCTTCGTCTTCGCGTCCGTGCCGCGCGTCACCATCTCGCGAATGAGCGCGAAGAGCCGGCGCGCCTGCGGCGTCACTCCGCCGTGGCCGTGCACGAGGACGTCACGGGCGATGCGGTTCGCGATGGCGATGTCTTTGAGTTCGACCTCGATGTAATCGATCTTCTCGCCGTAAATGCTCTTCGTCTTCGTCGGCCGCTGCGCCTGATGCAGCAGAGCCACCGTCTGAATGAGACCGAGGTACTTCTTGTGGTCGCGGCGCGCTTGGATCGAGGTCGCCGGGAAGGTGAGCTGCGGAGCGAAGGGGTTCGCGATGGTGACGTTCTTCAAGAGCCGCTGCGCGTTGCGGTGCATCGTCTTCACGCGCTCGGCTCGGCGCTCGAGAGCGATGCCCTCGATGGTCTCGGCGTGGCGCTGCACTTCGAGGATGCGGCGGGTGAGCTCCGGCGATTCGTTCACCGTCGCGCGGATGAAACGGCTGCGCGTTTCTTCGTCGAAGTTGGGATCGGTCGTCGTCATCATGACGGCGGTGCGCGCCTTCACCGTGTACTCCTCGGTGCGCATCTTGCCGGTCGTCGGGTCTTTGCCAGTCGCCGCGACCTTCAAGGCCTCGCCGCTCTGCAGCGCGCGGATGCTGTAGGCGCTTCCGCCCATGCCGACGGCCTCTTCGAGCACGAGAAGCTTCTGCTCGAGGGCGTTCTCGCCGGTGTAGAAGAGCGCCTGGTCGGTGATGCGGCTGTACTTCAAGCA
>JBDHVB010000280.1:0-6144 GCA_039809465.1 Myxococcota bacterium
GCACGCACGCGAGAAAGACGCACCGCCACGCCGGGCTTCGCAAGCACGCGAGAGAGAGCCGCACCGCCACGCCGTGCTTCGCAAAGGCGAGAGAGAGCCGCGCCGCCACGCCGTGCTCCGCGAGCACGCGAGAGAGCCGCACCGCCGCGCAGTGCTTCGCGAGCACACGACACGCGCACGCAGGCCGTCACAGGCAGCGTCGCCACCGCGACTTCCAGCCACGACTTCTGTGGGCGCCTTCTACGTTGCTCGAGCGCCTCCTTCGCGCTCACTGGGGGCGTCGTCCATCGCGCCCCGTAAAGCACAAAGAATATCGGACACACACGATTCCATCTGCGCCTGAGTTGTCATGCGCACGCCTCCCCTCATTGTTCAGTCGAGACTAACACGAGGCACTGACAATTTGTTCAGCACCAGAGAGAGCGCCTGGGTGGGGATGGCGCCGCATCGATGCGGTGTCGTTTATAGCGGACGGGCGGGCGGGATGGATGCGTGCGACAGACGACGAAACCTTTGGGGGTTTCGCCTGTCGCAACACGTGGAGCCGGCATTTGTCAGGTGGATTTGCTATAACGGCGTCGTGCGGGTGAGTCTCGTTGTAATTTTCGTCAGCTTCGTCGCGCTGGATGCGCGGGCGGATGGGAGCGGCTTCACCGTTGCGGCGGGAGCGGGGCCGGCGTTTGGCGGGGTTGGGGTTTCGGTTGGGGTGACGTTCATGCCCGCTGAGATAGTCCACTTGGCGCCGTATGTGGGCGGCGGCATGACGTTCATCTCTCCGAACGACGACTTGGCGGTTTGGGGTGGGGCAGCGGGAGGGCTCGTGACGAGCCTGGGGCGGCGGCATCGGCTCATGCTCGACGTGAGCTTTGGCAGCACGCAGATGCAGCGGCTGACCTTCTATGGCTACGACATGGTCCGACGCACGTGGGGGGTCTCCGCCCTGCTCGGCTACGAGTTCGCGACATCGACGGGCTTCACGGTGCGGGCGGGGATTGGGCCGCAGCTGCAGGTGACGCCGCCGACGCCGGAGATTAGCCCGTGGTCGCTTGCGTCCGTCATCGCGGTTGGGAAGACATTCTGATGCGACGCATTCTTCTCGTCATCGCGCTTGGGGCGGGCGCTTGTGGGAGCGAGCGTGACTTCGCGCCATGCGATATCCGGGCGCCGGAGTGCCAGGCGGACTTGCTCGAGGGGCTACGCAAGCTGCGTAATCCTAGCGCGGTGGCGCCGAATGTCGTCGTTCGCACGGAAGAGGAAGTCATCGCCGAGTCCGTGAGCGAGACGACTCCGGAACAGCGGACAGCCTTCGCGCGGCGCAACGCAACGCTGGCGCTCCTTCGCTTGTCGACGCCCGCGCTGACGTTGGATGCGCGGACGCGGAACACCATCGCTCAAACCGCCGCCTTCTACTCGTCCGCGAGCGACCGCATCACGGTCATCGATCGTGGCAAGCCTTTGAACGACATCGGCGCGACGCTCACGTTCACGCACGAGCTGGTGCACGCCATGCAGAGCGCGGAAGGTCTGCTGACTCTCGCTCGGGGTGAAGGCGGCAGCTTCGACTGGGAGCTCGCGCATCGCGCCGTCACCGAGGGCGAGGCGACGCTCTACGAAGACCTCGCGGGGCTCGATCTCTTCGGCTGGGACGACGATCAGTACGCGGAGGCTCTCGCGCATTACCAGGGCTATCAGCAGTGGCGTGCCCGTGAGTCGGATCACCTCGTCTACGACGCGAGCTTCCTGTTCGCTTACGCGTACGGCGCGCGCTTCATGTACGACATATGGAGGGAGCGCGGGTTTGCCGGCGTGGTCGACACCTACCATGCGCTGCCGGCGACGACTTACGAAGTCATGAATCGTCGCGCTCCGGAGGTGTCGCTCGGCGCGGACGCCATAGCGGTGCCCACGGCGGACTACGACGTCGTCGTCGCGGACAGCTTCGGGGCCTTCATGGTCGAGAGCTGGTGCCGGCACGTGAGCGACACGTATTGCGGCGGCGCGCTCGGCGATGGGTTCACCGGCCTCATCTCGAAGGACGGCACGCGCGTCGTCGCCATCTGGCGCATCCGCGCATCGCCCGGGTTCCTCGAAGACACAATCCGCGCCGCCGGGCTCGACTACGCCAGGCTCGATCGCGATAACGCCACCGACTTCATCATCGTCGCGTCGAACACCGGCGAGGCGATCGGCTACGAGACAGTGGTCACGGGCTGGCGCGCCCTCACCGACTGATCACTTCGCGAACACCTGCTCCACCGGCGTGACCGTCACGGCGGACGGCGCGATGCCGAGCTTCATCACGCTGATCTTCGCATCCTCGGCGGTGACATCTTCACCCTTCGGCGCGTCATAGGTGATCGGGCTCGGCGCATCCTTCAACAGCGCCGCCTTCAAGCCGTTCGCGTCCTTGGTGACCATCACCACGCGCATGTCCTTGGGCGTGATGTGCTTCTTGATGGCGGCGTTCAGCTTCTCGAGGGTCAGCGCCTGCAAGCCGTCGCGCATGTACTGCACGAAGTCCGGCGTGCCGTGCCAGCGGGCGTCCAGCGCGTAACCGAGCGAGGCATCCTGCGTGGACGTCATCACCAAAACATTCTTCATCAAGTAGGCACGCGTCGCATCGAGCTGCTCCTGGGTCATGCCCTCGTTCACCAGGCGCTCGAGCTCGTACATCGCGATGCGCAGCGCCATGTGCGCGTTCTTCGGCTGCACCGGGCGGATCCACACCTCGAACAGCTGGTTGTGACGCGGGCGGTTGGGCGACGGCAGCAGCTGGAACATGCCGTTCGGGAAGGCTTCGATGTACGCGTAGTCACCGTAGTTCATGCCGCGCACTTCGCGGATGCGCTGATAGAGGTGCGACATCGGCGAGCGGTGCTCACCCAGCCAGGTGCGCGCGAGATAGAGGGCCACGAAGTCGGGATGGCCGCGCGTGACCTCGATGGGATGGCCCATCGAGATCGCGGTGGCGCGGGTGTCCTTCTGCACGATCTCGACCGACAGCCCCTTGTTCGCGGCCGCTTTGACGGACGGAGCGGCGGCGCGCTCGCCGGCCGGCAGCGCCGCGAGCTCACTGCGCACCCGCTCGAGCAGCTGCTCGTTGGCGTTCCCCGTGAGGCCGACGACGAGATTCGCGCGGGTGTAGTTCCTGGCGATGAAGGTCCGCACGTCGTCCAGGTTGATCGCCTTGATGCCGGCGATGGTGCCGAGCGTCGGGTGAGCGTACGCGCTGCCCTTCCAGGTGTTCCCCTGAAGGCGCTCCTTGCCTAGCTCTTCGTCGTTCGAGACGCGCAGGTCCTCGGTCAGCGCCGCGAGCTGGGCGTCACGCAGGCGCGTGAAATCCTCGTTGCGGAAGCCCGGCGTGAGCAGCATAGGAAAGACGAGGTCCGCGAAAGAAGACCAGGCATCACCGTGAACCTTCCCAGTGAGCGTCGTCATCTCCTTGTCGACCTGCGCCACGAAGGACGCCCCCAGCGGATACATGGCCGCGGTGATCTCGTCGATGCGCGCGGCCTGCGAGCCCGCGTCGGTGACCATCGCCGCCGCCAGGGTCGCGAGGCCCTCCTTGCCCTTCGGGTCGTGCGCCGAGCCGACGTTGAAGGTCACCTTCATGTCGACGATCGGCAGCGCCGATGGCCGCATCAAGAGCTCGACCGTCGCGTTCTGCTCGCGGTTCGCGTCGTAGCTCTTGAGCTTGCCGACGCGCCCCATCTCCGGCGCCATCGGCTCGTTCGACAGCGACGCGATCACCAGATTCTCGTCGGTGAACACCGCGCGCGCGGCGTCACGCAGCTGCTCCGCGGTCACCCCCGCCATGGTGCGGTAATACTGATTGGTCGTGCCGAAGCGACGCTCGAAGCGGACGCTCTCGGCCACGCGCGCGGCGATCGAGCTGGTGCTGTCGAGGTGCGCGGCGAGCTGATAGCGCGCCGCGGACTTCGCGGCGGCGAGCTTCGACGGCGGCACCAGCGCGCTGCGCGCCTCGCCGACCGCCTTCATGATGGCGTCACGCACCTCGACGGCGTCGGAGACCTTCTTCAAGCGCGCCGCGATCAAGATGAGCCCTGGATCGACGCTGTCCGGGATCTCGGTGAAGAGCGTGTCGACCTTTTGCTCGCGCTCGACCAGCTTCTTGTAGAGCTCGCTCGTCGGGCCGGCGTACACGTCGAGCGCCAGGCGGATGGCGGCGTGACGCTGATTGGTGGGCGAATACGCGGGACCGTGGAAGGCAATCCAGACCAACGGCGCCGTCGGCTGCGGCCACTGCAGGTGCGTATACTTGTACTCCTTGGCGGTCGGCTCGACGGGAATGTCGACGCGGCCAGAGGTGGGCGCGACCTTCCACTTGCCGAAGTATTTATCCGCTAAAGCGAACGCCTTCTCGGGCTCGACGTCGCCCGCGATGACCAGCGAGGTGAGCTCGGGGCGATACCAGCGCGAGAAGAACGTCTTGGCGTACTCGAATTGCGACGGCATCGCCTGGATGTCGGCGAGAAAGCCCATCGGCGTATGCTTGTACGGGTGCACCGCGAAAGCGGTGTCGCGGAGCTGCTCGTAGAGCTTGTTGGCCGGGTCGGCGCTGTTCTTGTCGTACTCGCCCAGGACGGCGCGGGTCTCGGTCACGAAGATGTTCTCGGTGAGCGCGAGGTTCATGAAGCGGTCGGCTTCGAGCGCCAAGACCTCTTCCAGATCCTCCTTGGCGAAGGTCACGTGGTAGTTCGTGTAGTCGTCGCTGGTGTAGGCGTTCTGGCGGGCACCGACGCGGTTCATGGCCGCCTGGTACTTCTCGGGTGGGTTGGTGGGCGTGCCCCGGAACATCAGGTGCTCGAAGAGGTGCGCAAAGCCGGTCTTGCCGGGCTCGACCTCGTTGCGGGAGCCCGTCTGGACCGGGATCTGGACCGAGACCAGGCCGGGGAAGCCCGTGGGCACCACGATGACCTTGAGACCGTTGCTCAAGGAGCGCTCCGAGGCGTTGAGCGGCATGACGTCGGCAGGCGCCGCCGAGGCCCCAAAGGCGGGGGTCACGAGCAAGATCAGGGAGATGGCGAGGACGGTCCGCATTCTAGGTGACCTTCTTCCAGATCATGGCCCGCCTGTCGACAAGGGCCTGTAACCCTCTGTATATGCCGCCGGCGATGGAGCCCTCCGAAAACTCCGTCCGCTTTGGCGGTATCGAGCGTCTCTACGGAGCCGCGGCGGCGGCGCGCATCGCCCAAGGGCACATCTGCGTCATTGGGCTCGGTGGCGTGGGCTCCTGGGTGGTCGAGGCCTTGGCGCGGACCGGCGTCGGCAAGCTCACCTTGGTCGATCTCGACGAGATCTGCGCGAGCAACGTCAACCGCCAGCTCCACGCACTCTCCAGCACCATCGGTAAGGGCAAGGCCGCGACCCTGGCCGAGCGCGTCCGCGCCATCAACCCGGCCATCGCCGTGAGCGTCGTCGAGGACTTCTTCACCGCGTCCACCGCCGAGCGGATCCTCGAGCCCAGCTACGACGTGGTCATCGACTGCATCGACAACTTCACCAACAAGCTGATCATGATCAAAGCCTGCCGCCGCAAGCGCCAGCGCCTCATCGTGGTCGGCGGGGCCGGCGGCCGGCGCGACCCGTCGCGCATCGTCGTCACCGACATCACCAAGGCGCACGGCGACAAGATGCTCGCCATGCTGCGTAAGAAGCTCCGGCAGAAGCACGACTTCCCACGCAAGGGCACGTGGAGCATCCGCTGCGTCTACAGCCCGGAAGAGCCGGTCATCCCCGAGGGCATGGCTTGCCCACCCGACGGCCTCGATTGCGAAACCGGCTACGGCGCGGTCACCTTCGTGACCGGCACCTTCGGGTTCTTGGCCGCGGCGTCCGCCGTCGAGTGGATGCTCATCCCGAAGGCCGCCCCCGAGCAGGCCGCCCGTGATCAACGCTCCGCGGAGGGCAGCGCCGGGACCGGCGGCACGAACGGCAGCAACGACACGAACGGCAGCAACGGCAGCAACAGCACGAACAGCCGCAACGACAACAGCAGCACCTCCAACCCCACCGCCCCGGCGTCGCAAAAAACGCACAGTTCAATCGAGCAGCCGTGACCTACCCCGCCGGCTCGCGCCGCTTCATCGCGCTCGTCGGCGCCCTCACCGGCCTCACCGCGCT
>JBDHVB010000281.1:0-6131 GCA_039809465.1 Myxococcota bacterium
ACTTGAAGAGCAGCGCCTCGGTCTTGGCGAGCTCGAGGATCGACGGCAGCGAGTCTTCGACGGAGTTGATGAAGCAATTATGAACGAGCACTCCTGAGCTGAGATAACACCCGCTAGTCGTTTGAATGTCGTAGACCGGCATCACCCCGCGCGAACGAATCGCAACAATCTCCGGGTAACGGATCGACGGACAAACCTTTCCTGACTTCGCGACAGAACGCTCGAGCTTGTCCCTCTTTTGCCTCGAAATGAAACCAATGCGCCTTGCGAAGTGCCGGCGCTCGCTAGCGATCGAAACGTCAAGCTCCCAGAGGTCATGGCGGTCGGGGCGCGCTTCGTTCTTTCGGCGCACGCGCGAGTAGATGCCCTCCCGTAGCATCAAGACCTGTAGATCTTCGATCCACTCTCGAGAAATCACGGCAAGCGCTACGTGACTGCTTTGACCAAAAGACGAGACGTAGCCTTCAGCCTGAAACACGCTGCGCAAGTATGCCGCTACCGCGTCGTTGGATGCGTTCCAGATCGCCTGCGGCACGCGGATATCAGTGCCACGACGCAGCAGCTCGTACTTGTCCACGAATGCTCGGAGCGATTCGCCGTATAGGCGTATACGACGAAGACCCAGTGTCGCGTCCTGCGTCACCACATCGCGAGTCTTCGAGTGGCTATCGGGAAATACCCGCTTGAGATGCGCCATGACCCAGGCGAGCTCGTCGTCTCCACTGACCAAGAACTCGATTGTTAGAGAACGATTCGTTCCAGAATCGTACTGGCCAACGAATCCATCCGCTTGCAGCCAGCCGGCGAGCGCCGCCTCAGACACCTCACGCTGTGCACCACTAGGTGTGATGGTCTGCGCGGCGTGCGGATAGACACGCATCACCATACCGACTTCCAGCTGGTCCACACGACGCCACTCGACGCGTTGTGTACGCCGTTCATCATGTGCGCAAACCAGGTGGTCGGCTGTCGCGTCCACGCTGAAACCATCAGACAGCTCGATTCTGAACACCTCTTTTGCGCCGTTCGCTTTAACGGCGCAAACCTGTGTAAGGCCGCTGCCATCGAACACGGGCAAGCCAACAGAGCGACGCTCAACGATGTCCCCGATCTTCTGAGGACCATTCATCGTCATGACTAGCGAGTCGTACGGTTGGCACGCCGAGGCCTGAGGCCGCTCGTGCACGCCGACGTTGAACCAGACCGGACTGTTGAACGACACCATCTGGTGCAGCAGCGCGTAGGTGAGCTCATCCGCGAAAGTAGAGACGTCTTCGGGGGAGCCGAACAGGCGCGCTTCGTTCGCCCAGCGGCGCAGCGCCTCGACGACGCGGCTGATGAGCTGGCGCACGCTCCACTCGCGGCTCGGCGAGCCGACCGGGCCGTGGAAGTACTTCGAGGCCACCACATTGGTCGCGAGCTGCGACCACGGGCGCGGCACCTCGACGTCCGCTTGCGTGAACACCACCTCGCCGCCGGCGCCGGTGATCAAGGCGGTGCGCTTCTCCCATTCGATCGTGGAATAGGGGTCGTCCCCCGCGACGGTGAAGCGCCGCGTGATGCGCAGGGCCCCGCGCCCGGCTGGCTTGGCGGTCATTTGTCGCGCTTGGGCTGAAACGAGGTGTAGCGGGGGAGCTTCTCGTCAGCGGCTTTACGGGCGGCGTCGAGCTTGTCCCAGACCTTCTGACGCCGCTCGTCTTTCTTGGCGGTCACTCTGGCTTCCGCATCGCTGCGCGCCGCGATCACCTTTTCGGGTGGAGCTTCCCGCTGCGAGGCGGCACGGAAGCCGACGGTCCCACGCGGAACCTGGCGGGTGCCCTTCTTCAGCGGTGAAGGCTGGCTGATGCTGACCGACGCCTCGTCGTCCATCTTGCCGAGGGTGCGCTTGCCTTTGGGGCCAGCGGCCGTCGGGATGGATTCGACGCGTGAGTCTTCGTCGCCGAGCGCTTTGGGAGGCGGAGCCATGACTTGGGAGATCGTAACGGTCGCGGCCCCTTCCGGCAAGGATCGCACCGCCTCAGCGCACCAGCGCGGGCCTCTGAGCCTTCGCAACTTCCCCGTAAAGTCGCTCGGGTACCGTGGGATGAGGGCTCGGGATCTCCATACCCGCGCGCTTGGCCAAGCGCGCCAAGGCCACCGCGCCGAAGCTGACCACGCCAGCCGCCCGCGTCAGCCGGGGATTTTGCCACTGCTGCCATTCCTTCTGCGCGATGGCCGCGAGCGCCCGCCCCAGACCATTGCGGTCGCGCTCGAGGATGGAGCGGAAGGCCAAGGCGTAGGCCCCACCCAGGGCGCCTTCGTACTGGTGATTCCGTAATAGCGCACCGAGCTCGTTCCAGCGCTGCTCCATGTAGAGGCCGAGCGCCCAGAGCCGGTAGATGTTGAAGATGTTGTGAAAGAAGAGCGTCGGGTCGGTGATGAGCCCGAAGAGCTGGCGCGCGAGGTCGCCGTCCCCGATGGCCACCGCGGCGTAGACCGCATCGGCGCTCTCGGTCGCCCGGCCCCCGACGAGGTCGCTGTTCTTGTCGAGACGGTACTTGCCGGCGCGCAGCTCGCCGTGGAGGCGCTGCATCTCGGCGATGGCGCCACGCACATCGCGCTGCCAGACCTGGACGCTCTCTCCGAGGTAGAGCTTCGTGTGCGCGAGACCGGCGCGCGCCGCGAAGAGGTCCGCGAACAAGCGCGGCCGCGGCAGCTGGCTCTGCAGGTCATCGAGCGATTTGACGATGGCCCGTGAGCGCTCCCGCTCGGATTCACCGGCGGTCTCGGCCGCGGTGAGCTCGGCGCGGGCCTGCTCGATGATCTCGCGCTGCGAGGTGATGATCTTGTCGCGGTCCTCGATTTGCACGAGCAAGCGGGCGCGCTCACGACGCAGCCTCTGGAAGATGGCGCCGGGGCCGACGCGATCCATTTCGATTTTGATGTCCTCGGCGCGCCGCTTGAAGCTCGCGGTCTCCTGATGGACCGAGGCGATCTTGGCGTTTCCGTCACCGACCACCTGCGCGGCCTTGGTGGCGCGGGATTGGGCGTCTTCCATGGCCAGCCGGGAGTCGTCCAAGCGGCGCACCAGGCTCGAGAGCTCGGCGTCGACGGCGTCGGCGCGACGGCGTGCCTGCTCCATTTCCCGGACCAGGACGGGCAGCTGGGCCTCGACGTCGCCCAAAAGACCTATGCAATACGCTTCGGTGAGCTCACTCATGACGTTGCGTGGCCGCTCCGGTTGCTGCTATTCGGCCCAAAGCTCATGGCGAAGCTACACGGGGAGAGAGCGCACGTCTACTTGAGGCGTCTAGCGATGGCGATCGCCCTCGCGGGTGTCGCCGTGTCGGCGAACGCTTGCGGCAACGCCTGTGAGGCTCTCGCCAAGGAGATCTGCCGCTGCGGCCGGACGCAGAACGAGCAGGATGCCTGCATTCAGCGCGTCAACAGTGATACCTCGGTGCCCACTCCCAACGATGCGCAGAAGCAAGAGTGCGAGCGCCTGCTCGACGAGTGCACCTGCGACAAGCTCGGCCAGGGCGATCTCGCTGCCTGCGGCCTCGCGTACCAGTGAGCGACGGCGAAGGCGCGGGCGAGGCCGGTCACCCCAAGGCCGGAAAGCGTCGGCGACGTCGGCCGCGTGGCCCGCGTCTGACCTTGAACCTGCGCAAGGCGATGTTCGTCTTGCCGAACATGTTCACGGTCGCGAGCATCTTCTGCGGCTTCTACGCGATGGTGTCGCTTTCGGCGGACGTGACGCCGCGGCGGCTCCACGAGAGCGCGCTCGCCATCTTCTTCGGGCTCTTCTTCGACATGGCGGATGGCCGCGTCGCCCGCATGACGCGCACCCAGAGCGCCTTCGGTGTGCAGCTCGACTCGCTCGCGGACGTCATCACCTTCGGCGCCGCGGCGGGCGTCGTCGTCTACAAGTGGGCGCTCGTCGACCTCGGCATCCTCGGCATCTTCACCGGCTTCACCTTCGCCTCATGCGGCGCGCTGCGTCTCGCGCGCTTCAACGTGCTCGCCGCGCGTGGGGGTGGCGGCGCCAGCAAGTTCTTCGTGGGGCTGCCGATCCCGCTCGCGGCCGGCGTGCTCATGTCCTTGTGCATGGTGCATCAGCGGCCAGACCCGGTGTTCGTGCTGCCCCCGACCGCGGTCATGGGCATCACCTTCCTCATCGCCTACCTGATGATCTCGAACGTGAAGTACCGCACCTTCAAGGACGTGAAGTTCTCGGGGATCGCGGTCGGCATCTTCGCGACCCTGCTCGCCGCGTTCGCCGCCATCGCGTGGCTCGTGCACCCGACCTTCGCGTTGCTTGCGTTCGTGGCGGGCTACGTGGCCTATGGACTCCTCGAGGAAATCGTCTTCTTCAAGCACCGCCGGCGGGAGCGCGCCGCAGCCAAGGCAGCCGCGCCACCGCCCGAACATCCCGTAAGGTAGGTCATGAAAGCCAACGAGCTCGCGTCCGGTCTCAAGCGTCTCAGCGAGCACGCGACAGCGCCCTTCGAAGAGCTCCCGACCCGGGACGCTCTGCATCGCTGGCTCACCGAGCTCAAGCTCGGCTTCGAAGTCGACGCGTTCGGCAACACGTTGGTGCGCGTACGCCGTGGCATGCCGCGCCGCCCGGTCGCGCTCGTGGCGCATCTCGATCACCCTGGCCTGCGCGTCGAGAGCGTCGCTGCCGCTGGTGTCGTGTGCGTGGCCGAAGGTGGTCAGCCGCTCAAGGGCTTGAAGGGCGCGAAGGTCGTGTTCCCACGTTGCAAGGCGGGCGCCGCGAGCGGCGTCGTCACCACGGTGAAGACGAAGGAAGAAGACGGCCGCGTGAAGGTCGCGAGCGTCGTGGTGAAGCTCGGCGCCAAGAGCGCGCAGCCCGAGCCCGGTGATTACGCCGTGCTCGACTTGCCCGCGTTCGCCAAAACGAACAGCCGCGTGAAGGCGCGTGTGTGTGACGACCTCGCGGGTTGCGTCGCCGTGGTCGCGACGCTCGCGGCGTGCGCCAAGGGCCAAGCGCCCGTCGACGTCATCGGCGTGTTCACGCGCGCCGAGGAGGTCGGCTTCATCGGCTCGCTCGGACTTGCGATCGATTATCGTTTGCCGCGCGACGCTTACGTCATCTCGGTCGAGTGCAGCGCGGCGTTGGGCGACATCGCGCTCGGCAAGGGCCCGGTGGTCCGCTTGGGCGACCGTCAGGGCCCGTTCGATCCGCGCGCCACGGCGCTGGTGCTCGGCGCCGCCAAGCAGCTCGCCGAGAAGAAGCTCGAGTACCAGGTCGGCATGATGCCCGGCGGCACGTGCGAGGCGACACCGTTCCTCGCCTTCGGCTACGCCGCCGCGGGCATCGCGGTCCCCCTCGCGAACTACCACAACCAAGGCGCGAAGGGCGTCGCCTGCGAGGAGATCGACCTCCGCGACCTCGAAGGCGCCTTCAAGCTCGCCCACGCCACCGCCCTACGCATCGGCACCGGCAGCGAAGACATGGACCTCTACCGCAACCACCTGGTGTTGAGCTCGCAGGAGAAGCGCGAGCAGCTCAAACAACCCATGAACCACGCCACCGGCTACCCCACCGGCACAAGGTTTTAGTACCGCGCCGCAGGGGCGGCGCTAAGGTCGAGTTGGCCGCAAAAAACGGCATCTCTTACCGCTTCGCTGAAGGTCGAGTTGGCCGCGAAAAACGTCGGCCAACCCGACGCCATTAACGTTGGGTGCTTCGTCCGTCATCGCGTTGCGGCGTGTCGAGGCGGCGCCGCGCGGGAGCAACCGGACTCTCCCGCCTGAGCGCCTAAACGTTGTCGCCCGCGCTCTGCCAGCAACCACTTGGGTTACACGATGCTGGGCCGAGTCGGCCGCAAGAACGTCCGTACACCACAGCGCTGCGAAGAACTTCTGGTTGCTTGCAGAGCGCGGGCGACGACTTTCCGAAGTTTAGGCGGGAGAGCCCGACACCCCCCGCGCGCCGCCGGTCCGCTCGTCGCAACGCCGTAACGGACGAAGCTCCCACACGACTGACGTCGAGTCCGCCGACGTTTTTTGCGGCGGTCTCGACCCCACGGCGCCCCTGCGCCGTGAAACAAAAAGAAAAAGGGGAGCGGATTAGGCTCCCCTTTTGCGCTACTCAGATTCGAGCAGCCTCGCGTAACTACTTACGC
>JBDHVB010000282.1:0-6102 GCA_039809465.1 Myxococcota bacterium
GGCGCCGGGCCACCGGTGTAGAGGAAGCCGCAGGAGATGCTCGCAACGCCGATGGCGACGATGGGCATGCCGCCGCGCATCACCAGGCCGACACCCGCGAGCATCGCGAGCGTGAAGCAAAGGATGGCGCCCATGAGGACGGCGCGCGGCGTGAGCCAGCCACGTTGCGTCGCGCGGGGAGGGCCCAAGCGCTCGGCGGTGTCGGCGCCCTTCTTGAAGTCGGCGTAGTCGTTGAAGAGGTTGGTGCCGATCTGGATGAAGACGGCGCCGGCCGCCGCGAGCGCCGCGGCACCTGCGTGGAAGACGCCGTCATGGTACGCTAGAGCGGAGCCGACGAGCACCGGTGTCACCGCCGCCGGCAGCGTGCGCGGGCGCGCCGCCAGGAGCCAGGTGCGCACGAGCCCGGGCGCGGCATCTTGAGCCGGCGCGTGCTCGATGTCCGCTTGCGCGGTCATGTGCGTGGTGCTCGTCATCGCGTTCTCTAAGGAACCCGCTTGAACTTCTTGAAGTCGGGCTTGCGCTTCTCGACGTAAGCGTTGCGGCCCTCTTGGCCCTCTTCGCTCATGTAGAAGAGCAGGGTCGCGTCACCAGCGAGCTGCTGGACGCCGGTCATGCCGTCGACGTCGGCGTTGAAGCCGCCCTTCAGCAGGCGTAGGGCTATCGGCGAGAGCTGCAGCATCTCGCGGCACCACTTCACCGTCTCCTTCTCGAGCTCGGCGACCGGCACCACGTGATTGACGAGGCCCATGTCGAGGGCTTCCTGCGCGCTGTACTGGCGGCAGAGGAACCAGATCTCGCGCGCCTTCTTCTGGCCGACCATGCGGGCCAAGAGACCAGCGCCGAAGCCAGCGTCGAAGCTGCCGACGCGCGGACCGGTCTGACCGAACTTGGCGTTGTCGGCCGCGATGGTCAGGTCGCAGCACACGTGCAGCACGTGACCGCCGCCGATGGCGAAGCCCGCGACCATCGCGACCACCGGCTTGGGGCAGGTGCGGATGAAGCGCTGGAGATCGAGCACGTTGAGACGCGGCACGCCGTCGGCGCCGACGTAGCCCTTGTCGCCACGCACGCGCTGATCACCGCCGGAGCAGAAGGCCATGTCGCCCTTGCCGGTGAGCACGATGACGCCGATCTCCGGATCCTCGCGCGCGTCGTAGAACGCCTGCGACATCTCGAAGATGGTCTGCGGCCGGAAGGCGTTGCGGCACTCGGGACGGTTGATGGTGATCTTCGCGATGCCTTCGGCCTTGTGGTACTCGATGTCCTCGTAGGCCTTGACCTTGATCCAATTCGGTAGCTCGGTGCTCATCTCTTCCTCACTGATTGGCTTCGAGCGCCCGCGCGACGGCCGTGGAGGCCGCGCGGTGACGCGTCACGTTCTTGCTGCGATCGACGACTGCGTGAATGATGCGGCGGCCCGCGGGTGCTTCCGCTAAAGCGGCTTCGAGCTCGGGCAGGGCGCTGACGCGCTGGTAGGCGAAGCCGAACGCCGCCGCGGTAGCCGCGACATCGACCGCTTGCGGGGTGCTGAAGTACTTGGTGAAGGCGCGTGGCTCGTGCTGGGCGATCGGCAGGAAGTCGAAAATGCCGCCGCCGTGGTTGTCGACGACGATGAGCGTGAGGCGCGTGTCCAGGCCGCGCGCCGTGGCGAGCGAGCCGACGTCGTGCACGAAGGCGAGGTCCCCGAGGAGCGCGACGGTGGGGCCGTTCCAAGCGAGCGCCGAGCCGGCCGCGGTGGCGATGGTGCCGTCGATGCCGTTGGCGCCGCGGTTCGAGGTGACGGTGGGCACCACGGCGGCGAAGCTCTCGAGATCACGCACCGGCATGCTGCTCGCGACGTGCAGCAAGGCATTGGCGGGGAGGGCGCGGCCGACGCACGCGGCGATGGCGCCTTCCCAGAAGCCGTCACCGACCGCATCGGCGATGACCCGGCGCGCGGTGGTCTCGGCGCGCCGCCACTGCTCGAGCCAGCCCGTGGTGTCACGCTTGGCGAGCTTGCCGAGCTCGACGCACAGGAGCGTCGGATCGCAGGCGATGAGCATGTCGCCGACGCTCGCCGGATCGTGCAGCGCGCCGGTCGGCTCGACGAGCACCGTGGTGGTGCTGGCGTTGTTGAGCCAGGCGGCGAGCGGCTTCGAGGCGGGCAGCTGGCCGAAGCGCAGCACCAGGTCGGGCCGCATGGCGTCCGCAAAAGTAGAGGAGCGCAGGAGCGCGTCATAGGTGGTGACGCTGCCGTCACGGCGCGCGCCGGAGATGGCATCGCAGAGCACCGGCCATCCGAGGTGCTCACCGAGCTTGGTCACCGCATCGGCAAAGCCAGCGTCGGAGGCGAGCATGGATCCGGCGGCGCGCGGGCCGCAGACGATGACGCCACGGCGCGCCTTGGTGACGCGCTCGAGCACCGACTCCATGGCCGGGAGCGTGGTGCCGCTTTGGCGGACGAGCATCGGCTCTTGCGAGGGTGATCCGTAGCCCACGCCAGGGGCCCAGAGCGGCTCGCGGAAGGCGGCGTTCAAATGGACGGGGCCGGGATTCGCGCCGGTCGCGAAACCAATGGCTCGGGCGGCCATGTGACCCCAGGTGCGTGACGCGGCGTTGTCGCCGGGAGCGCCGAGGTTCGCGGTCCAGCGCACATAGGCGCCGAAGAGATTCTCTTGCTCGATGCTCTGGCCGGCGCCGTTGTGATGCAGCTCGGACGGACGGTCGGCGGTCACGACCACGAGCGGGATGCGGCTGTAGTGTGCTTCGATGATGGCGGGAAAGTAATGCGCTGCCGCGGAGCCCGAGGTGCAGACGAGCGCCACCGGCTGTCCGCTCGCGCGGGCAAGGCCCAGGGCCACGAAGCCAGCGCTGCGCTCGTCGAGGACGACGTGGGCGCGCTCCTGAAGGACGGCGTCGAGCGCGAGCACCAGCGGCGTGTTGCGCGACCCGGGTGAGATCACCGCGTGGCGCAGGCCATTGGCGACCAGGGCCGCGGCCAAGTGGCTCGACCAGGTCGCGTTCCGCTGCGCGTGCATGAGGGCCACCGCTTGCGGGTCGCTCTCGTGTGATCCTGCCGGACCGGCGTTCATGCGTTGCTCGCCTGCCGCTCTTGCTCGGCGGTTTCGAGCTCGAGGCTCACCGCGTCGGTGATGCCCGCGAGCTTGAGCTCGGTCTCGCGCCACTCGTCGCGCGGGTTCGAGGTCGCGACGATGCCACCACCAGCGAAGGCCCAGGCCTTGTCACCGCGCAGCATCATGGAGCGGATGGCGACGACCAGCGTGCCGTCACCGCCCGCGCTCACGAACCCGACAGGTCCGCTATACCAGCCACGTGCCAAGGGCTCGCTCTCAGCGAGGTAGTGCGCGGCGCGGTCGAACGGGAAGCCGCCGACGGCGGGAGTTGGGTGCAGCTCGGCCGCGAGGCTCAAGACATGCTTGTCGCCCGCGAGCTTGCCGCGCATCACGGTCTCGAGGTGCTGGACGTGCGTGAGCTTCACGAGGCGCGGCGTTTGCTCGCCACCGGTTTCGACGACCGCGCAGTGCGCCGCGAGACGGGCGCGCAGCGCGTGCGCCACGACATCGTGCTCCTCGCGATTCTTGGCGCTCGCGACCAGCGCGGCGGCGAGCTCGTCGTCTTCACGTGGTGATGCGCCACGCGGGGCGGTGCCGGCGAGCGCGTGCGTTTCGACCCAGCCGTCTCTCACTTCGAGCAGCGTCTCGGGCGTCGCGCCCACGAAGAAGCTGCCGTCGTCGTTGCCAGCAAGGAAGCAGGTGGCCGCTGGGTGATTCTCGATGAGATTGGTGAGCGTGCGCAGCGGGTCGATGACCGCGCCGCGTGGCGTCTTCAAGCGCGTCGCGCGGGCGAGGACGACCTTGTCCATGCCGCCGGCGCCGATGACGTCGCAGGCAGCCTCGACGCGCTTTGCCCAGGAGTCCTCGGACTCGAGCGACACCCACGCATGACGTCCGACGCGGGGCGCCATGGCCGACGCTTGACCATGCTTGTGCGCTGGCGTAACCAGCGCCGCCAGTTGCTCGAGCAGCGTCGTGACGATGGCGTCGCGTTGATCGGCGGGGCGGACCCAGGTGGTGATCACCGCCCGGGCGTTGCCAGCTTCGGCAAGCAGCAGGGTGCGCGGAATGTAGAAGCGCGCATCAGGCCAGCCAGCCCAGGCCTCGGCGGCGAAGAGCTCGCGCTGGGCGCTGCTCTTGGCGAAGGCGGCGCCACCCACCCAGAGAGGCGTCTCGTCCGAGCCTCCGATTGCTCTGAGTTCACGAACTCGTGAACAATGTTCGATGGCGGACGCGAAGCGCGACGCGGCGGCGCCGTGGGCTATCTCGATGGCGCCCCAAGCGACGATGGTCTGCGCGTCACGCGGCCGGCGGAAGATGAAGGGCAGCTCGCCGGCGAGCGCGAGCGGTGCATAGCGGCTCAGAACATCCGCGTCCGGAAGCGGGAATTCGCAGCGGAGCAGACAGGGGGCGGCGCTCTCCCGAGCCGCCACGAGGGCGCGCTCGACGTCGGCAAGGTGGTGCGCCGAAAGAGTCGGTTGGGGGGCGTTCTTGCCGCTCGAAAAGCCTAGTGCTGAAGCTTGCATGCGGTCGGCCTCTTGCGTTGTTCACGACTTTGTGAACAACTGGGACTATAGTCGAGTAGGGCGCGACATGGCAAGGCCAAGCGAGACGGCAACCCACGGCAGAACGCGGCTCGACAGACGCATCGACGACGTGTGCGATGCCGCGGGTGCCTTCATCGAGTATTGGGGGTTCAAGCACGTCCTGGGGCGCGCTTGGGCGCACCTGGCGCTGCATGTCGGTCCGATGTCGCAGATCGACCTCGCCGAGCGCATGGGCGTGAGCCGCTCGCTCGTCAGCGCCGTCACCGCCGAGCTCGAAAAGCGCGGTCTGGTCCGGTCGGTGTCGCAGCACCGCAACGCGCCTTACCAGGCGAACATGGACGTGTGGCCGACCATCGCCGAGGTCCTGCGCTCGCGTGAATGGATGCTCCTCGAGCGCGCCCGCAACACCCTCGAGGCCGCCATCGAAGAAGCAGAGCTCGCGATCGCCGCCGGCGAGCTCATCCCTTACGACGTCCAGCGCATGCGCGTTTTGCTCGCGATGACGGACGCGGCGCAGAGCTTCTTGAAGATGCTCATCGGCATGCGCGTACCACGCGCGGTCGAATCCTTCGGCGGCTGGGTTGCAAAAGCCGCGACCATCATTCAATCCATCCGCCGTGGAGAATAATCAGATCCCCGAGGCCGTGGCGCCCAATCCCATCCAGCCGGCGCCTGCTCCCGTGCTGCCCCCCGAGCCCGCGCTCGAAGAGGATGCTTTCAAGCCCGGCGAGCCGGTCATCATGTTCGACCGCAAGCATCGCTCGATGATGGTCTTCCCGTTGCCCGGTAAGCGCCTCTCGAGTCAGGCCGGCGCCTTCGACAGCGAGATCTTGCTGGGGCAGCAGCCCGGCGCGCGCATCGTCACCATGAAGGGCGAGGCGCTCTACTGCTACCGGCCGACGCTCGAGGAATACGTGCTGCTCATGCCGCGCTCGGCGGCGATCATTCCGCCCAAGGACATCGGCTACATCCTCACCATGGGTGACGTCTTCCCCGGGGCGCACGTCGTCGAGGCGGGCGTCGGCTCGGGGGCGCTCACCTTGTCGCTCCTGCGCGCGGTTGGTCCGACTGGCCGCGTGAGCGCTTTCGAGCTGCGCCCCGATCACCTGAACAACGCGGTGAAGAACATCGAGCGCTGGCCCGAGCGGCAGCTCATCGAGCGCCTGACCGCCACCAAGGCCGACGTCATCGACGGCTTGAAGTCGCTGTCACGCGTCGACCGCGTCTTCCTCGACCTCCCCGAGCCCTGGCCGGTGATGACCGCTACAGCGGACGCTTTGAAGCCCGGTGGCATCGTCGTCTGCTACTTGCCCACGATGCGTCAGGTCGATCAGCTCGTGCTCACCATGATGGACGAGCCGCGCTTCGCCTATCCCGAGGTCGCCGAGGTCATCCTGCGCCCCTGGATGGCGGACCGCACGCGCCTGCGGCCAGTGATGCGCATGGTCGGCCACAGTGGCTTCCTCGTGAAGGCCCGCCGCCGCGGACCCAAGCCCGAGCAG
>JBDHVB010000283.1:0-6071 GCA_039809465.1 Myxococcota bacterium
ACAAGGACCCCGCCATCGTCCTCGAGCCCCTCGCCGGGCGCGCGAGCAGCGTCCGCTTGACCACGGTGGGCTCGGCCCGCGGCCGCTCCAGCTCGGAGCTGGGCGCGCTGGGCTACCCGGTCGCCGCCGGCATGACGCACGCGCTCGCGGACGCTGGGCGCCTTGCCCGCAAGGACGGTGGCTACGTGCTGGTGGCGGGCTCGCTCTTCCTCGTCGCGGACGCCATCGCGGTCTTGACCGGCGCTCCCCGCGACCCGCCCACCGACGGCTGAGCCGCCGACTTTTTGGCCGCTCGAGCGGTGCGTGCTAGCGTTCTCGCATGCGCACACGCCTGCTCCTCGTCTTGACCTCGCTCTTCCTCGCCTCGCCAGCCGCGAGCCAGGACGTGGAAGACGCGCCGCGCAACCTCGAGCTCGTCGGCTTCCAGCAGTTCAAGGAGTCGTCGCGCGTGTTCGTACGCACCAACGAGTCTGTCCGCTATCGCGTGAGTCAGCGCGAGGGCGTCGTCACCCTCACCCTCGATAACACCGGTTGCCAGGTCTACAACAACCTGCGCCACCTCGACACGCACTACTTCGACGGCCCCATCCTGCAGATCCAGCCGCGCGTCATCGAGGGCTCGGGCAACAGCAACATCCAGATCGACATCTACACCCGCCGCCAGGTGAACGTGCAGCAGTCCCAGAAGGACAACGTGATCAGTCTGGATTTTCCGCGCAGCTAGGGGCTGCGCTAGAGGTCAAGTTCCACAGAGGCAATGTGGAACCTGACGGCTGCCTAGCATCACTTCGAAACAGTCACGTTGCGCCGTGTCGGGCGGCTCCACGCGGGGGGTTCATGGACCGCGGTGTCTACTTGGATGATGGGCCTCTGTATGAACCGCCATCGAGTGCGATGGCACAGGCCCGCGTCTCCGCTTGCTAGGGGTCTTGCGTTGCTTGGGGGCATCTTGGCGCGTTTGGCGGGTTTGTCTTGGCTCGGGGGGTGTGCTCTAGACCGCGCGTGCATCGCTTCTTGCTCGCGCTCGTGCTCCTTCCCGGCACTGCTCTGGCCCAAATCTCGGGGCCCGCACAGCCCATGCAGCTTGGTGGCCAACCTCAGGCACCCACGGCCGAGGACTGCAAGGTCATCCACTTCTCGGGTGACACGATGGACTGCCTCGATGGGACCTGCGCCATCGCCGGCAACGCCGAGCTGCGCTGCGCCACGACGCGCCTGAACGCCGACGTCGTCGAGGTCGACTACGACGAGAACCAGCAGTTCAAGGGCGCCCGCGCCAGCGGCAACGTGCTCTACGTGCGTGGCCGGCACGTGATGCGCTGCTCGGCGCTCACCGTGGGTCAGGATCACATCCAGGGCCGCGTCGACGCCGCCGTCTTCAACGTGAAGCTCGTGCCGCCGGATCTATCGAAGCCCGGCCTCCCCTCCGGCCGCAACATGGCGACCTTCAGCGGCGACATCGAGCGCAGCACGGAGCAGGACTACAAGGTCTACGGCGGCGACTTCACCCTCTGCGACTGCGGCCTCGAGCCCCCCTCCTGGCGCTTCACGGCCAAGGAGATCGACGCCCACCTGGGTAAGCGCGCGACCCTCTGGTGGCCCGTGTTCCGCCTGCGCCCCTTCAGCCTCTTCGAGCTGCCCATCCCGATGGCCCCCATCTCGATGCCACTGTCACGCCGCGCCTTCGGCGTGTTGCCACCGAACCCACGCTTCCTCGGCGGCAGACCGCTCATCGACCTCCCCGTGTTCATCCCGCTCGGCGACTCGGTCGACCTCACGGTCATCCCCGGCACCCGCATGGACTGGGCCCCCCCGCTGAAATTCGACCCATCCACCTGGGGCGCCCCACGCCTCGGCGCGCGCGTCCGGTACGCCGCAACGGACACATGGTTCGGCGAATTCGCGGTCGACTACACGCATGACGGGGGACATTGGCGCTCGAAGAACGCGGCCAAGATGCCTGGTGCGTCTCAACCGGACATCGACGCGACCGCCCAGCTTACCGAGCGCGTCTCTCTGAACGGATTCCAGCGCGCGACGGTCGCGCCGAACCTCGATTGGTCGGCGAATGTCAGCTGGATCTCCGACGACTCGGTCTTGCGCGACTTTGCCGCGAACATCCGTGATGCGGCGTCGAACTATCTGCCGTCGCGCACCGAGCTGCTCTACCGCCCTGATGGATTCAGCGCGAGCGCCATCGCGGACTACTTCGTTCTGACGAACAACTTCGTACGCACCGATGATGGCGACGACACGACCCCGCCCGTCTACGACTTCTCGAACACCAAGGGGCAAGAGCGCAACACCATGCATCGCATGCCCCTTCTGCGGCTCGCGATGGAGCCGTTACCGCTGGCGGGCGGCGTGATGGTCGACGCGGATGCGTCATTCGTCCGCTATGGCCGTCTCAGCGCGAGCAACCCCGCGGCAACGGCCGTCGTTCCTGGCCTGAACGTCGGCAATCTGGCGGCGGGGGTCTCGTACGCCAATCGCCTCGGCTACTTCAACATCCATGCCCGCGCCGGTACCGACGCGCTGTTCACCGCAAGCAATGGCGACCAGGGCGCTGGTACCGCCCCGGAGAATCACAGCATCAATTCACTGCTGTTGTCGGCGAAGGTCGACACGCGCCTGTCGCGGTCATTCACCAGCTTCACGCACACCATCACGCCGCGCGTCGAGTACCGCGGCATTCCAACGCAGTCCGGCAGCCTACCGGATGTGAGCTCCACGACGCTCTATGACGCCCGTCTGCAACGGCGGACGTTCCACCAAGCGATGGTCGCCGTCGACCAAGCGTTCTGGATCAAGGGTCCGCTCTCGGCGCTGCCCATCGTCAACTTGAGCCTACGCCAACCCTTCGATCTGGAAAAAGGTCAGCTATTGCAAACACAGGCCGAGGTGCAGTGGCGCGCGCCGCGTTATTTGACCGGCACTGGGCGGGTATCGCTGGCAATCGGCCAAGACGAGCCGCTTCGCGAGGTGTCCGCCACCACACAACTCTGGTTTCGCTATCTGACGCTGGGGCTCGGCTACGCGCGCTGGCAAGTGAACGCCGACCGCTTCGTGCGCAGCCTCTACGAGCTCGCGGCGCCCCGTGACGACGGCGTCAGCGCCTCGCTGCGCCCCATCCACACGCTGAGCGGGACCGCGAGCACGACGTTTCGCCGCGTCTCGCTCAGCTATAGCACCGACTATCTGATGCCGCTGCGACGCGACCAGCTGCCCATTCAGCAACTGCCGGTGAGCTCACCGTTCACGCGCATCGAAGACCTCCCGCAGAATCGCAGAAGCTTCGTCGAGCACCGTGGCACCATCGCCTACCGCTCGCCCTGCAACTGCTGGGGCGTCTCCGCCATGTTCGCCTTCCCCAACAACGAATTTTGGTGGGACAACAAGCGCATCAACATCCTCTTCGACATTGGCGGCTACTCGCTGGGCAACAACCGATGATCACCGACCATCTGAAGCGCCTGCTCCGTGGCGCGCCACTCGATGAGCCCGAGGCGCTCGAGCTGTTCGGTGAGATGCTCGACGGTAAGGCCACGCCGCTGCAGATCGGCGCCGTGCTCACCGCGCTGCGCATCAAGGGTGAGATCGCCGAAGAGCTGCTCGGCTTCACCCGCGCCGTGCTCGCGCGCAGCACGCTCGAGCACCAAGTGAACGACTGCGTCGACACCTGTGGCACCGGCGGGGATCACCAGAGCACCTTCAACGTCTCCACCGCGGCCGCCATCCTCGTGGCCGCTTCGGGTGTGCGCGTCGTCAAGCACGTCGCGCCGCGCCTCTCGTCGCGCGCCGGCAGCCTCGAGGTGCTCGAGGAGCTTGGCGTGAAGGCCGCGACCAGCTGCGGTGACATCGCCACCGACTTGGCGAAGCACCGCATCGCCTTCGTGCAGCGCGAGCGCACTTTGCCGGCCCTCGAGGCCTTGGCCCGCATGGCGCGCGAGCTCGAAGTCCGCACCACCATCGACGTGCTCACGCCCATGGTGAGCCCGATGGCGCCGCGCTATCAGCTCGTCGGCGCCTACTCCGAAGCGCACATGCTGCCGATGGCGCAGGCGCTGGGTGAGCTGGGGCGCGAGCGAGCTTGGGTCGTGCGCGGCACCGATGGCATCGACGAGCTCTCGCTCTGCGCCCCCAGCAAGGTCGTCGCCTTCGAGAACGGCGCGGTGACCAGCTTCACCATCGATCCACGCGACCACGGCCTCACGCTCGCGCCGGCCGAGAGTGTCCGCGGTGGCGGACCCAAGGAAAACGCGGGGATGCTCCGCGAAGTGCTCGGCGGCGACCGGCCGGGCCCGCTCACTGACATCGTCCTGCTCAACGCCGGCGCCGCCCTCCACATCGCCGGCGCCGCGCCCTCACTGACGCGGGGAATCAGCGCCGCGCGCGAGGCGTTGGAGAACGGCGAAGCAAGACGGCTGCTCACGCAGCTCACCACCGCCTGAGTCGGCAGTCACGGGCACCATGACACAAGCCCGCGCGCTGGCGGCCAAGAGGCGAAAAAAAACGCGCCGGGGATGCCGACGCGTTTTTTGCGAAAAATTGCCCCGCCCGATGCGGACGGAAAAATCGGTTTGGGCAGCTGCCGAAAACCGGAGGGTTACTTCTCAGTACTCGATGATGATGACGCCGCGATCACTCTTCGGCTCCTCATCACCTTCATCACGTGACGGCTCCGTCCGGCTGTAGTTGGACGGATCGTGCACCGGCATTTCGAGGCGCGGGCGGTCACGCTCTTGCTTACGCTGTTCGGCTTCTTCTCGCCGGCGCAGCTCCTCGATGATGAAAGCGTCCAACATGTGCTTCTCCTACCCTCTACGACCACGTGTGATGCCACGCGCCTTTGAGGAGTACTGCCACCAGGAGCGCTATCAGAACATTCCCATTCAGACGTCGAACGGGCTAGCCCTACTCACTACATCGTGCATGATCTCAGCGAACTAGCAACTGTTTCGCCGTCACACGCCTGAAAAGCCAAGCAACTTTCGCCGTCTACCGCCTCGAGCGATCGTCGGCGCAGCTCGCCCCTTTCATTGAATATCGTAGGGACCAGGCCAAGGTTTCGCAATGTGGGTGCGGGGCCGCGAGCCCGCTCAGAGGCCTTCCGCGCGCCTTTTGAAGCGCTCGAGGGTCTGAGGCAGTGTCATGCCAACGAGTCGGTCCTTGACGGACTTGGGGATGAGGCCCTTGAGCTCGACGTCCAGGACGTACGTGGCCCGCGTGGTGTTGCCCTCGGCCACGAGCCGCCAGCCGCCGCTGTTCGAGACCATCATGCTGGCCGAATCGAGCGTCCAGGCGAGGCTCGTGGGCGCCTCTTCCTCGAGCCGCAGCGAGTAGGAGAAGCGCATCATGATCTCGAGGTCGAACTTGGCGACCACGACGTTGTCGTGGCGGCTCACGACGCTGACGGCGGTCATCTCCGGCAGAAACTCCGGATAGCGCTCGTAGTCCGTGATGACACCCCAGACCTTCGCAAGCGGCGCGTCGATGACGATGGTTTCTTCTACGCGGCTCATCTGCGCGCGGAAGCTATCACAGGCGATCGCCACACGCGAGGCACAGCTCACGCCCCGGGGGGTTCGGCACGCTGCACCTTTGACAGACCTTCTTGTCGGTCGACGCCGCGCCGTCGGGGCGCCGTGGCAAGACGCGCGGCTCGTGCTGCGTGAGCTCGAGCCCGTCGAGGCGCGGCAGCTCCGGCACCTCGTCTGCCCGACGGCCGCACGCACGGCACACGCCGCCATCGAGCTTGGGCGAGGCGCAGTGCGGGCAACGCGGCAGGATGCGGGGCATGCGGAGAGCTTAGACGCGGGGATTGCTGGGGGCTAGTCGATCAGACGCGCAGCAGGCGGAGCGAGCCGAGCAGACGCGAGGCAGGCCGGCGGCTAGCCGATCTGCGCAAGCTCCATCTTGGCGCTCCAGCGGACCTCGAGGGCGCGACGCAGGCGGGCGTGCTCTGGGCGCAGGAAGGTCGGGTCCGTGGCGAGGATCTGCTGGGCGTCTTGGCGGGCGGCGGCGAGGATCTTCTGGTCGCGCGCGAGGTTGGCGAGCGAGAGCAGCGGCAA
>JBDHVB010000284.1:0-6041 GCA_039809465.1 Myxococcota bacterium
ACCGGGGATGAGGCGCTTCGGGATGTCGGCCCGGCGGAAGATCTCGGCCGCGAACGGGTAGACCGCGAAGACCACGACGAACAGCGACACGCCGCCGTAGGTGAGCAAAGCGCAGACCAGGACGATCGACAAGGTGGCGTTGCGCTGTCCGAAAAAGCGGATGACCGATGCCGAGATGGCCTGCGAAAAACCAGACAGCTCGATGAGCTTGCCGAAGACGGCGCCGAGCATGAAGACCGGAAAGTAGAGCTTCAGGAACCCCACCATCTTCTCCATGAACAGGCCGGTGAAGACGGGCGGCAGCGCCGACGGTGAGGTGAGGAGCACCGCGATGAGGGCGGCGATGGGCGCGAAGAGAATGACGCTGTAACCGCGATAAGCCGCGACCATGAGCAGCGCGAGGGCGAGGATGACGATCAGGATATGAATGGCGAGGCTCCCGGGGCTATGGGGCCGCACGTAAGCGGTTAGGTGCCCGGCATGTCAACATGCGGGGCACGGCACCCTCTCCGCTACCCGCCGAGCTCCTTCACCATCGCCTTGGTGATGCTCTGCTTGGTGGCGAAGAAGTCGGCCCACGGATCCGTCTTGCGCAGGCGGACCGCGAACTCGGGCAGCGTGAACTGATCGCCGCTCTCGATCTTGTCGAGCTCGCGCCAGTCGAGCGGCGTCGCGATGCCGGCGCTGGCCCGCGCGCGGGTGCTGTAGCTCGCGACGGCGGTCGCGCCGCGGCCGTTGCGCAGGTAGTCGATGAAGATCTTCCCGGCGCGGTCACGCTTGGTCATCACCGCGATGTATTTGCGCGGCTCACGGCGCGCGAGGTCCTCGGTGACCAGCTTGCTGAAGGCTTTGACCTCGTCCCAATCGTTCTTGCGGGCGAGGGGCACACACACGTGCAGCCCCTTGCCTCCGCTGGTGCGGACATAGCTGCCCAACCCCACCTCCTCGAGACGGGCGCGCAGCACGAGGGCGCCCTCGAGGATCCGGTCCCAGACCACGCCTTCACCCGGATCGAGATCGAAGACCATGAACTGGGGGTACTCGAGCTTGTCCTCGCGCGAGGCCCACGGGTGAAACTCCATGGCGCCAAGCTGCACGAGCTGCAGCAGCCCAACGCGATCACGGATCAAGACGTAGAGACCTTTGTGCTCCTTGTCCTTCACCTCGATGCCGTGCAGCCCAGGCTCGTTCCCGTGCGCGCCGAGATGCTTCTGAAAGAAACAAGCAGCGCCCGCGCCGTCCGGGCAACGTAGCAGCGATAGCGGCCGGTCGACGACGTACGGCAACATGCGGTCAGCGACGCTGGCGTAGTACTCGACGAGCTGCTTCTTGGTGAGATCGAGCTCGGGATAAACGATGCGCGAAGGATGCGTGACGCGAACCCCCGCGACCATGACCGGCTTCTCGTCCTTGCGAGAGCGCGGGGGTTTGTCGGCGATCGGCTTGCGGTGATCGGCCTTCGGCAATCGGTCATCGGCAATCGGCCCTCGGCGATCGGTCTCCACCACCTCATCCCTCCTCACCTCCCCCGCCTCCTTATCCTCCCTCAACCCCTGAAACGCCGCCTGCCTGATCGTATGATCCCGCGTCCACTCCGCGAACCGCACCTCCGCCACCAGCTCCGGCTCGAGCCAATGCACCGCCCTCGCCTCCGCCCCCGTCGGAGGATTCACGAACGCCGGCGTCTTGCGCTCGATCTTACGCATCCTCCTGTACAGCAAACCCAGCGTCTTATCGTCGAAGCCCGTGCCGGTGCGGCCGGCATACATCAGCTTGCCGTCCTCGTAATAACCCATGAGGAGCGCGCCAAAACCAACACGCGTGCCCGCCGGTTCGCTATAGCCGCCAATCACCAGCTCTTGCCGCAGGTGACACTTGATCTTGAGCCACGCCCCCGTGCGCTTCCCCGAGTAGACCGAGTCACGCCGCTTCGCGATGATGCCTTCCATCCCCATCTTGCAGGCATGCTCGAAGACATCGTGACCATGGCCCTCGATATGCTCGCCGTAAATCAATGAAGAGCCGAGCTCGGGGGCGGGCGCGAGCACGGCGCGCAGGAGCTCCTTGCGCTCGTGCAGTGGCGTCTTCGTGAGGTCGTAGCCTCCGCACCACGGCATGTCGAACACGTAGTAGACGATTTGCTCCATGCGCCCCTCGGAGAGCGCGTTCTGCAACGCCTGAAAGTCCGTCGTTCCGTCTTTGCGGACGACACAGGCTTCGCCGTCGAGCACCACTGGCCCCACGACTCCCTTCGCGGCGCGTGCCAGCACCGCGAACCTCGAGGTCCAATCGTTGCCCTTGCGCGTGATGACGCGCGTGTGCGTGCCGTCGACGAACACGAGCATGCGATAGCCGTCGAGCTTGAGCTCGTAGAGCCAATCGTCACCCTCGGGCACGTCGGACGCCAAGGTCGCGAGCTGCGGCGGGACGAAGTCGGGCATGGGACGCTTCACCGCGCCCGTGAGCTTGCTCGCGTCGACCGCGTCCATCACCGCGGACTTCGCGGGTCTCTTCTTCTTCTCGACGGTGCTGGCATCGACCGTCTTACCGCTATGCCAGACCGTGTCCTCGTCGGCGGCGATCTGCGCCATCGTCCGGCCGGTCACCACGCTGTCCGGCATCTCCTCCACGACATCGCGCTCGCTGCTCGGCCGCGCTTCGCCGTCGCGCTCCTTGATGAGCAGCCAGTTCTTGCCACCCTCACCGCGCGGTCCGCCCATGCGGACGAGGGTCCAAGCCCCCTTCAGCTTCTCGCCGTGAACCTCGAACTTGAGCTTCCCCTCGCGGTACATCTCCGCGGCGTCGCCGAGCGGCTCCCACGTACCGCGGTCCCAGAGCATGACGCTGCCTCCGCCATACTCGCCGCGCGGGATGATGCCCTCGAAGTCGCCGTACGCGATGGGATGGTCCTCGACATGCACGGCGAGGCGCTTGTCGTGCGTGTCGTAGCTCGGCCCCTTCGGCACCGCCCAGCTCCAGAGCACACCCTCGTGCTCGAGCCGGAAGTCGTAGTGCATGCGCGAGGCGGCGTGCTTCTGGATGACGTAGAGGAGCTTACCGCGCGAAGACTTGCGGGCCCGACCCTTGGGCTCCGGCGTCCGCTTGAAATCACGCTTCTCGTGGTACTTGGCGAGGCCCATCTACTCCCAAGCTAACCCCTAGAAATAAAAACGCCCGCCCAATCCAGCGAGCAAATCGCCGTCGAAGTCGGGGACGATTTCGAACACCGGCGACAGCTCGAGGAAGACCTCGATCGGCACCTTGGTGAAGTACATGTTGGCGGCGACCGGCAGGCGGACACCCAGCGCGACTTCGTCGTCACCACCACGGCAGCGGTGATCACCGAAACCGTCGAAGCAGTTACCGTCACCGAAGCCGATGATGCCACCGACGCCGACGTGGAAACCGAAGGTCAGCGGCGCGCCGCTCGGGCGCAGGCGCGCCAGCTCGAACACGTAGTCCATGCCCGCCGCGTTCCAGCCACCATCGAAGCTGCCGATATAGGCCTGGAGCGCGTGGTCCTTGGCGAGCCAGTACTTACCGGTGAGCGCGAACGGCGCCCCCACCTGGAAGCCGATGCCAAAGTGGCCCGAGAGATTGTCGGTGTCCGCCAAAGCAGACGCCGAGCGCGGCGCCGCGACCAAAGCCATGACCGCTACAGCGAGCCAACGAACCGATTTTTTCCAAGCCATTCTCATCGTCCAAGCGAGGTGCTCAAGCTTTGCCGGTCGCCTTACCAATGAGGCCGGCGAGCTCGCCCTTCGCGTGAAGGTCGCGCATGATGTCGGAGCCGCCGATGAACTCACCACCCACGTAGAGCTGCGGGATCGTCGGCCAGTCGGAGTACTTCTTGATGCCTTCGCGCATCTCTTGGTCTTCGAGGATGTTGACCGTCTTGATGTCGGCGCCGAGATCCTCGAGCACCGCGACCGCGGCGGCGGAGAAGCCGCACATCGGGAAGGTGGGCGTGCCCTTCATGAAGAGCAGGACCTTGTTGTTCTTCACCAGCTGATCGATCTCGGCGTTGATGTCGCGTGCCATTCGAGAAACTCCTACTTTTCGTCGGGGGTTTTTGTCGTGAGGGTCAAGGCGTGCAGCGGACCGCCGATCACGTCCTTGAACGGCTCGTACACCAAGCGGTGGCGCTTGAGAGGCATCATGCCCTCGAAGTCCTTGGAGACGATGTGGACCTGATAGTGGTCTTTCGTACCCGTCAGATCCTCCACGCGGATCTGGGCGTCGGGGAGGACCGCGAGGATGCGGCGTTCGATTTCGTTGGGGTCGATCATTGGCGGCGCATCCTAGGCACCCGCGCCCGAACACGCAAGATGCCTAGGTTTCCAGGCCCCTACTCGACGATCACCTTGGTGCTGGCGGAGCGGCCAAAGGTCTCCGGGGCGTACATCTCCTCGGCCTTGGTCGGCGGCACCACGAAGGTCCCCGGGGTCGTGGCGCGGGCCACGTAGCTATAGGCATGGACGCCGGCCCAGAGCTCGGTGGCGAACGCTTCGACCCGCTCGTCACGCAGGTTCTGGTGCTCGTACCAGTAGCGCGGCCACCACCAGAAGGAGCGACTCTTCGCCTTGCCGCGGCCGAGCGGGCGCAGCACGCCATCGTCGTCACTCCCGCTCTCGTCCTCGTCGGGCACCTGCTCGCTGACCGCCAGGGCGCCGTTGATCGCCTCGAAGCCGGCCGGCAGCGGGTCGACCAGAGCGACGTGATAGCGGACAGCAGGCGCCACCATCCGCAGCTTCACGCGGACGCGCGCGCCCGCCTTGACGTGCCAGGTGCCCTCGGCGTCGCGCGTCACCGTGTCGGGCCCGTCGATGGGCTCGTAGGTGCGCTCGACCTGGAAGCCGGCGTCGCGGGCGGCGAGCTCCAGCGACTTCGGCGCGTAGTCGAGGCCGATGCGGTAATAGAGGCGGCCCGTGCCCTGCTTCTGGATGGTGAGATCCTTGGCGTGACTCACGAGCTGCGCCATCGGCACCTCGAGCTCACGGGTCACCGTGTCGCGCCCCTTGAACGGCACCTCGCCGGCGTAGTCGTTGCCGAGCCACATGCGCGCCACGAAGTCGGGCGTCTGCTTCTCGAAGGCCTGGAAGTAGTCGCCGAGCGCGAGGAGCACGAAGACGTTCTCTTGCGTGGTGTACCAGCGGCCCTTGCGGCGGGCGTCGAGCAAGCCGCGCACCACCTTGGGGACGAGATCGCTGGTCGGCTGCGCCTCGAGCAAGCCGCCCAAGACGATGGCATCGGAGCGCCGCTCGGACGCCAGGATGAGGTGGGCGCCATCGGCGTAATGCGTCACGAAGTGCGCGCTCGAGGCGGTCTCGGTGACGCGCCGCTGCAGCTCGCCGATGAGGTCCTTGGTGAGCCCCTTGTCGTCGGCGCGCTTGGCGACGACCAGCAAGTTACCCATGGCCTCGACCGCGACCTTCTTGACGCCGGCCTTGCGCGTAAGCTCGGCGGCGCGCTTGGCATCGACGTCACCGGCGCGGGCGCGCACCGCCAAAGCGTACGCGATGACCACCTGGCGGGCGTCCTCGGGATACTCGCCGAGGTCGCGCTCGATGTTGCGCAGGTACTCGAGCGACCTCTTCAGGACGCCCTCGTTGACCGTGAAGCCCGCGGCCTTGGCGCGCAGCATGGCGTGCGCCGCGTGGGTCGAGGCGTAGGGTGAGACGCGCTCGTGACTCCAGAAGCCGAAGCCACCGTTGCCCGCCTGGCGCGTCGCCAAGACCCCGAGATCGGCGCTGACGCTCGCCGCCAGCTCCTTCGGAGTCGGCACGCCCTCGGCGTCGAACGCCGCCAGCACGTCCTTCATCGCCGTGAGGCCGAGGATACGCGACGAAATCTGCTCGGTGCACGAGAACGGATAGCTCGACAGGTAGATGACCGCATCGGTGAGCGACTGCAGCGCCGTCGACGCCGTGCTCACCTTCAAACCACCCGCCTGCGGGAAGACCTCGGCGGGCGCGGCGATCGGCTGCAGCACCACGCCGTTGCCGTCGAGCACGCCGTAGGTCGCGAACGCCTCGGTGGTC
>JBDHVB010000285.1:0-5977 GCA_039809465.1 Myxococcota bacterium
GTATCATCGTCTTCCTCTTCCTCGAAGTCGTCGTCGTCATCATCATCGTCGTCGTCTTCGTCGTCATCATCCTCGTCTTCATCGTCTTCTTCGTCATCGTCATCATCATCGTCGTCTTCGTCGTCATCATCGCCGAAGTCGCCGAAGCCCTCGTCGTCGTCGAAGCCGAAGTCCTCGTCGTCGCTGCCGCTTTCGCCCTCTTCTTCGTCTTCGTCCTCGTCGTCATCACCGCCGGGGCCGTCTTCGTCTTCTTCGAGGTCGCCAAGCTCGCCGTCGCCTAGGTCGTCGTCGTCATCATCGTCATCGATGTCGTCGTCGCCATCTTCGTCGTCATCATCGCCGTCGTCGTCGCCGTCCTCGTCACGGTCGTCGTCGTCGAACTCCTCGTCGTCGTCACGAGCGGGCGCCTTCTTGGCGGGCGCCTTCTTCTTCGTCGCGGCGAGTAGCTCCTGCAAAAACATGGCTTGGCTCCCAAACAGGTCGAAAGACAGATCGGAACGGCCAATTAGCTTGCTACCCCGAGAGCACGCAAGGCCAAATTCGGCGTTCCAACCAACGAAAAACCGTGTGGTCCCTTCGATAAATTCGGCGCGGCTGCCGTCATGCACTTGCAGTGGGGTCGAGCACGCGCCAGAGTGGGACTGTAGCGATTTCATAGAGAGCCAAACCGAAAGCAGGCCATGGCCGACAAAAAGAAACCCCTTGAGAATATCGGTATCGAGCACGCGCTGACCAAGCCGGGCGAGGGCGACAGCATGATCGTCATCCCCGATGAGCTGCCGGTCCTGACGCTTCGCAACACCGTGCTCTTTCCCGGCTCGATCGTGCCTCTCGGCATCGGTCGGCCAAAGACGGTGCGCCTCGTCGAGGAGAGCATCAAAGAAAACGGCCTCGTCGCCGTGGTCGCGCAGCGTGACCCCGACGTCGACGACCCAGTCCCCGCCGACCTCTACGGCATGGGCTGCGCCGCCCGCCTGGTGAAGCTGGTCAAAGCCTCGAAGGACAACTTCAGCGTCGTCGTGCAGGGTCTGTCGCGCGTGCGCTTGAACGAGTACACGCAGTCGCTCCCGTACTTGCGCGCGCGCATCAGCGCCGTGGAAGACATGACGACGAACCAGGTCGAGGTCGAGGCCTTGACCATGTCGCTCAAGAAGACGGCGCGCGAAGTGCTGCGGCTCATCCCCGAGCTGCCGCCATCCGCGGCCGAGCTGCTCGAGCGCGTCGACGACGCCGGCGTCTTGGCCGACCTCATCGCTTCGAACGTCGAAGCGACGGTCGACGAGAAGCAGGGCGTCCTCGAGACGGTCGAGCTGGTGTCGCGTATGCGCCGCGTGCTCGAGCTCCTCTCGCGTCAGCTCGAAGTCTTGAAGCTGTCGAACAAGATCAGCTCGCAGGTCAAAGGCGAGATGTCGAAGACGCAGCGCGAGTACTACTTGCGTCAGCAGCTCAAGGCCATCAAGGACGAGCTGGGCGAAGGCGACGACAGCGACGACGATTTGGCGGAGCTCGAAGCGCGCGTCAACGACGCCGGCTTGCCCGAAGAAGCCGAGAAGGCCGCCCGCAAAGAGCTGCGCCGTCTGCGTAACATGTCGCCGTCGCAGGCCGAGTACACGGTGGCCCGCACCTACGTGGAGTGGCTGTGCGACCTGCCGTGGGCCAAGTCGTCGGTCGACAAGATCGATCTCAAGGAAGTGCGTGAGATCCTCGACGCCGATCACTACGGCCTCGAGAAGGTCAAGAAGCGCATCATCGAGTATCTGGCCGTTCGTAAGCTGAAGAGCGACATGAAGGGTCCGATCTTGTGCTTCGTCGGTCCGCCCGGCGTCGGTAAGACGTCGCTCGGTCAGTCGATCGCCAAGTCGATGGGCCGCAAGTTCATCCGCGTCGCCATGGGCGGCGTGCGTGACGAGGCCGAGATCCGTGGTCACCGCCGCACCTACGTCGGCGCGCTCCCGGGCCGCATCATCCAGGGCATGAAGAAGTCGGCGACCAACAATCCCGTCTTCGTGCTCGACGAGGTCGACAAGCTGGCACACGACTTCCGCGGCGACCCCGCGGCGGCGTTGCTCGAGGTCTTGGACCCCGAGCAGAACCACACCTTTGCCGACTACTACATCGACGTCGCGTTCGACCTGTCGAAGTGCTTCTTCATCGCCACCGCGAATCAGCTCGAGCCGATTCCGCCGGCCTTGAAGGACCGCCTCGAGGTGCTCGAGATCCCGGGCTACACCCAAGAGGAGAAGCTCGAGATCGCGATCCGCCACTTGGTACCGAAGGCTCTCGAGGACCACGGCTTGAACGGCGACCGCGCCGACATCCCGAAGGACACTCTCAGCGAGCTCATCGCCTCGTACACGCGCGAAGCTGGTGTGCGTAACCTGAAGCGCGAGATCGCTTCGGTTTGCCGCGCCGTCGCCGTGGACTTTGCCGATGGCAAGACCGAGAAGCGTCTGGTCACCAAGGAAGACCTCGAGGCCATCCTCGGTCCGCCGAAGTTCATCAACGAGATGGCGGAGCGCACCGAGCTCACGGGTGTCGCGACCGGCCTTGCCTGGACGGCGGTCGGCGGCGACATCCTCTTCATCGAAGCCACCAGGTTCTCCGGCAAGGGCGGCATGACGCTCACCGGTCAGCTCGGTGACGTCATGAAGGAGTCGGGTCAGGCGGCCATGTCGTTCGTGCGCTCGCAAGCGGCGCGCCTCGGCATCAGCGAGGAGACCCTCAAGAACTTCGACCTGCACGTGCACGTGCCGGCCGGTGGCATCCCCAAGGATGGCCCCTCGGCGGGCGTCACCATGCTGACCGCGCTGGTCTCGCTCCTCACTGGCATCAAGGTGCGCAGTGACGTGGCGATGACCGGTGAGATTACGCTGCGTGGCAACGTGCTCCCGGTCGGCGGCATCAAGGAGAAGGTGCTCGCCGCCAAGCGTGCCGGCGTGAAGCGCATCATCATGCCGGAGCGCAACAAGAAGGACTTGGTCGAGATCCCCAAGCAGAATCTCGAAGGCATCGAGTTCATCTTCGCGCACCGCATGGACGAAGTGCTGGAGAACGCGCTCGAGCAGAACCCGATGGCCCTGGCGAAAGCCAACCCGGTCCTGCCGACGCCGCCCGCGGCGCCGAACTGAGCGAGTTGATTAGCGACACAACGAGCCGCGCTCTGTCTGTTTTGGCGGAGCGCGGCTTTTTTGCGTCCTGGCCGTCGCGCTCGACGCGCGCGCAATACGCTAGCGACTGACGATCTGTCCCGTTGGGTTGCCGCGTGTCCAGGATTGGACGCGGTACGAGGTAGAGTCACGGCTCGCGGAGCGGCCTGCGCCTCATGGAGTCTTCGTGCGTCTCCTGCGTAGATAGGCGCCCACCGAGCTCTGCTGCTTCTGCGGCGACGTCGGGGGCTGGCGCTCGAGCTTGCGGCGCTCGGCGGACACGACGCGCTCGACCGTGTTGCTGCGGGCCGCCCCGGCCGTGGAGCTGCGCGCGTGCTCCTCGAGCACCCGGCAGAGCGGGTCGATGAGGCCATGCTCGATCTGCGAGGCGGCTGTCGTCGCGAGGATGTCGTTGCGCAGGGTGATGGCGAGCGTGCTGAGGTCGCGCACCCAGGTCGCAAGCGCGTCGGGATCGAGCTCGGCGCCCTCACGGCGGAAGCGCTCGATATCCGCGGCTTCGAACCCTAGCCCGTGGCCATGCTGCCGCAGCACGCTCACGAGCTTTCCGGTGAGCGGGTGCTCGCCGATGGTCTGCGCGGGGGATGCGCGAGAGGTCATCTCGACATGAGGGTGCCATCCGGAATTCGTGGCGGCAAGGAGAACACTCTAGCTCTGCGCGCCAAAGGTCCCTAGGTTCTGCCCATGGACCCGCGTCTCCCTGGCATCACCAACGTCGATGGCGCCTTGCAGGCAGAGCTCGAGCGTCGCGCGCCCGGAAAACGGTTCGTCAACCGCTTGGCACGTGAGACCAGCCCGTACTTGTTGCAGCACGCGCACAACCCGGTGAACTGGTTCCCCTGGGGCGAAGAGGCGTTCGCGCGGGCCCGGGCCGAGAACAAGATGGTCCTCGTCAGCGTCGGGTACTCGACCTGTCACTGGTGCCACGTGATCGAGCACGAGTCCTTCGAGGACGAGGAGATCGCCGCCTATCTGAACGCGCACTACATCGCGGTGAAGGTGGATCGCGAGGAGCGCCCCGACGTCGACGCGGTCTACATGGCCGCGGTCCAACTCATCAGCGGGCAGGGCGGTTGGCCGATGACGGTCATCACCATGCCGGACAAGCGGCCGGTGCTCGCCGGTACCTATTTTCCGGCGCGCGATGGCGACCGTGGCGCGCAGATGGGGTTCCTGTCGGTCCTGCGCGAGGTTCAGAAGCGCTTCGAGGAGTCACCGGGCCAGTTCGAGCGCACGGCGGCGACGCTCGCCGGCTATCTGAAGGGCGAGGCACAGCCGAAGCTCGACTTTCCCAAGCACGGCCTGGTGTCCAGTTTCGCGGACGAGGTGCAAGCGCGCTTCGACGCGGCGTCCGGCGGCTTCGACGGGGCTCCCAAGTTCCCGCGTCCCGCCGTGCTCGACACCGTGCTGCAGCTCTGGTCGCGCACCGGCGACGAGAACCTCGAGACCATCGTCACCACCACCCTCGAGCGCATGGCGGCGGGCGGTTTGTTCGACCAGGTCGGCGGCGGCTTCCACCGCTACTCGGTCGACGCCTTCTGGTTGGTGCCGCACTTCGAGAAGATGCTGTACGACAACGCGCAGCTCGCCGCGACCTACGTGCGGGCAGGGCAAGCCCTGGGCCGCGAGGAGTTCTTCGCGGTGGCCCGGCGCACGCTCGACTACTTGCTGCGTGAGATGCGTGACGCGCGTGGCGGCTTTCATTCGGCGACCGACGCCGACAGCCTGAGCCCCACGGGCCACCTCGAAGAGGGGTGGTTTTTCACGTGGACGCCGGACGAGCTGATCTCCGTGCTGGGAGAAGAGGAGGGGCGCCGCGCCGCCGAAGCCTATGGGGTGAGCGCGGGCGGCAACTTCGAAGGGCGCTCGGTGCTGTCGTTGAAGGCAAAAGCGGACCTCGCCGCCGCCAACGAGCGTCTCTATGCGGCGCGCGCCAAGCGTCCGGCGCCGCGCCTCGACGACAAGGTGATCGCCGCATGGAACGGCCTCGCCATCTCGGCCTTCGCGACGGCTGGGTTCGTGCTGAACGAGCCACGTTACCTCGAGGCGGCGCGCGACGCCGCGCGGTTCGTCCGCGATGACATGCAAGTCGATGGGCGTCTGCGCCGCTCCTTCCGCGCGGGGGAGGCGCGTCACGCCGCGGTCCTCGACGACTACGCCTTCGTCATTCAGGGCGCGCTCGATCTGTTCGAGGCGGCCGGCGAGCCCGAGTGGCTGGACTTCGCGCGTGACTTGCAGAGCCAGCTCGACGCGCACTTCTGGGACGGCGCCGAGGGTGGCTATTTCCTCTCGGCCTCCGACGCCGAGCAGCTCTTGATGCGCGACAAGCCCGACTACGACGGCGCCGAGCCCTCGGGGAACTCAGTGGCCTGCCGCAACCTCTTGCGCCTGCGCGAGCTGACCGACGACGAGCGCTATCACGAGCGCGCGACTGGTTTGTTGTCCGCTTTCGCGTTCCAGATGCGGCGCGCGCCGTACGCGGTACCCGCCATGATCGCGGCGCTCGACTGGTATCACGCCGAGGTGTTGCAGCTCGTGGTGGCCGGCGAGGAGCGTGGCCCGATGCTCGAGGTCTTGCGCGGTAGGTACTTCCCGTCGGCGGTGCGGGTGATTGCTGGGCCGGATCTGCCGTACTTGGCGTTGCCGCTCATGGAGGGCCGCCGTGAATGGGCCCCCGAGGCGGTCACGTATGTCTGCCATCGCGGAGTGTGCGAGCTGCCGGCGAGGACCCCGCAGGAGCTCGTCGCGCGCTTTACTCCGAGGCACCTGAGCTAGCGCCACGGCGGTGGACCATTTTGGGGCCCCGCGGCGTT
>JBDHVB010000286.1:0-5969 GCA_039809465.1 Myxococcota bacterium
CGCTCGATGCAGAAGCCCGTCATGCTCGAGCAAGCAGCATCGAGGTACAATTGCCGCCTATCAATCTCGACGATGTATTCGATGACGGTCGCAATCGCCCAGCGCTCGCGGGCGACGACACGTTTGAACTCGGCAAGAAGAGTGGCGTTCGATAAACGACGAAGCTTCATTCTTCTTTCTACCACGCGATTTTTCTCGCAATGCGGCGCGCTCTAAGCGCCGCAAATGCAGCAGAAGCTGAATTGTCGCCCTCGGGCGCGTGCAGGCGCACCAGCCTCGCGGCATTGCGCTCTAGGGGTATTTTACAGCATGCGTGCTATAGCGGACGGCGTAGCGCTCGCAAGGCATGGCAAGAAGAAAATTACCGTCGATGTCGTTTTTTGCGGATACCGCGTACGTGCTTGTTCCAGCATGAGCACCAACGACCGTCGGCATCTCTCAGGCAGTCTCCACGAAGCGCCTGCCTGGGTGGCCAAGACTCTCCTCATTGTATTCCACTCCCAAACGGGAACCACCGACGAAGCTCTTTAGCCCTGGGCCTCACGCAGCTCGTTCCAGCACCACCACGAAGCGCCCAAAGACCGGCCAGAGCCCGAGGTGCACCCACGCCCCAGACGACGAAATCTTTGGGTGGATTCGTCTGGGGGAAGCTCACCGCCCTCGCTAAGCTCTCAAGAAGACCCGCGATGCCCAATCATGATGACGACGTACAGCGCGTTGTCGCCGAACTGCGGATGGCGGCCCTGCGCAACCCCAATCCCCAATCCCATTGCGCTATGGCGGATAAGGCGCTCGGAAGCCACACGATCCGCGTCAGCAACCACGACGATCTCCGTGGTCACGCTGGCATACCGCCGCGTCGCCTTCTCGAGTGACGGCGGCTTGGCCTCACCATTCGAGCGCGCCAGCGCTACCGCGAAGGTCTGCGCCAGGCTGTCGAGCGTCTTGTCCGAGGGCAGGCTCGCGAGGCGGGCGTTGGCGCGTTGCGTGGCGAGAGCGCGGAGCACCGCGACGCGCGCGTCCTTGAGGTCCACCGGCGTCACCACGCGCGTGAACAGCTCGGTGGCGTAGAGCTCGGGGCTGACGCCGCCCGTCGCGGGCATGACCACTCCGATACCGACGTGCGTGACCTCGGGGTTGAGGATGTTGGCGCGGTGCCCCGGGCTGTTCATGAGCCCGGCGTGCGCTTCGTCGGCGGAGCGCGCCAGCGCCACGTTCTCGAGGAGCAACGGCGAAGCAAGACCCGCGGCCCGGGCGCGATCGCTCGGCGCTCCCGTCTGCTGCGACACGTGGCCCACGAAGTCATGCGCTTGCATGTCCTCGCTGTGGGCGCGGGCGACGCTCGCGGCACGCTCGTCCCACGCTACCGGCGGCAGACCGAACTCGCGACGCTCACGGTTCACCAGCTCGAAGATCTGCTGCTCGGTCTCCGCGACGCCGACGTCGCCGATGTTCGGCATCTCGATGCGCACGCTCTCCGGGGCGTCGATGCCACACCACACCGGGAAGTTCGCCAGGACCTGCGGACCGCGCGCGCCGCTGCCGATGAGCTCGACCTGATGGCGGCCCTCGTACTGACAATCGATCTGTCCGTTGAAGGAGTGACCATCACGGCCAGCCAAGCCCTTTTTCACGGTCGAGCCGTCGGGCCGCGTCACGAAGAGCTCGGGCGTGTCGAACGGCGCCAGCACCCGTCCGCGTAAACGGACACGCGCCCCGGCGGCGAGCTCGCGCGCCACGGGCTCGAGGTCGATGAAGCTCTGCTGCAGCACCAGCAAGACGACCATCGAGCCATCACCGATGTTCACGGCGGCGGCGCCCATGCGGCGTGGCGGCATCGAGCGCAGCGCCTGGTCGATTTGCTTCTCGAGCTCGAAGACGACGTGGTCGAGGCTGCCGCCTTCGCGCGTGCGCAAGGTGACGAGCTGCGGCGAGGGCTCGATGACGCCATAGCGGGCGAGCGCGAACTCGACCGCGCGGTATGGTGGCGGCCGGCCGCTGCCCGACAGGCGCGCCATGTCCTCGGCAACCGTGCACAGGCGTGGATCGAGCACGGGCGGCGTCTGCCCCAAGTCAGCGGCGTGGCGCTGCACCATGCTGGTGAGCGCGCTCACCAGCTCGCTCGCGGGCTCGCGCGACGGGGGCAGCTCGGCGTTGTATTGCAACGAGGCGCGGCTGCGAGGCGCATACACGACCGCCGGCGCGACCTGCTCCGGGGTCACCAGCGTGGCGGTGGCCACGGGCCGCTCCGAGGCATGCGCGCAAGCCGTGAGGGCGGCTGCAAGCAACGCGAGGCTCCGTGAGGACATCGTCCCACGAGGATAGCGCGCAAATTGCCGTGAGCAACCGCTTCCCGTACTCTTTACCTTAGTGATGACTCATCCCCTGGAAGCCGAAGCCCTCACAGTCGCCCGAAGCGCCCGCGAGCGCGCTTACGCACCCTATTCGAAGTTCAAGGTCGGCGCCGCCCTCATCTTGAAGAGCGGCAGGATCGTCGCCGGCTGCAACGTCGAGAACGCGAGCTTCGGCGGCACCGTGTGCGCCGAGCGCACCGCCATCCTCACCGCCATCGGAACACACGGGGAGCGCGACATCGCCGAGGTCGTCGTGGTCGCCGAGGGCGATGGTCCGGTCGTCCCATGCGCGCTCTGCCTTCAGGTGATGGCCGAGTTCTGCAACCTGGCGACGCCCGTCATCCTCGCGGACATGAAGACGGTGCTCGAGCGCACCACCTTCGGCGCCCTGCTCCCGAGACCCTTCGGCCCAGGCTCGTTCACTCCGCCGTGAAGGCCGGGGCGTACATCGCGCCTTTGTTCGGGCCCTCGTAGGCGCGCACCATCAGGCGGCGCCCATCCAGGCGCTGCTCGCGGACCAGCTCTTCGAAGGCGAAGGTCGCGATGTTCTCGATGGTGGGCTCGACGTGCAGCGGCACGATGCGGTTCGCCGGTAGCAGCGCGGTGAAGTCACCCTGCGCGGCGCGATAGGCCACCGCGCTCCCGCTCACGTCACGGGCGGCCGCGAAGTGGGCGCCATCGAAGCGCCGCACCAACCAGCCCTCGAGCTCGGGGTCACGGATGCCGTCCCAGATGACCACGAACACGCCGCGGTGGCCGTGGAGCAAGCGCTGACAGTTGCCGTCGTGGTGGCGCAGGCCGTGCGTGTACGCGAAGCTCGCCTGCTGCTCGGCGCGTGCGTCGCGCGCCAAGTGGCAGCGCATGGCGCGGACGTTCGGCGGCAAATGAGGAGCGACGAGCTGCTCGATGCGCCGCGAGATGGTGTCGTGGCTGACGGCGATGGCGTCGAGGTACGCGACGGCCACCGGCGGAGCCTCGTACGTGAGATTGCCATAGCGGACAATGACGCGGCCGCCGATCTCCTCGACGGCAAGCTCGCGGTCGCGTGTCGGCAATAGAAGACGGTGGTCGAGCTCGCTGTCCACGAAGCGCTTGACCATCGGCTTGAGCTTGCCGAAATCGACGATGAAGCCGTTCTGGTCGAGCTCGCCCCGCACCTCGATGGTGAGGATGAGGCTATCGCCAGCGATCCGCACGTCGGGCCGCAGATAGGCGTAGTCGATGACCGTGACGTTTTCGACGAACAGAGTCACCGGCATGCGACATCGACCTCACGCTTGAGCTCGGCACCAACGCGGCTCCAAGGTCTGAGCTCGGAGCGCGCCTGCTCGGCTCCTTGCGCGAGCCGTGCCAACGCCTCGGAATTGTCGCACGCAATCGTCAGGACGCGAGTCATTTCGTGGGAATCTTCGGCTCTGACCAGGATCCCGGCGTTTTCAGGCAGGAGTCGGCCCGCCGCGCCGGCGCTGCTCGCGAGCACCGGCACCCCGCGCGCGAGGCCCTCGAGCACGCCGATGCCGTGCGCATCGTAGCGTGCGGGCAACACCACGAGATCGGCGCTGTGGTAAGCAGCCTTCACGTCGCCACCGCCCGCGTTGGGGACGAAGCGCACCTTGGCGTCGAGCTTCAGAGTGTCCGCTTTAGCTTTCAGTGCTCCAAGCCACTCGGGATCGGCCTCCGGCGCGGCGCAAGTGAGCCGCCAAGCGCGGTCCGCCAAAGGCGCCAACGCATCGAGCAGCAGGTCGTGCCCCGCGCTCGCCACCAGCGGCGCGGCGCACACCAGGTGGAGCTCGGCTCCGCGCGCGCGCGATCCATCCGCGAGCGGCGCGCGATCCGCGCCAGGCAGCACGACCGCGAGCTGATCAGGGAGCACCCCCGCGGCGCCGAGGCTCATCGCCGTGTGCAAGCTCGGCACGACCACCCGCCGGGCGTACGGCAGCGTGCTGCTATCGACGCGCATGAGCTCGCGGTCGGCGATGCCCGTAAAGCGCGGATCGCGGGGGCTCGGGCGGTGCGCGATGACCACGATGCGCAGGCGGCGGCCGTGCGCGCGAAAGCCGTCGCCGACGAGCGGCAGGATGGTGCTCGAGGCGAGCACGCAAGCGTCACCTGGTAGGGCGGCGAGGGTCGCCATCAGGCGGGCATGGGTGGTGGCGTTCTCGGCGGGAGACGCCAGGGAGAAGCGCTGGACTTCGACACCCAGGGCATCGGTGGCGCGCTCTTCATACGTCCGTGCGTCGACGTCGCCGCGCGCCATGGCGCCCGTCAAAAACAACATGCGCTGGCCTTATATGCGCATGACTCACCTGGCGCGAGCGTGACGTAGATCGCAAATTAGGCGGCGGCTGACCTCGGGCCGGACAGCACAAGTGTCCGGTGCGGCGTCACAGATGTCCGCTCTTTTAGGCTCCACGGACACTCGGGAAGCGTAGAGATCCATTCTCGCCAAGTATGCGTATTCTCTAAGAAATGCGCAAACCCGCCGAAACATCGAGACTATTGGGGTCATTTTCAGGCTGACCCCGATCATTGGCAGCCTTCTTGAATGCACATGGAAAGCAACCGCGCCCGCGGCTTGACAGTGATGTTGCCAGCGCGTGAGAAGCGCGGGCCCGAACGGAGAGAGTCATGAAGCGCCCATTCACCATCCTCGCCTCGTTGGTCGTCGCGCTCGGCGTCGCAGCTTCACAGGCGTCGGCCGCGAGCACCGCTGACTTGAAGAGCCAGACGTCGCGTTTGCTGTCGCAGTGGACCACCAAGAGCAACACCGGCGCGTTGCCCGCGGACGTGGTCGACAGCTTCGACTACGAGGCCTTCGCGACCGAAGCCATCAAGCCGCACGCCGCGCAGCTCAACGCCACGCAGATGGCCAAGTACCACCAGGTCTTCGAGGCGCTGTTGAAGAAGACCGTCCACCGCCAGGCCGGTTCCGCTTTGGCGGACACCAAGTACACCGTGGCCGAGCCCAAGGTCGCTGGTGACAAGGCGACGGTCGCCGTCGACGCCAAGATGCCGAAGGACGACACCCAGACCAACGTGCTCTTCACCTGGAAGAAGAAGGGCGAGGACTTCAAGATCGTCGACCTGTCGATCGACGGCGGCTCGCTGATCCGCGACTACAGCAATCAGTTCGGCCGCATCATCAAGCGCGACGGCGTGGACGCGCTCATCGCCCGCCTCGACAAGCGCTTGAGCGGCACCGCCGAAGAATCGGCGCGGCTGTAAGCTACTCGTAGCGCCGACGGACGCCGTCGTAGAAGAACTCGACCGCGCGCCGCGCGACCGCCTCGATGTCGAGGTTGGCGCGCGGCTCGGCGACGTAGTGGCCCTCGAGCACCAGCACGCTCGTGCCGTGGACGTTCGCCCAGGCCGCGAACGCGAGGCGCATCGGGTCGCCGTGGATGACGTGGTTCGCCGCCTGCGCCGCTTTCACGGTCTCGACGAGGACGCCGAACGCGTCGCGCGAGGCTTGCTTGAGCTCCGGGTCGTGGAACGAGCTCGGGATGAGGCCGCCCAGCATGAGGCGCATGAGGTGCGGGTGCTCGTGCATGAAGCGCACGTAGGCGATGGCGCTGGCGCGGAACTGATCGAGCGGGTCCTCGAGGTGCTGCTCGG
>JBDHVB010000287.1:0-5959 GCA_039809465.1 Myxococcota bacterium
CGAGGGCATCGGCTTTTGTCTGTCCGATGTCGGCTTCGGTGTAGTTCTGTCGTACGAGGAGTCCGCCGGTGATGACTGCTGGGTCGCAGACGGTGATACCTGCGGCCCCGGCGCGTGCGATGAACTCGGCCGCCCATGAACCCAGTCCGCCGCACCCCCAGATGTGAACTATCTTTCCTTGGTAGCCGTTGACTGGTCGGCGTTCGTCGCGCCGGGTCGTGACTGCTTGTCGTTCGTCGGACATATTGCACCATTCAATGGGGATTTCGGCGTTGATGCTCGCGGGATCAAGGTTGATCGCGGTGCCGTGCTTTTTAGCGACGCGTCGAAGTGCATCGGCGGTCGTCGCATGGAGGCGTCCGCCGAGCAGGTGATGTGGGCCGCCTGCGGGATGGGGAACGGCGAGGATGAAGTACTGCTCCTCGCCGTCGGGGTTTCTGAGAGCGCTGGCGAGAAGGGAGGTGATGAACGCCGGCGATTGAGCCGCTACTCGTGAGGGCTGACCTCCGGCCTGGTCGAGATACGGATCATCTAGGAGCGCAAGGAACAACGCGAGCGTCGAGGCGGCGCCGAAGGGCATGTCGCTCGCCAGGGTGAAGACGGGCGTGCGATGTCCATCTCCCTCGGTCGAGTAGGTGAGATCGTACCGATGGGGAGAGCGGGCGATGAGCCGAGCGATCTGCCGTGGCTTCGTTGGGCCAGGCTCGCGGACCACGATTGTGGGTGTGTCGTCCGCGTGGTGGAGCACGCCGCCGACCGCGTGATACATCGCGGTCGAGGGGTCGAATTTTCCACCTGCGGCGTCAGTGAGCCAGCCCCACAGACGGTTGAGGAAGCCAGCCATTCCTTCCGACGGACGCCACTCGCGCGAAGGATCGAGGTAGATGCAGAGCCGTTGCCCCTGGAGAACATGTGGAAAGCCGAGGAAGCGTGGGTGGTCAACCTCGACGCTCGGCGGAACGAACATCGAGGGTCGAATCTGGAGGATGAACTCTTCGTGGTTCTCAAGCAAGAGACCTGCGGAACTTCGCAGGATATTGGCTGTGTTGAGCCGGACCCGGACGCTGGCACGGCTCTCTGCGTCGAGTTTGGGTTGCTGGACGATTCGCAGGTCGTCGGGCCTGTCTTTGGCGAGCGTCCTCAGTTCGTCAACAAGTTGCTTCTGCCAGACCGACAGCGTGCCCCGATTTCGACGGCTCATCCCGCGCGGCCAGACCGCCCCACGGTAGTAGCCGGTACCGGCGCTGCGGGGAACTTGGTGCTGCTCGACGACGTGGCCGGGGCCTTGAAGCCATCGCCGAAGATGCCCTGCCACAACTCAACGCTGCGGTCCTTGTTCTCCTCGTTGTACGCCTTCTCGATCTCGGCCGCGTGGGCGTGGATGCGATCCCGGAAGTAGCTGTAGGTTGACTGCCCCCACCGATGGTCGAACGTGACTCCAGAACCCGACGGGTCCGGGATCGACGGCTTGATCGGGCGGGCCTGGAGCCAACTGTCGAGGTCGTTGACGAGGTGTAGGAGCGCGGTCGGAACGTCGCTGTAGTAGTTCGGGTTCAGCAGCGTACGCAACTCGGTGACCTGCTCTCCGAGCAGGGTGGTCAGGAGGATCGATCGGGTCCCAGTGAAAGAGTTCTTGTGATCGCGCAGATACTTCATCAACCGGATGACCTTGCGGAGATTGCCGTTCGCGAGCGCGTCTTTGGTTTTCATCCAGTCGGTGAAGCCCTGAGGGTTGGTCAACTCCCAGTCGTTGTCGTCGCGGTTGACGATGACCTCACGCCCATCCGCGAGGTTCAGGTGCGGCACGATGTCAAGGTGCATGGAGTTCGCGTAGGCCAGGCGAACGCAGCGGCACTTCCGAGAGTGCGGCATGTTGCCGTACGTGCTGTGACGATGCAGCGCCGCGTAGACCTCCTCGATGTACTTCTTGGGATCGTCGGCCCAGTCCGGGTTCTCGCTCATGTCGAGCATGAAGTCCGCATCGAACTCGTTGCTACCTACCGGGTTGATGATGGTCTTGTGCGCCCAGGAGCCCTGGGGCGTCTTGCCCAGGATGAGCGGGCCGACCTGCTCGTCGGCTTTCAACGCTTTGTAGACCGACTCGACACGCGAGTCGAGCAGGTCCAGCTTCACCTGGCCGAGGTTAACGGTGTCCTTGAGCAGGACGTTGAAGTAGTCGGTGAGCTTCATTGGGAGACCTCCGTGGTAGACATGCTCGTCGGGTCGCCGCGGTGTGGGTCTCCGATCAATGGTGTGTATTCGGCTGCGCGGTGGGACGCAAACCTCTCGGTGTAGAGGGGGCTGAGTTCGCGGCTGACAGATGCAGCAAGCCCGGCGAGGTCGCCCGGGTCTGCCGAGTCGAGTGCGTACAGACCGCCGGGAACGCGAGCGTCAAATCTTGTGAATGAGTCCTTGCCGATCAGATGCTCAGCGACGCCCTGCCCACCGCGGCTGCCGGCGTTGAGGATGAGCGGAGCAATTGGCTTGGCCCAGTTCAGCAGTCCACCGCGGTCGAGGCGCTTGGGGTGGTTCGTGAGCTGGTCGATGGTGCCAACGTTGAGCACCTTGATCGAGCCCAGTGGCTGATTGAGCATGCTGACGGCTTCAGCGATCGCGACTACGGAAGGGTTGTTCGCCCATACACCGCCGTCGATGAGGCGGTGTCCGTCCACGCGAGCGGCCGGGAAGTAGAGCGGTGCCGCTGAGGTCGCCATCGCGATGTCCACCATCGGGATGCGCCAGTCTCGGGTAAGCCGCGGGTTGTGTGGCGTCTTGAAGATGTGCACGCTGCCCCGTTGCACGTCCCACGCCGGGATGACCAGTCGCTTGGTGCTGTTTCCGAGCGTCCGTCCGCCGAGCACGTTCGTCAGCGCAGTCCGGAGTGCTTCGTGGTCGTAGATGGGAGCGGTCAACTGGCGCGGACGCCGCCACGGCCGTCGCCTCGCGGCCGGGAATACAGTGTTGACGAGCTCTTCGTAGTGCTCAACGATCTGGGCGGGGGTGAGCCCTGTGCCCAGCGCCAGCGCCACGATCCCACCAGCCGATGTCCCGGCGATCAAATCGAAGGACTCCCTGATGCTGACATCGAGGTCCTGCTCCAGCCTTGCGAGCACATGGGCGGTGAAGAGAGCCTTGGCACCGCCGCCGTCCAACGCCAGTATCTGGAACTGTGGTGAAGCGGACTCGGGCAGTTGACGGGTTACCCCGGGGCTGTTCAGTTCTGCGTCCACCTCAAGATGACCACCTGGCACGTTGCCTTCGGTGTCTGGCGGATTTGCGGGAACTACAACCATGTAACTATTCTACGTTGCCGCTCCGACATTGCCCCGGGGTCGAACTTGGAGCGGCCTCCCATATCGGCCGCATCGAGCAACAGAATCTGACCACAGCGGTACATCAGGGGTCAGGAGACAGAGCCGATCCGGGTCTCGTTCGCCGTAGCCTCATTCAGGATCTTCATCGAGCTGCTGGAACCTGAGCGGCTCCCGTCCCGAAGACGCGCTCGAGTCGCGTTGCTCTTTCAGTTCGGCGTCGACGCGAGCGAAGGCCATGCCGATGAAGAGCTGGGCGAGTTTGTGCAGGCCGAGCTTGGTGCGTGGTTCGGCCACGATGCGGTAGTTGCGCATCCGCGCCGGCGGGGTCTTGCGCGGCTTGCTCGTCGTGCCCGCGTCGTCGGAGCGGTCAACCTTGCGGGCACTCATCGGGTCGCTCCCATCGTCTCGACCTCGTACTGAGCCTGCGCTTCCGCGCGGTGTACCTCGTCGCTCGCGCTTCGGTGAGATTGGGTGACGCGGATGTACCGCCGCAGCATGAGCGTCACGGGGTCGATGCGAAGCATCTTGAAGCCGTTCCAGGTGAACAGGATCACCAATGCGTTGAGCCAGTCGGGGCCGTCGTGGTTGAGGAGCGCGGTGCAGATCGCGGCGGCGTAGAAGAACAGCGCGGCCAAGCCGACCGCGAGCAGGAACCAACTGACTCCATGACGACCGTGGGCGCGGATCAGCAGGATGTTGGTCGGCGCGTACCTGAACAGCCGGTAGCGGACGCTGAAAATGATGGTGAGTGCGAACTGAGTCATGTCGGGCCTCGTCTTGTCATAGCAACGGCGCAGTTGACCGTGGAGGCAGCTATGAATGAGTGCCCGCGAGGAGCCGTCCCGGAGGACCCGCAGAGTTGTGAACCTGCCTCGTCCTCAACTCTACGTCTGAGCTGCGACGTTGGGAACCCCTCTCGGTGGCGCTGGCGTAGTCCTCAACTCGCTGGATGGGTCGCCGTCGTGGCCCGCCGGTGCACCTCGTCGGTGACCTGAGAGTGGAAGGACACCGATCATGGCGACGCTGGCGGAGCAGGTGCAGGGCGAACGGATGGCGCGGGTCGTGCTGTCGATGATCGCCGAACCGAACGACCTGACGACCGGGTACATCCTGGGCCGCCACGGCGGCGTTGCGACGCTGAGCCTGGTCGAATCCGACCACGACGTGACCGGACTGGCCCGCGCCGACGTTCTGTTGTGGCGCGAGCGCCTGCGGCAACGGATCGCACCCGATCTGATGGAACGTGTGGCCGAGGCCGAGCAGCGCGGGTTCGGCACGCTGATTCCGGCGGATCGGGAGTGGCCCGTCGGGCTGGACGAGTTGGGTGATCGTGCCCCGTATGTGTTGTGGACGAAGGGGGCGTCGTCGTACTTGGCGACGGCGCTGAGTGATCGGGTCACGATCACTGGGGCTCGCGCTTCGTCCCATTACGGCGAGCACGTCACTGCCGAACTCGCAATGGGTCTGGCCGATGAAGAGCGGGTGGTGATCGCTGGCGGTGCTTTCGGCATCGAAGGAGCCGCGCATCGGGGCGTCCTGGGCGCGGCTGGTCAGACGATCGCGGTGCTCGCGACGGGCGTGGATCGCTGCTACCCGGCCGCGCACAGCGAACTGCTGGACCGCATCGGCGACTCCGGTCTGCTGGTGAGTGAGCTTCCTCCCGGAACTATGCCGACCAAGGATAGGTTTCGGGCTCGCAATCGGCTGATAGCGGCGCTCTCGGGTGCAGTCATCATTCCGGAGGCCGGGCCGCGCTCAGGGTCGATGAGAACTGTCCACGATGCCCGGGGCCTTGGCCGACGCGTCGGTGCGGTTCCCGGCCCGGTGACCAGCGTCGTCAGCACCGGCCCCAACGAACTCATCAAACAAGGACTCGCTACCGTCATCACTCAGACCAGCGACGTGATCGCGCTTCTCGATGCTAACGAGACGATCAGCCGGAGCGCGACACAGGCTCAGGTCAGGCATGAGCTCGGTAGCCATCGACCTCCACCCGGCGTGTCAGGGCGTTCGATTTAGCCGGCTGGGGCTTTCTAGATGACGAGCCGTGGTTCCCAGTTCGGGGATCGCGGGAAGTCATCGTCGGAGCGCCAACCCGTTGAGTCGTTCCACGGGAACGTGCCGGGCGTGCTGGGGTCGTCCCATCGCCACACGTCGGGATGGCGTCGCTCGATGCTCGTGCTTGGACGTGCTGCGTAGCCGAGGGTCTGGCCGGCTGGGATTGTGTAGTGCCAGCGCCAGCCGGTCTGATCCTCGTCAAGCGTGAACGCTTCCGGGTCGAGGCCATGCTTGTGTGCGACGGCGGCCAACTGTCGCCGCGCGTTGAACGGGGCCGGGTTCAACAAGACCGCGTTGAGGTATTCGGTGTCGAAGTCGTAGGCGAAGTTCAGCAGCTCGGGTACATGGCGGTCGTCCACCAGCCGCCCAAGTTCATCGAGTTCGGTGGAGCCGGCAACTTCGTCCTCGTGTTGTCGTCGGAGTTGAGCGCCAGCGTCGTCGGCGATCTTGGGGAGGTATTCGGCGAGGGCCGCGACGAGGACGATGGTCTTGGTGGAGTTCACGCGGGTCGCGTAGCCGAGGTCGCGGCCGTGGAGCACGCCGTGTCGAGAGACCTTGCCGTAGTCCCCGGTTGGCCTTACGTCTTC
>JBDHVB010000288.1:0-5877 GCA_039809465.1 Myxococcota bacterium
TGGTCGAAGGTGCACGATTGGAAATCGTGTGTAGCCTAAACAGCTACCGGGGGTTCGAATCCCTTCCGCTCCGCCATATTCGATTCCTAAAACGTCCGATAAGCTCCATGATATCAGCCAGTTAGGGCTGAGTGTTGAGCCATGGACGTCCAAAGACATCCCCCGACATCTTACCGTTGTGGTAAGAGCTTTGGTGAGAGCGCTGCAGCATCGCTCGGGAGTTCTTACCAAGATGCTTCTCACCAGCACCGCCATCCGCAACCTGAAGCCGAAGCCCAAGCAGTACATGAAGCCCGATGGCCAAGGGCTCTGGCTGTTCGTCATGCCGAACGGCAAGAAGTATTGGCGCTTCAATTACCGCTTTAGCGGAAAGCGCAACATTATCTCATTCGGCGTCTACCCCGAGGTGTCGCTGGCCCAAGCGCGAGAGAAGCGCGAGGAAACTCGCAAGTTGATCGCGAACGGCACCGACCCGAGCAAGGCGCGCAAAGACGAGAAGGCGAAACGCGATGGAGCAAACACCTTCGAGGCGGTTGCTCGCGAATGGATCGAGAACAACAAGGGGGCATGGGCCGAGCGGCACACCGAAAGCCTGACGAAGCGCCTAGAGCGGAACGTGTTTCCGTCGCTCGGCAAGCGCCCCGTTAGCGAGATCGACGCGCAAGAGCTGCTCAGGGTGCTGCGCGAGATCGAGGGGCGCGGCGTCATCGAAACGGCGCACCGCTGCAAGCAAGTCTGCGGTCAGGTGTTCCGGTACGCGGTCGCGACGGGGCGCGCATCGCACGACCCGTCCACGTCGTTGCGCGGCGCTCTCAAGCCCGTGAAGAGCGTGAACTTTGCCGCGATAACGGAACCTGACCAGATTGCAGGCTTGTTGCTTGCCATCGACGGCTACCAGGGTTCGATCGTCGTCGTCTCGGCGCTGCGCCTCGCACCGCTGGTGTTCGTGCGTCCCGGCGAGCTACGCCACGCGGAGTGGAGCGAGATCAACCTCGACGGCGCCATGTGGACGATTCCGGGGGGCAAGATGAAGGGCAACCGCGATCACATGGTTCCGCTATCGCGGCAAGCGGTCGAGATCCTGCGAGGACTGCACTCGTACACTGGCAGCGGGCGCTACGTGTTCCCGAGCATCCGAACGAGCGCGCGGGCTATCTCCGAGAACACCGTGAACGCCGCCCTGCGCAAGCTCGGCTACAGCACCGAAGAGATGACGGGGCACGGTTTCCGCTCGATGGCGTCAACGCGACTCAACGAGCAAGGCTACGAAGGCGATCACATCGAAATGCAGTTGGCGCACGTCGAGCGCTCCAAGGTGCGCGGCGCGTACAACCGGGCCAAGTATCTGCCCCAGCGGATCAGGATGATGCAGGACTGGGCCGACTACCTCGACACGCTCAAGGCCGGAGGCGGCAAGCTGATCCCGCTGCGCAAGAGCGGCGAGGCGTAGCTAGAGCGCGGCCCGGCGCGAGATCCCGCTTTGCGGAGCGTCCAGCGCGCTGCGCCCTCGTGGTTACCATTCCGTTATAGCGGACAGAGAGTCGTGGGGTGCGTGCGCCTTGACGACGTCTTGAAGGTATGTTGGGCGTTGGAAGGGTCACCCTTTGCAAAGAGGTTTCCCTTGTCTGAGTACGTCCCCCCCTCTCTTGAGCTCACCACCCAAGCCGCCCGCGGCGAAATCTCCGGCTGGCCGCGGTACTTCACGCGCTTCGACGGTCGCAAGGATGACCAGCTTGCGATCGAGGTTGCCCACAACGCGCTGTGCGACGCCGTTGCTCAGGCCGTTACCGCGCGCGAGACTGACCGTGAGGCGCGCCAGCGCTTTGCGTCCATCCAGGCCCGTGCAACGGCGGCTCGGGACAGCTTGCGAGGTGTCGACGAATTCACCTTGGGCGCGGCCGACAAACGGCGTGAAGCCCGCGAAGCCGAAGCCGCATACGAGGCCGCAAAAAAGTACCATGTCGAGCACTACAGCGAGGGCCTCCCCGCCTACGTGCGCGAGGCCTACGACGAGCTCGTCGCCGAGCACGAGAAGTACACCGCGGCGCTGCGCGAGCGCGGCGAGCGAGCGGCGAAGGCGGAGAACGAGCGGCGTGAGCAGGAGCGAGCCGAAGCGCAGGCACGCCGTGAGCTGCGCGCCGAGCAAGAGCGGAAGGTGGAGGCAGAGAGCGCAGCAGCTCGCGCAGCGCGTGCCGCCGAGCGCCAGAAGGAGCAGAGCTGGATCGCCCGTCGCGTCGCGCAGCTTCTCGGCGCTCCAACCGAGTCGTCGTCACTCCGGGGGACGAAGTGACGGCAGGCCCAGCGCGGCAGACTCCACCTCTCGCCGCGCTGGGCCATCACCAGTCGCCGCTGTGGTAGCGGGGCCGGCGTGGTTATCCATGGCCACGCCGGTCACACCCGCTGTCGGACCCTCGGCGTAGTGTGGCGTGACCCTTGGGTGCGTGCGGCCTGATCACCGTACGCGCCGGCCAGGCAAACCGTGGTTGCTCGCGCTCCCCGGTTGCCTGGCTGGCCCTGGGAGTGGAGCGCGAAACATGAAGACGACGAAGCGGCGACGTCCGCTTGAGAAGACACCGGCACGCCGGCGCAGTGACGCGACGTCGTTGGCGCAGGCACACCACGCCGCGACCGAGGTGCCGGCGAAGCATGAGGCCAGGCGCCGCATCGCGACGATCCGGGCGAGCCTCTCCGAGTGGAGCAAGGCCAACACCGCGCACGTGCTCGCGATCAACACGGCCTTGCGTGCGCCCCCCGCTACGAGCGCCGCCGAGTTCCGAAAGAACGTCGAGCCGATCGCAAGAACATCGATCGGCCTGGTGCCTGCGTCAGCAGCGCGCGAGCACCAAATGGCCGTGAGCGAACTCCAAGCGTACGCCGCAGAGATCGCCATAAGCGTCGATGCCCACCTCTTGCTTGCGCCGGTCTTCCCTGAGTTCGCGATCGGCGTGTCGCCAGTGGCGGTGATCGCCGAAGCCATGGCCCACCTCGCCGACGTCGAAGCGCAGCTAGAGGACTCGGCGGGCGATGGCCGGTCCGCCAAAGAGGACGCGGCCAAGGGGCCGGAGCTGACGCTCGGCCAGTTAGAGGTACTGAAAGCGCACATCGGCCCAGAAGGGCAGCGACTTTCCCTCACGATGGCGGATCTCTTGGGTCTTCGCCCTGGGAGCGAGTCCACGATCCTGCGCCTGCGCCGACCGCTCATCAACAAGGGATTCCTCACCCCGAGCGAGGAAAAACCCAACGCCTACGTACTAACGAACGCTGGCGCCAATCTGACGGGATACTGACGGGACTCTGGCCGACGCCGTTTTTGCGGATGCCTCATGCTCGGGGCATGAATACACCTGCACCGCTACTGCGGACAATCGATGAGGCTGCACGCATCATTGGCGTGTCGCGTCACTGGCTGCGCGCCGAGGCCGTGGCGCGCCGAATCCCCGTCGTACACATCGGGCGCCGTGTGATGTGCGACCCCGCCATGGTGGCCGCCGCCATCCTCGCCCGCGCCCCGCGCGCAAAGGGAGGCAGGCGATGAGCAGCCCCACCGGCTCACCGCCGTCCGCAATACCAGAGCGCCTATTGCGCCTCCCCGACGTGAAGGCCCGCGTGGGCCTCTCGCGCAGCACCATCTATGCGCGCATGGCCGAGGGCACGTTCCCGCGCGCGCGCCAGCTCTCGGCGCGCTCGGTGGCGTGGCTGGAGTCCGAAATAGCGGACTGGGTTGCTCGCGTCGCAGCCGGCGAGGTGGCGCGATGAGCGATGACCTGCGCGCCGACGAGCTGGTCCAGGCGATGAGCGAGCTCCACGACCGCGTCAGCGAGCTACTAGACGACCACGTGGCCACCCGCGCCGCGGTCGTCAAATCAGAGCGCGCCATCGTGGATGTGCACGAGGCGCTCGTCAGGCTGCATCGGCGGATGGACTCCATCGACTCCCTGCGCGACGACTTCGAGCGCGTGGTCGACGAGGTCGCCGCCGCGAGCGCCGCCGCCGTGATGGATGTGCTCGAGGATCTGGCCGGCGCCGTCACCGCGACGCGCAGGGACATGGCCGAGATCGCGAGCCTGGCTCGGGCTCGCCGGGATGCTCGAGTTGCCGCAGCGCAGACACCACGAGGTGAGCGATGACCTCGACTGCGAAGATGCCCAAGCGCGGCCGCGGCAACGCACGGGACGACGCGCCTGGCGCGGAGCTGAATCGGGTGGATGACGCTCTGCAGGCGCTCGAGGCCGCGAGCCCCAAGCTCACGCCGGAATGGATCACCGAGGCACCGCCTCCTCGCCAGTGGCTATTGCGAGACACCCGCGCGCCCGAGAGCGCCGGTTTTCTAGCCGCGGGCATCGTCGGCATGCTGATCGCCGAGGGAGGTGTCGGTAAGACGAGCGTCGCGTGCCAGCTCGCGGTTGCTGTGGTGCTCGGCGGCGCGTGGCTAGACACGTTCCAGGTTGAGGCGCCAGCGCGTGCGCTGCTCGTGCTCGGCGAGGAGCCAGCATCTGAGGGCCGCCGACGCATCTACGACGCGGCACAGTCGATGGGCGCAACTTCGCGAGGCGATGCTCAACGTCTCGCGGCTGGCATCGACATGTTGGCGCTCGCAGGCCGGCCCGCTGCGCTACTCGACGACGAGGACAAGGTGACGGCACGCGTCGCCGCGCTGCATGAGTTTGTGGCGGCACACGGTCCGTACGGCCTGATCGTCATCGATCCGCTGTCGCGGTTCGCCGGACCGAAGGCCGAAACCGACAACGCGGCGGGAACCAGCTACATCCAACTGTTAGAGGCTCTAGCCAACGCGTCAGGCGCAACTGTGCTTTGCGCGCACCACACGGCCAAAGCCTCGCGCGGAGGTGGGCCGGTAGATAGCGCCGCCAGTCGAGGCAGCACCGCCATAACGGACGGCTCGCGGTGGGTGCTCACATTGCGGGCCGAGCGCCTAAAAGGTGACGACGGCACCGCGAGCCCAAGCCATCTGCGCGACATCATCACCGCGTCGCACACGAAGTCCAACTACTCACGCCGAGCTGATGACGTTTTGCTTCGCTATAGCGGTCACGGCGGGATGCTTACGGCTGCGAATGAGCTCGAGATCGAACTTGTTGAGCGCGCGCGATCGAAGGAGCGGAACCGAGACCGCGACGACAAGCGTAAGGCGACCGCAGAGGCGAAAGCGGACACAGAGAGCGGCCGTGCGCAGGTCGAAGACGCTATCTTGATCAGGGTGGTCGGGTCCCGGCCGGGCATCGGTAAGGTTGACCTCGAGGACGCGCTGATGGCCGAGGTGCGGCGCGGTCGAGGGGAGTGCGGCCGCGACCGCGCGCAGGTGGCCATCGCTCGTGTGGTCGCACCTGGTGGACCGGTGGTCATCCGCGTGGGGTCACGCAAAGCGAAGCTGCACTACCTCCGTGACGTCCCCCAAGACCCGCTGCCGCTCACCGAGGTGCCGGCTGATCCGGTCCCTACCTCGATGGCAGACCCGGACAGATGACCACCCAGCCGACGACGAAACCGGGTAGTGACTGTCACTGTCCCCCCCCATACCCCCCCCTCCGCGGTTGGGTCGTCGCGGTTGGCTGGACCTAACCGCCGAGAAACCGGGTTGGGTCCGGTTCCGGTTAGGTCATCGTCCACGGATGTCCAGCGCTCTGGAATGGAGCCCCTGCCTTGCCTGCGCTGCCGGCGGCGACCTGACGACCCAGAGGAAGGCCCTGTGGAGGCCCGCCCTGCGCTCCGGTGACCCGAGGGGCGGTCCGAGTACCCCCTCGACGGCTGAAGCGCTCCAAAGATCTTCCAGAGGCCTTAGACGGGGTGCTGTCCAGGAACGTCCGGCCGGTGGCGGCCGGGGGGGGGCATCGGGCAGCGAAGGGCCTTGAGGGGCTA
>JBDHVB010000289.1:0-5867 GCA_039809465.1 Myxococcota bacterium
CCGCCTCCACCACCAGCCGCGCCGCCTCCTCTTCGCTCCGCGCCGCCGCGAGCTGCACCGTCCGCAGCGCCGCGCCCGTCTGCTGCAGATGGAAGTGCGCGTCGATGAGCCCCGGCAGCACCCACGCGCCACCCAGGTCGACGTCTCCACCGCCCGCCGCGCCGATGGCGTGAATCACTCCGCCACGCACCTCGAGCGCGCCCGACGTGAACGCCGAGCCCGTCCAGAGCCGCGCGTTGCCGAAGATCACTTCGGCGTGGCCTCGACGACCAGCTTCTCGGCGGTCACGAACTTCGGCGCGATGTCGACCGGCACCCGCGCGAGCTGGGCGAGGACCTTCTCCACCTCGGGCCGGAGCACCGCCTGCTTCTCGAGCAGCGCCTGCGCCCCCGCGCGGTCGCCCTGCGCCTGAATGGTCATGAGCTTCGTGGTGAGGTCGCGCACCGCGTCCTTCACCTTGGTGTCATCGACCGTGAACGTGTTGCCCTTGACCACGAAGGCACCCGCGTCGAGCAGCGTGTTCAGCTGCATGGCGACGCCCTTGCCGTGCGCCTCGCTCAAGCCGAAGCGCACCGAGCGAAACGACGACGCGAGATACGTGACGTACATCGAGCGCTCGAGCTCCTTCGGGAGGACGCCCTTGTCGATGAGCTTCTGCATGGCCCACAGCCCCGAGATGTCCGCTTTAGCCTCCTCGATGGGGCTGTAGAGCTCCTTGAGCTCGGCGCGCACCGTCGACGGTTTGCCGTTCACCGTGATCTCGTGCGGCCCCAAGCCGTGCATCAGCTCGTGCATCAAGATGTGCGTGAAGAAGGCGTCGAAGGAGACGCGCGAGCGGTCCACGGAGCCCAGCGCGATCTTCGCGATCGGCGTCAGCACCTTGGCGAACTTCGCCTCCTGCACGTTCTTCAGCATGACGCGCTTCGCGCCCTTTTGCTTGGTGACGCGCTCGTCGTTGGGCAAGTTGAACGCCGCCGTCTGCACGCCGCGATTGCCGTCACCGGCGCCGTAGAGCGAGTTCACCACGCGAATGGGCGCGAGCGCGCCGAGCTTCGGGTTGCGCAGCTTCGCGTCGATGGGCAGCTCGTTCTCGAGGCCCTGCAGCTCGCCCGACAACTTCGCGAGCTTGGCGGTCTCGGCGTCATCACGCACGGTCACGAACGACTCGAACGCCGCCTTGGCGTTGAACCAGCCGTCCTCGTAGACCTCGTACGGACCGATGGTCGGCTCGACGCTCGCGTCGAGCTCCATCCACGCCACGTCACTCGCGTAGTAGTCATTCGAGAGGAACGCGGCGGCGCGCGCCGTCAGAAACGCCTTCAGGGTCGGCTGCGTCGTGAGATCCGCCGCCTGCTGCAAGAGCAGCGCGATCTGCTGGAGCTCGGGCTGGTACTCGACGCTGTACGGCACGCTCGTGAATTTGCCGTTGGGCAGGCGGCGGATGGTCGTGAAGAACCCTTGCGCCGCGACGCGCTCGGCCTCCGGGAGCGACTTCTGCCAGGCTTCGATCTCTTCCTTGGTGGCCTTCGCCGGATAGAACGTCGCGGAGTGCGGCTTGTCGCCGACGCCGTCGATGAACGCCGCCTCGTTGTCGAGCCGCGACCACGGCCCCTTGTTGAGCAAGAAGTAATCGAGCCGCGCCTTCCCGAGCGCCGAGTTGTCGCGCATCAGCTCCAGCATCAGGCCGCCGTTCCCGGCCCAGACCTGGCGCAGGTAGAGCGCGTCGACGATGCGCGATGCTTGCACGAGCTTCGCCAAGACCGCCCGTTCGCTCGCCGGCAAGGCGGTCACGTCGACCTTGAGCTCCACCGGGGCGAAGCGGTCCGACATCTTCTTGAGGGCCGCGGCATCCGGCGCGGTGAGCAACATCAACGGCAGCAAGATATTCAGCATGGGGTTACGGACTAACGCCGCCGCCGTGTCACGAGTCAAGAGACGCCCGCCGTGGTACACCTTGGGACGCATGTGGAAGGTCATCGTTTTGACCGCCATAGCCGCCCTGGCGGCGGGCTTCGTCGGCGGGCACTTCCTATGGCCTGTCCGCCAAAACGCACGCATGGCCGACTCACCGCGCCGCGGCCGCGGACGGCCCCCGCCCACTCCGGTGAACGGCGACGACCCCAGCGCCGCGATGGCGCCCGAGATCTGGACCGCCGACCGCGTCCTGCAAGCCGTGCGCGACCTCGCCAAGATCCAGAGCAGCAGCAAGCGCGCCATGGAAGCGAACCGCCTCATCGAGCACATCGAGCCCGCCGACGCACCGCTGCTCGCTCCGAAGCTCGCCCAGCTGCCCGCCGACCGCGCCATCGAGACCTTGTTCGTCTCCGTCATGGAGATGTGGGCCCAATTCGAGCCCGAGCAAGCCTTCCGCTTCGCGATGACTCTCCAGCGGCCCGGCTTGCGCTACCAGAGCATGACGTCGGTGATGGCGACCTGGGTGGACAGCGACGTTCAGGCCGCCACGAAGTACATCGAATCGCAGCCCCCCGGCGCCGTCCGTGGCGAGCTCATCGCCTTGGTGCTGCACGGCACGGCGGAGCAAGATCCCGAGCGCGCGCTCGCCCTCATGAAGAAGGTCCCGCCAGTGGACGGCCGCGACGGCACACGGCGGGTGTTCATGACGTGGGCCATGAATGACCTCGACGGAGCGGTCAAGGCGGCCATGGCGCTCGGAGAGCCGCGCGAGCGCATCGCCGCGATGGAGTCCGTCATTTCGGAGTGGTCATCGCATGATCCGAGCGCCGCGCTCGACTGGGCGGTGAAGCACAACTCCGAGCCCGGCAACGTTCAGGTCGTCGAGCAAGCCTTCAGCTCGGCCGCGGCGGAGCGCCCCGATCTCGCCGCGGCGTACATCGCAAAGCTCGACGACGGCGTGACCCGTGACGGTGTCATCGGCTCGCTCGCCCAGCACTGGGTCAACGAAGATCGCGAAGCCGCCAAGCGCTGGGCCATGAGCCTCGATGACAACGACCGCACCCTCGCGATCGACGGCATGGTCAACGCATTGAGCTACGACGATCCAGTCGCCGCCTTCGAGCTCGTGAAATCCATCGACGACCCCGCGCGGCGCGGCCGGTCACTGCAAGGCGTCATCATGAGCTGGGCCGAGCACGATCCCGACGAGGCCTGGAAGCAGGCGCAGGAGCTCGAGCCCGGCCGTGAGAAAGAAGAGACCCTCGCGACCGTCATCAGCGCGCGCGCCCGCACCAACCCCATCGCCGCCGCCGAGGCGCTCACCGAGCTCCCAGACAGCCCGGCGAACATCCGCGCCAGCACCGATATCGCCCGCGCCTGGGGACAGATCGATCCGCAATCGGCGCTGCGCTGGGTCGAGCGTCTCCCAGCGGGTGAGAGTCGCAATCTCGCCGCGAGCCAAGTCGCTTCGATCTGGGTTCAAAGCGATCCCGAGGCCGCCACCGCCTGGGCCGAGCGCAGCGGCGACGAGGCCATCAAGCGCGACCTCGCTTTCACCTGGGCCACCAATGACCCGCAGTCCGCCGTCGAGTGGTCGATGGACCACGCGAAGCCTACCGGTACCGACCGCAACACGGTCTTCGAGCAAACCATGGCGCAGTGGGCCGCCAACGACTCACGCCGCGCGGCGCAGTGGGCACAGAGCCTCCCGCGTGGCCGCAATCGCGACATGGCCTACGAACAGCTCAGCGAGAGCACGCTCTACAACGATCCCGAGACCTCCATGACCTACGTCGACCAGATCGGCGACAAGAAGCTCCGCAACGAGGTGCGCGGCCGCATGTACACCGCCTTCAAGGAGAACGACGCCAAGAAGGCCGAGCGCTGGCGCTCCTCTGCCCGCCTATCCCCAGACGAGCTCCAGGCGATGGACGCCCCTCCTCCCGATGAGCCGCCAGAGCCCGGGAGCGACGGCAAATGCGTCTGTCCGCCCGCGAGCGGCCCCTGACACAGCCTCAGGCAACCAATAGCGATTCACGCCGATCCTGCATCGACAGGAGCGCGCGTGTTCTCACTTCCTCAGGTTAGCCGCAGCAGCACCATCTCCTCCTCTGCTCCCGTCTCGGCCGAACCCTCTGTCGTCACCACCGCGCCCTCACCCGAGCCGGCCCTCCTGCCGGCGCCGCGTAACACCGACAACGCGCAGGGCCCGACGCCCGCCCCGCCCGCCGGCAACCGCTGGTACACGCCCTTCGGCGTCCCTGGGGGCTGGACCTCGAAGATCTGGAGCTACACCCGTGATCTCTGGGCGCTCGGCGGCGCGGGCTTTGGCAGCGCGAGCGTCGTGACCGGCCTGGTCGGCACCGCCGCGGCGCTCCCCGCGGATGCCGTTGGTCTGTTGTTGCAGACCTTCCATGTCGCGCCCACGCCGCGACCCGATCCCAAGGGCGAGCTCATCGGCCTCATCAAGGATCGCGCCCTGCATCCGCCGGAGGGCTTCGAGAACCTGTCACGCGCCATGCGGCAGCTCCCGAACACGCGCTACAACGACACGCTCAGCTACCCCGAGACCCTGGGGGGCATCGCCAACGACCACGAATTCACGGGAGCCATCTCCCAGGCGCTCAAGGCCCAAGGCATCCCGCTGCCGAGCTTCCTCGTGAAGAGCCTGCTCGCCCGCCCCGAGCTCTTCATGCGCATCTTCGCCTACGCTCCCGAGGAGATGCGCGCGGGCCTCCAGCTGTGGAACCGCGCCTATCAGCTGGGCCAAGTCGGCGGCACCAGCCGCGACCATCAGCTCGCCGCGCGCGTCGACCTCGACAGCTTCGATCTGTCGACCATCAAGGTGAACCGCGATGCTCCGAAGCAGATCGCCGGCCAGCTCCACTATGGCGAGCTGCCCGCCGTGGGCGACGTCCGCCGCGAGCGCCAGAACCGCTTGTGGTCCGAGGTGCTCGACCGCTTGAGCATGAACGAGCGCAACCCCAGCGAGCGCTTCAGTGTCCGCTTCGGCGGCCAGGACTACACGAGCCTCGCGCCCTTCCTCGACGCGCTCCGTTTGAGCGGACACCAGGTCGAAGTGCGAATGCGCATGCAGGGCGCCGATCTCCCCGACCTCTCGATACGTAACGCCGACGGCTCGTTCGCCAAGCTGGCCATCCCGACCTTCACCACGAGCGGCCTGCGCGGTGACGACGGCCGCGTCGCGCTCATCCCCAACGTCCACTTCCAGCTCGACATCACCGTCACCCCGCCGGCCACCGGCGATGGGCCGCGCATCAGCGGCACGGCCTCGTGGTACCAGGGCATCAACAACATCGGCTTCTTCCCCGGCAGCGTCGACCGCGACTCGGGTTGGACCAACGGCAAGGACTTCGTGACCGTCCGCGGCGACACCGCCATCCGCACGGTCACGGACGCGGGCCTCTACGGTGACATCATCTCGGCCACCGCCACCAAGCAGGGGTTGCGCGCCGACGGCTACGGCATCTTCGGTCACTGCGGTGACTCGGTCATCGTCGGCCTCTACGACGCCCTCCAGAGCAGCTCCCCCGACGTCAGCGTCGACCCCGAATTCGCACGCCGCGTACTGCGAAGCCCGCAGCGCACCTTCGCCTTCCCCTACATGATCAACCCCGCCGCCTTCCGCAGTGAGCTCGCACAGCGCGCCGCAGACACCCGCCGCGGCGAAACCGAGCGCGCCACCTACCACCGACTCCTCGACACCACGAGCCGACTCCAAGACGACGCCGCCCAAGGCGCCCTACCCAACCGCGACGCCGCCCGCCGCGCCCTCGACGTACTCGAGCTGCTCTGGCCACGCGGCGAGGAGCCCTTCGACTCCGTCCCCCACGCCAAGCGCGCGCTGCACCGCTACCTCGAGACCAACTAGCGAGAGCCAATGCCGTTCACTCGAGCGGCCCTTTTCGAGCTGGCGCGGGTGCTCAAGGGCT
>JBDHVB010000290.1:0-5826 GCA_039809465.1 Myxococcota bacterium
TTCATGAAGGGGCTGCGGGAGCTCGTGGAGCGGGCTGAGGCGCGTAAGCTTGGCAAGCTCAAGAAGGCGAAGGTCATGGCGAGCCAGGAGTTGCCGCTCGCAAGCGACGCGACGACTAGCGAAGTTGCTGCCGAGGTCGTCACCACGGCGCGCTCGGCGACGCGGGCGATGCGGCGGGAAATCAGCGAGCGTGATGGGGTGCAGTGCGCTTATTGCGCCAAGGACGGCACGCGCTGCAAGGCAACCGCATGGCTCGAAGCGGACCACATGGATGGCTATGCCAAGACGGGAAAGACCCAAGCGAGCCGGATGCGCTGGCTTTGCCGCGCCCATAACCAAGGCCGCAATAAGGGACACGATGACTTGGCGCGCCCGGAGACCTTCGAGCTTCCGTTCTCGCCAACTCGTTCTGGAACAAGCGCCGCCGCAACACCAAGCGCAACCCCTCGAGCAGGCGCGACAGCTCGAAAGTGGCCGTTTGAGTGAACGGCGTTGGCGCTAAGGCCAATGCCGATTGGCTGAGGTCATGTTCGTCGGTGAATGCTCGATGCGTGCGACATCGTTTATAGCGGATGGGCGGGCGGGGTGGAGGAGTGCGACAGACGACGAAACCTTGGGGTTTCGTCTGTCGCAACAGGTGGAGCAGAACATCGCGCTGCGCTTCGAGCCATCGGCTGATGCTGGGGCGAGGCACATTGCGCGGCCAAGCGCGCCGTGCTCGAGCAGGGCGTCGCTAGCGGCGGCCTTCGTTGACGAAGTGGAAGCCGCGGAGCTCGTACTCGCCGGAGCCTTCGCCGAGGTCGGTCGTGTTGTCGAGCGCGCGTAGGATGGCGCGGACGGCGTCTTCGTCACGCCGGCCCACTGGGATGATGATCTTACCGCTGTTCTCGTCGTAGCGGATGCGCTCGAGGCGATCTTGCGTGATGTCGAGGGCGCGCATGGCCTCGGGCTCGGCCTCGACGACCTGACGCACCGAAGTCGCCCAGCTCTCGCCGTCACTCTCGACCTGAGCGAGAGCGACGTTGGTGCGGGCGTGGAGCTCATCGATACGGGTGGCGGTTGGCAGGCTCATGCTGTGTGTGATGGGCTCGAGCAAAAGAATCACCCATCAATCCTCGGATCCTTTATCGGCGGGTGACTGGTGTTGTTGCGTGATCTGTCGTCCTGGCGGTGGAGGGGCAATTGGCGCTCCCTGACGGCGCGTCGGATCCGTGCGTCGCATCACTCTCGCGCATGTCGCCGAAAACGAACGCGAATAGCGATTGGAGACCGGCATGTCCGTGCAGATCACACGACCCGCGATGACCGCGAGCACGGCGGTGGTGCAGTTCGCCCTCCCAGCGACGCCGTTGCCAGCGCTGCCCGCAAAGCCACGGCAGGTCGACGCGGCCTTGTCCGCGGTTGCGGATGACGGGATCGGCATCGCGCGTTTCCCGCGAGGCGAGTTGACGGACCTTGTGCACTCCGCGAGCGCCATCGCGGGCTGGATGGCTGCGGTAGGAGGCATTCTGGTGACCTTTCGTGCCGCGCTTGAGAGTCCCGAAACGCTGCCGGTCGCTGCTGGTATCACCGCCGCCGGTTTCAGCATGCTCTTGGGGGCGTGCGGGATCGACGGGTTCGTGCGCAAGCTGAACGAGAAGAAATTCGCCAAACGTCAGGCCGCGAACCTGAGCACCATCGAAAGTGAGCTCGCGACCGCGCGTGGCACGCAGCTCGCGTGGTTGGGGTTGCGTACGGGGGCGATCGTCGGCGCCATGACCAAGGAGACGCAGGGACACATCCCCAACCCCGTTGGTCGGCCCATCGATGAGCAGGCCACCGCTCGGCGCCTGCGGGCGATCGCGAAGGTCGTCGAGCACGTCAAACCCGAAGAGCTAGAAGTGGCCAAGCAGGCCTATGCGCTCTTCCACGAGGTAAATGACCCACGCAGTCAGACCCACCTCGAGCTCGAGCGCTTCAACGCGCGCGTCCGCTCGCTGCCGGCCGATGCGCGGAGCCTGCTCCGCGATAGCGTGCCTGATCGGCTGCTCGCGCGCATCGACAAGGAGCCTGGCAATGCGTGGCGCCGGCAACGCTTCTTGGATGCGCTCGAGGGGAAGCGCGAGGACTACGTCACGGGCGAGCTCGACTCCAGCATCTTCGCATTCAAGCTCCCGAAGGAGCGCGTTGGGGAGGACCGTGTCGTGCATCGCGCCGACACGGCGGTACGCGTGATCGATGGGACGCTCGCGGCGGGGTCGTCCGCCACCGTCTTCGTCAAGACAGGCGCGTTGGCCGAGCAGATCGCCACGCACTACGAGCGCAATGGTTACAGCGCGATGTTACGCGGGATGGGGGACGACGTGGTGTTGCTGTGCGTGTACGACGCCGACAATCCTCCGGAGCGCGATCCGACGAGTGCTTTCTAGCGGACGACCGGCATCGCCTTGGTCTCGTACGCCACCTCGCAGCTCTCGAAGCGCTTGGGGCGCACCTTGAGCTTCTCGCCGGGGTGCAGGCGTACGATGAGCCGCGTCGTGTCTCCCTCCTTGCGCACCAGCACCGAGGCGCGGCCTGGGGTGACCCCGAGCGCCGCGAGCAACCGTCTGGCTGTCTTGCGGTCCGCGAGGCTCGACATCAGCGGTGCTCGCTGACGAGTGAGACCTTGAGGCGCTTCAGGATGGGCGCGATGGGGAGCACGTACGACTCGGCCGGCATGAGCCCCGCGAACACGAGGCCCACGGCGATGCGCGTGCCGTCGCGGCGCTGGGCCGTGACCAGGGCGCCGGAGTCACCCGGCAGGCTGAACGGCCCACCCATGCCTTGAATCAAATAGACCGGCTCGAAGAAGGCGCGGCCGACGAAGGGCGTGCCCGCTGAAGCGGAGTGATAGGTGGTGACGTCGTAGACCACGCCGACTGGGCCCACGACGATGCCCTGCACGACGCCGCGCGTGAGGCCCGTGGTGCGCCCGACCTTCTCGACCATCATGTCGTCGGCGAAGGGGCCCACCCCGCTGGGTGTGTCGTAGGCGCTCGACTGCATCGACGAGACGCGCTGCGCGTCGGCGATGCTGAACAGCGCGACGTCGGTGTTGAGCTTCGCGTCCACCACGTTGGGCTCGCCTTGGTGCAGCGGCAGCACCGAGTGATGGTGGCCGATGGTGAAGGGATCGTAGTTGCCGGGCGCGACGTCCATCACGCCCGGCGCGAGGATCGGTGTGCCGGGGAGTGCGTTATTGCAGCCACCGGTGACGTGGTTGTTGGTGAGGCCGTAGAGCTTGCCCTTGGCGTCGCGCACCAGGCAGCCGAGGGTGCCGGCTTGGCGGTCGTTGCCGACGCTGATCGACGAGCCACAGGTGTAACGGCCGGCGGCGTATGCGCTCGCGGGCAGGGCGGGCGGCGCGTCGGGCTCCTCGTTGCCGATGGTCAGCGGCTTGGCGTGCCGGTACGCGATGGCGACCGCCGCGGACTTGGCGCTCGCGATCACCTCGGCCGGAAGCGCCTCCGCCTTGCGCTTGGGGACGGCCTTCGCGGTGTAGACGAACACCGTCTTGCGCGCCTCGTTCACGACCAGCGCGGTGATGGGATTGCGCTCGAAGAGCTCGACGTGCTTGCTCAGCGACTGCTGCACGACTCCCAGCGGACCTTTGAGATCTCGCGGTGTTTCATCGGTTTCCGGCAGCGCCGTCTGAAGTAGCTTGTGCTCCGACGCCCACTCACGCAGCGCCAACGCCACATCCCAGGTGTTCATGACCCGCCGTTTTAACAGGGGTCGCCGGCGCATCACACAAGAGTTGCAGCGGCCAAATACTCTGCTGGGGTTAGTGGGACTTTCTCGGCGCGATGTCCGGGACGATCGAGGGGAAGGGTTGCTCGTCGTGCTCGGTGGGCGCCGGGGAGGTCTCTTCGGGGGCGACGGTCTGGCCGTGCTCGTTGGGCTTTGCGGCGTCGGTCGGGGGTTGGGCCTCGTCGGATGGCTTGATGGTGATGTCTTCTTGCGCGGGCGCCTCGACGGGCGCCGGCTGCGGGTTGGCGGCGGGGCCGCGGACGATGGGCTCGGCGTACACCACGATGTCGACGCGGCGGTTGAGCTTGCGGCCGTTCTCGGTGTCGTTGTCGGCGACGGGCCGGGCATCGGCGAAGCCGGCGACGCTCGTGAGCTCGGAGGGGTAGGCGAACTCGTGGTTCAGGTAGCGCACGACGCTGACGGCGCGCGAGACCGAGAGCTCGAGGTTGCTGCGGTACGGGCCGCGTGTCAGAGGCGCGTCGTCGGTGTGGCCCTCGACGCGGATGTCGGTGCCGCCGTCCGCCAAAGCGGCGATGACCGCGTGGAAGGTGTCGAGGTTCTTCACGCGGAGGCTCGCGCGGCCAGGCTCGAAGAACACTTGCTCGGCGAGGCTGATGATCATGCGATCTTCCTCGCGGCGGACCTGGACGCTGCCCGGCGTCGCGAGCTGCGCGAGCACCGCGTCGATCTTGCGTGACATGGCGTCGAGGCGGGCGCCGCGCTTGCCGGGACCGTTTCCCTTGCCTTTGCCCTGGCCACCCTTGCCGGGCTTGCCGGCGCGCTCGATGTCGTCGCCAATGACGTTGGTGCGCGAGGCGCCGGTGGCGTCGGTGCCGCCGCGGCCACCCAGCGTCGGCTTGTCGCTGGGGAAGAAGTCGAGGTTGAACGCCGCGCGCGTCGAGAAGACGAGCTGCCCGGCCTTCTTCGCGTCGACCGTCGAGATCGCGTACATCGACGTGAAGAAGGCGAAGAGCAGCGTGATGAAGTCGGCGTAGGAGATGAGCCAGCGTTCGTGGTTGACGTGCTCTGGGTGTTTCTTTTTGCGCGCCATCGCGGACTCTCCCCCTCGAGCGACCCGTTAGGCCGCTTTCTTCATGGAGGATTCGCCGCTCACGCTCGCGGCGGCGTGCTCGTCGAGGAAGCCCATGAGCTTCTGCTCGATGACGCGTGGGTTCTCACCGTCGACGATGGCCGTGACCGCCACCACGATGAGCTCGAGGCGAGCCATGGCGTGGGTGTGGCGGATCTTCAGCTTCGTCGCCGACGGCAAGAGGAACAAGTTCGCGATAGCGACACCGTAGACCGTCGCGACGAAGGCGACCGCGATACCGGCGCCGAGCTTCGACGGGTCCGCCAGGTTTCCCATGACGTGGATGAGGCCGAGAACGGCGCCCAGGATGCCGACGGCGGGTGAGTAGCCACCGGCTGCCTCGAAGACCTTGCTGATGCCTTCGCCTTCTTCGTCGCGGCGGCCGATCTCGACGTCCATGGTGTCGCGGAGCAGTCCGCTTTCGCAGCCGTCGATGGCGAGGCCGAGCGCCTTCTTGAAGAAGGCGTCGGTGATCTTCTCGGCGTCCGCCTCGAGCGAGACCAGGCCTTCGCGGCGCGCCTTGTTCGCGAAGCCAACGAGCTGCTTCACGAGCTCGCCCATGTCCTCGTGCTTGGGGAGAAAGACGTTCTTCAGGCCGCCGAGCGCCGCCTTGAGCTGCGAGCCGGGGAACTGCATCGCGGTCGCGCCGATGGTGCCACCAAAGACGATGAACGCCGCGGTTGGCTGGAGGATTGCCGCGAGGTGGCCGCCTTCGAGCATGAAGCCGCCGAAGATGGCGAGGAGCGCGACGACGAGACCGCCAACTGCTGCGATATCCATATGACTAGCCTTCTTCCTCTTCGTTCGCTTCGTCGGCGTCGATCACGGGGGGGACGAGGCGCAGCGCGCGGCCATTCTCACCGCGCAGCTCGAGCCCGAGCATGCCGGCCACCTCGGCGGCGCGCTCGCGCACCAACATGCGGTCGCCGTTGTGTAGGACGACCAGGGTGTCTGGAGTCGCTTCGACG
>JBDHVB010000291.1:0-5781 GCA_039809465.1 Myxococcota bacterium
CGGAGCGGGAGCTGGGGCCGGGGCTGGCGCGGGAGCCGGCGGTGCCGGTGGCGGCGGCGGCTCGACACCGACGGCGCTCCAGGCACGCGCGACCGTGCTGGCCTCGGCCGAGTCGGCGCCGTAGAGGTCGTTGGCGGCGCGGATCGTCGCCTCACGCGCCTGCGCGAAGTTGGTGAAGGGCGTGAAGTAGGTGGTGTGTGCGCGATAGAAGATGCGCGCCGCCTTCTCCATGCCGATGCCCTGCTCGATCGTCTGCTGCGAGGTGCGGTTCGTACCGCCCGCGGCCAGAAGATAGAACCAGTTGTTGGCGATGCCCGAGTTCAAGTGCACGCCACCGTTGTCGCCGAATCCGCGATAGCGGGTGGAGTAGTTGTCACGTGAATAGAACTCGCTGTTGCCCTGACGGTCACGGACCGGATCGTTCATGTAACGGAGCGCGTCGCCCGGGGTGCCCGGGGTCCAGCAGTCCTCACCGATGAGCCAGTCGGAGGCGATGCCTTGATCGCGCTGCTCCGGCGGCAGGTGATTGTTACGCAGATACCAGCTGAACACCGCCGAGCCGAGGATGTCGGAGGCGGCCTCGTTCAAGGCGCCCGACTCGTTGCGGTAGACCAGGCCGCTGGTGTTGGCGGTGAGGCCGTGCGACGGCTCGTGACCCGCGACGTCCTTGTCGACCAGCGGACCGGCGTTGCGGCCGTCGCCGTCACCGAACCACATGACGTTGTTGTAGTAGAACGCGTTGACCATGTTGCGGCCGACGTGCACGACGCTGCGGCCGCGCATGCCGTTGCCGTCGATGCCGCTGCGGCCGAACATGTCGCGGAGGAAGTCGTCATAGCGGGTCGCGTAGTAGTGCGCGTCGACGGCGACACGGGCGCGCTCGTCGTCGCTCGGCGTGGCCCACGCGTTGTCGGTGTCGGTGACCGGGCGCGCCGCGACCGGGAAGCCTTCGCTGTCGAAGGTCGTGTTGTTGCCGGTGCCGTTACCGTCGCGCGTCTCGGTGTCGCGGCGGGTCGGGTCGCGCATCACGTAGAGGCCGTCGGAGGTGCGGCGCGAGGTCGCGAGCGGCACGTTGCCCGAGTACACCGAGGTGCCGAGACCATTGGTCGCGGTGAACGGTGGCGGCGGCGCCGGAGGCTCGGCCGGGGTCGGCGCGGGCTCGGTGGGAGCGGGCTCGCTCGGAGCCGGCGCGGGCTGCTCACCCGAGGGAGGCGTCGGCGAGGGAGCCGGAGTCTCGGCGTCGGCGGTCGGGAACGGACCACGCGGATCGGCCAGCGGCAGGCGGCGGCTCTGGGCGTTGATGCGCTCGCGGAGGAAGTCCGGCACGAAGCCGTGGATCTCGTTGTACTCGAAGATCATCTGGTTCGACTGCGCATCGACGAAGTAGTGCATGCGCCGCGGCTCGTCGCCGCCGTCGAAGCTCGACAGGATCATGTGGTACGCGAGACGGTACTTCCCATCATCGTCACGCACGACCACGAGCTGCGGCTGAGTCTGCGTTTGCGGAGTCGCGCCGAACGACGCCAGCGCGGTCTGCTGCGCCTGCTCGGCGCTGATCTTCGTCGCGGTGTCGACGTTCAGGTTGGTCGGCGCGTCGGCGTTGGTGAGCGCGCGGACGTTACCAGTGCGGTCCATGTGCGTGATGACCTGCTCACCGAACACCGGCAAGCCGCGGTACATGCGCTGCAAGCGGACGTGCGTCTCGCCGAGCTGATCACGGAAGACCAACTGCGGCTCGAAGCTGTACGGAGCAGCGCCAAAACCGACGCCGGTGTGCGCGCGAAGCACGCGCTGCGACTCGTTGACGGCCTTGGCGGCATCGGCCTGCGAGATGTTGGTCGTGCGGTAGCCGCCGTCTTGCTGCGGCGCGACCGGCTGCTCGACACCAGTACGGACGGTGCGGCGCGGCGCGCTCAGAGGGGCGGGCAGCGCGTTGCGGTCGGCGGGGGCCTGCGTCACGCGGGGACGGCTCTGCTCGGGCAGGTCGGCGAGGATGATCGGCGCGCTCGAGGCGGGAGCTTCGGACGCAGCGGTGGCCAGGGGTGCACCAGAGCGTACGCGGGGGTCCAGTGACACTGGTGCATTCAGGCTTAGCGGGTCAGCCATCGGAGTGGTCCTAATTGTTGATTGCTTGTGCTACGGAGGCGCTGGGATGCGCCGTGGATGAATCTAGGCGTCGGGGATTATCGTAGGTGCAGTTGAGATGTTTCGTTGTATTCCGATTCTGACTGTCAGCGTGTCATTCGGCCTCACCGCGTGCGACGCCCGCTACGATTGCAGCACCCTCGCGACCCCAGGGAATTCGCCGATCTCCACACAGTCGATCGCGGTAGCGGACACGGCCCGCGGCTTTTCCGTGAAAGCGCGCATCCATGCTCCAGAGCAGATCGGCCCCGAGACTTTGCTGCTCTTGCTGAGCCCAGGCCTGGGCGCGCAGCTCACCGACTTCGATACGCTCGGGCGGACACTCGCCGCGAGCAATTATATCGTCGCGGTCATCGAGCATCGCGCCTCCGTCACCGAGCACGTGTGCGGCGAGCACATGAAGCCCGCCGACTGCTGGCACGCGCTCGAGGAGTCCGAGGAGCACGCCGAGAACTGGGACGACCGCTTCAGCGACGTGAAGCTCCTGATGAACGAGCTCCCCGGCAAGCTCGGCGTCGGCGGCGAGCACATCGGCCTCATCGGCCACTCCTTCGGCGCCTTCACCATGATGGCGCTCGGCGGCACCACCTACGTCGACCCGCGCACCCAGGAGCGCCAAGACCGCCGCGACCCCCGCGTCACCTCGGTCGTCGCCATGTCCCCGCAAGGCCCCCGCTGGTTCGGCCTCGACGACACCTCCTGGGACACCATCGACCGCCCCCTCTACCTGCTCACCGGCGACAAGGACGGCACGACCCTGGTCGACGACTCCCCCGAATGGCGCCGCGAGCCCTTCCCCCACATGCACGGCGGCGACAAGCTCATGCTGCGCATCGCCAACGGCGAGCACATGTCGTTCACCTCCAAGGAGAAGCGCCCGGAGATCACCGACCTCGTCGGCCGCTCCGTGCTCGCGTTCATGGACGGCACCATGCGCAAGCACGACAAGGCCGCGGTGCTCACCAGCGAGGCGGTGAAGGCTTGCAGCCATGGCCACGCGAGCCTGGAGCGGCGCTGACAAGACGCGCGCGTTGTACCCGACACGTCCGCAGGGCATACTACGCCCTAGCCCACACTCACGACGGAACCCCCCATGCCCAAATACCTGGTGAGTTGTTGCCTGCTGGCGGTGCTCGCGGTTGGATGTAGCTCCAGCGGCAAGCGAGGACCAGATGATGACGAGAATGACGATCCGTCTGGCGTCAGCTCGTACGCGCAGCTCTCCAGCGTGGCCAAGATGATCTACGACTCCGTCGAGGCCGGAGAGGACGTTTCTTCGCACATCGAGGGTGTCTTCGAGGCGTTCGGCGTCCCCACGCTAGCCGCGGATGACATCGCCGGTGCGCAAGAGCGGATGGACGCTGGGCTCCCCTTCGTGACCTCCAACATCGTCGCCCACATGGCAACGGCCTATGCTCTGGGTGATCTCGTCGGCGCGGAGAGCTTCTCCGAAGGCCTCATCGAGCAGAACGTCGGCCTCGCATACCCCTACAATCAGGGAGGCAACGAGCTCTCCCCCGACTTCTTGGGTGGAATGCTCTACGCGTTCGGCGCCTCGGGCTCGGCCCAGCCAGACATCCCGTTGCAACACGGGTACGTGCTGCCGTCGCTCGTCTGGGCGCTGGGCCAGGAGCGCGCAAGCCGCGTGGAGGGAGGCACCCCGGATCCCATGTGGGGCGACGGTCGACTCGACCCGCTGCAGTTCTCGCTGCTGTCCTTTACGGTCTTCGCCAAGCCGGCGCGTGTGTCGCAGACCTCGCGTGCGACGGCGGCTGATGGGCTCACGAAGGGTGAGAGCTTCGTGGTGAGCAAGGCCCCTGTCGTCGGGATCATCGCCAAGAAGATCATCAAGGAAGCAATCAAAGACTACGCCAAGGATCAGCTCACGAGCGTCCTGCAAGACTTCTTGGAAGTCCCGCTCGACCCACTCGAGGCCGCGAGCGTGAGCGTCTGCGCCTCGCTCATTCTCTATGGCCACAAGACCGCGATGACGAACACCCCCGCGCTACTCTGGCACGCACCGCTCGCGCCGAACGTCACGACGGTCGAGATGACGCTCACCTTCGAGGACGAATACCCCGAGAGCTGGCGGCAGAACATGGCGCGCTTCGCCAGCTGCGAGATCCCGCCCAAGGGTCCGGTCAGCGGCAAGCAGGTCAAATGGAGCGTCTCGAGCGCCCTCGAGCGCCACGGCAACTACGACGTCATGCAACCGATCACGGACGACTCCGGTAAAGCGGTCGCCAGCTGGCGAACCGTCGAAGACGACATCCCCGAGACCTGCCGAATACTCACCTGGCAACGCGACGCCGTCGGCGCGACCGAAGCAGTAGTGAGCGGACTACTCCCAGGCTGGAGCTCGGTAGAGCGCACCGTCACCTTCCTGAACCCCAACACCGGCAACCAAGGCAACGCGCCGCTGACCGTGATGTATTACAAGTACGATGTCTCGTGTCACCCTGATTGACGGGCTTGCGTAGGGCGTCACAGGGGTGTGAGCGCGACATCGAGCGTTTTCGTGATGACACCGCATTTGTCGCTTTCAACAACTGCGACAGAAGGAACGATTGCTGCACCATAGCCAGCCGCTGCTACGCGCACATCGTACGTGCCAGCTCGCTCGACAGCACCAGCATAGCGACCATCGGGGTTGTCATTGCAAGTGCCCGCGTCGATTACTTCGACATATTCTCCATCGTGAAGCTCGACGACAGCATTGCAAATGGGACTCGATGTGGAAGCGTCGACAACTGCAACTTCAAGCGCGGGTCGAGCGATGTCCGTGCACAGGTAGTCGTTGGAAGCGTCGCAAGACGAAGCCCATAGAGCGAGACCAGCGATGGCTAGCGGTAGGCGCATTTGCATAGTGCCAGCGTGAAAGACGACCGTCATAGTTGTGCGCTATGCTGGTGTATTTGGCAACACGCTAGAGCTCCGCGCATGACGGGAGGCGATCCGCCGCGCTTTGCGGCCATCTTGGATTGGGCGGCTTCATTCCCCGTCGCAAACGAAGACTGTGCTACAATTGATGATCCCCGATTGATGCATCAACGGAGGTCTTATGTTTGCAGCCCTATGCCTGGCAGCGCTCGTAAGCAGTGACGCATCGACGCCCCTTCGATCGGAACGCGAGGACGTACGAAGAACGAGTGCTCCCTCGTTTGGTGTGCTCGTCAGCGGGGGCGCGCTTCTACAACACGGAGAGGCAGTGCCGACGACAGGGGTGACGCTTTCGCTCAAGCTGTGGCGACATGTTGCAGTCGAGGCCGCGTACCAACACGCATTCGACGCTCCCGCGCAGATCAGCGGCGGACCTGCAGACCTGAACCTCGTTTTTGCAGGCATCGCAGGAATGTGGGGCGAAACATTCGGCCCCATCGTGCTCGGCCGAGCGGGGATCGCTGATGGAAAAGGAGGGATTTCGCCCGCCTTCTCCGTGGGAGCTGGCGTGCAACTCCAGCACGCAATGTTCGTAGGCCGCCTTCTCGCACAAAGCACGCTGGCCGACGTCTGCTATAGCAATCTCGTCGATTCCAACGGCTGCACGAAACTCAATCCGACCCCAGGAGTAGTGGCCGAGGTTGGCGCTCGCTTCTAGCTAGAGCAGAGTGATGCAGGCGAGTCGCGGCGCCTGCG
>JBDHVB010000292.1:0-5761 GCA_039809465.1 Myxococcota bacterium
AAGCAGCACAAAAGCGCCCAACGCGCGAGTTCACGTAAGCGATGTTATCAGCCAACGTGTCGGGTACTCCTCCCCGGAGGTGGCGACAGCGCTCCCGTAGTCGAACCGGTCGCGGACAACGTTGCCCGGGCCGACTGTGGCACATCCGGTTGTGAGGGTCAGGGATACAAATGCAACCACCATCCACGAGCTGCGCGACGTGCTGTTCATTCTTCTTCTCTTCAATAGGGGTCCTGAGAAATACGTCCAATGATGGTTGAATCGAGGAAGAGAGCCCAGCTCGCTCCTGGCTCCTTACCGACTGCCCGGCCATTCGCCTCCCAACGCCGCCCGAAGGTCTGTCATGGGGACTTGAGATACGCGCATCATTCCGCGGCGGGGTTGCTCCAAATCAATCGTGACCGTGAAAACGATGGATACCAAGGCCATGTACGTGAATGCGCGAATCATCAAGGGCTGTGGCGTGGCTCCGTGTCCACTCATGCGGGCAAGGACGAACGCGGCATAGACTCCGAGAATCACGAGCATGACGACGATGGACGCGGGGACGTGGTTTTGCGAACCGTATAGTCGTTGGTCGTGCGCCATGGTCATTCCGTTGTAGCCCTTGAGCAGCGCCGTGTGGATCGATGGGGTGTTCTTCTCCGCGACGGCCCGCTGGACGAGCGTGAACATCCGATCCTGAAGGCGTCGACCTTCCGCCAGAACACCCGACATCGCTTCGTCGTCAAAGCGCGTGCGGCCGAAGGTGAGCCGCTGATCGACGTAGCGAACCACCTCGGCATGAATCTCCGTCCTGAGAGGCTCCTCCAACACAGATGCCGTCGTCGCGAAGTCGCCAATTGAAATCGCATCGTCACGGAGTAGTCCTTTGCGCGCCTCGTAACGACCCGCCGCTCCTGCGAAACAGAACGCGAGCAGGAGCCCGAACAGAGCCATCGCCGCATCCTCGATTCGCGAGGAGCTTTCCGGCTTGTCGCGATCTATGGGCAAAGGCACCCTGCGGCCCACGAACCAAGCCACGGACATAAACGCGAGAAGAGCAAGCCCCCAAATCCACGCGTCGAGTTGCAAGATGATATCCATTACGTAACGTTTCTCCTTACGGTCAGCCGTCCGAACGACGGCGCTGCAAACAGGAACGCCCAGGTGGCGAGCACGAATGGCGCGGTGAGGGCGGGCATTCCGATGGGACGTAGTGCCGCGCTCACGCTCGCGAAGAGCACCGCGGTGACGACCGCGGCGAGCAGCGAGTAGAGCGCGGAGCGGAGGTCGGGTACGAGGAAAACACCCGCGAGCGCGATGGCCGTCAGCGCCGGATTGAAGCTGAAGAGCCCGAGCCGGATCGCCTGCTCCGGGGCACCCAGGCACCACGCAACCAGCACGCCGGCGAGCGCGCCGAGCGTGGCGGCGGCGACAGCGACGCGCGACCCCACGACAAGCCCCGCGAGGAAGATGGCGCCGGTTACGGCATTGTCCTGCAAGAAGATCTCGGCGACGCCTTTGAGCACGCCTTCGACCACGGTCATCGCGCTGACGACTCCGACGACATCGGTCGCGGCCTTCGGAAGCTCGGCGGTCGGCAAGAGCCCTGTCGTGTGCAGGGCACCGAAGCGATCCACCGCGATCACAAACGCCCACGTGACGATGATGAACGGCGCGGTCAATGCCGGTCGACTCTTTCCGAGGAGGTTCGCGAGGCCTGCTGTCGCGACGGTAGACGTCGCGGCCGCCGCAACAACGTACAGCCACATGAGGATGTCGGAGCGCAGGAAGAACGCGAGCGCGATGGCCACGAGCGCACCATTGAAGCCGTAGAGCCCGGCGCGCACGTGGGTGCGATCCACGCGCAGGAGGTAAGCGGTCGCCGTGCTCGTCACGGCTCCTGCGATCGCCGCGAGCCCGGACATCGCCGAGTTGACGAAAACACCGGCGAGGAACAGCGCGCCCGTGAAGGAGTTGTTCTGAAGCATGACCTGCCCGACGCCACGGAGCACCGTATCGGCGAAGTCGAGCGCGGGTGAGTTCGACTCGATGAGCCCAGTCCTGTCGAATTGGATCGTCATGCTGCGCGCGCCACTCTACACTATCGAGCCCCCAATTCCCCACATCGCTCTCGAACACGAGCAGCACCCGTCGAGTGGCGTGGTCGGATGGGGCGCGGTCGGCCTTGCCCGCAGCCCGATCGCGGACCAAGAGCACGTTCCCCTCCGCGTACTCGCGCGTTGCCCGTTCGGGCAAGGTGCGATACACACCTGCGGCATGCTTTGGGCTGTTTTTCACTCCTTCCGGAGCACCCGGCAGCGCGTCGGCGCAGACGCCGCGACGACGGAGAGCGAGGCGCGTTTTCGCATGAACCAGCACCTCGGGAGGCTGTAGCGCTCGTGACCCTGGTGGACGATCCGCGACTTCAGGCTCTCCTGACCGTAGCCATCATCCTCACCGCCTCCTGGCTCGTCGCGTTCGTCATTTCCTGGCTGATGTGTCGCGTGCTGCGCCGCGTGCGGCGCACGGCCAGCGCCGAGGACGACGCACGCATCGCCCTGCTCAAGCGCTCCCTGGGGCGGAGCATCTTCTTCTTCGGCGGGACGACGGTGTCCGCCGTCCTTCCGGTGGGCGAGAGCTGGCGAGGGCGGATCCTCCAAACGCTGGTCGCCCTAGGGATCGTCTTTGCGACGATGACCTTCATTCGCGCCTGGCGACTCGTCCTGAGCCGGACTGGATACGACAGGGACGGCAGCGCCAAGCCCTGGGCCAAGGATTTCGAGCCCCTGCTTTCCACGGTGGGGTCGGTTGCGCTCGGGATGTTCGGCCTGATCGCCTTGCTCCGCAGCTTCGACATCGACGTGAACTCGCTCGTGGTGTCGCTCGGCGTCGGCTCTCTGGCCGTGGGCCTTGCTGCCCAGGACACCCTCGCCAACATGTTCGCGGGCTTCGCCCTCATGGCGGATCGTCCGTTTCTGATCGGCGACCGCATCCAGCTCGCGAGCGGTGAGACCGGAGACGTCGAGGCCATCGGCATTCGGGCCACCCGGATGCGAACTCTGGACGACACGTTGCTCATCGTGCCGAACAGAGAACTGACGAAAGAGCGGGTCGTGAATCTGAGCCGGCCCGGCCGCAGCGTCATCGCCCGCCTCGACGTCGGCGTCGCCTACGGATCGGACCTCGAGAAGGCCCGGCGCATCGTCACCGAGGCGGTTCTTTCATCGGGGTACGTCGATCGTGGCCATCAGCCCGACGTGCTCGTCACGAAGCTCGGCGACTTCTCCATCGGCCTACGTGCGGTCTTCAGCGTACGGGACTACACGGAACTGAACCTCGCGGTGAGCGAGGTGTATGAAGCGATCTATCGGGATCTCGCCCGCGCCGGGATCGAGATCCCGTATCCGGTGCAGCGCCAGATCCATGAAGCGGTGGAGCAGCCGCGTGGCGAGGAAAAGAGGGCTTGATATCGACGAGGCCACGGAGGCGCGCGACGCAGACACCGCGGACCTCATGACGGAGGTCTCACGCGCCGCCGATAAGTACCTCTGACTCGTGGAGGCGCACCTCCAAGGGGCGCGGTGAATTCGTGAGTTTCTGGCCGACCACGGATCCGGCGTGCACGAGCTGCCTAGCAACGCCGGCGATCGCGACCATCATCGACGGCAGAGCGCGCGATCTGGGCGGGTTCAGCGTCCGGCGCCTTCTGCCTTCCGCGACGCGCCGGCTCGTTGGTCCCTTCATCTTCTCTGATCATACGGGGCCCGTGCAGTTCGAGCCCGGCGCCGGCATCGACGTGAGGCCGCATCCGCACATCGGCCTCGCGACCGTGACGTACCTGTTCGAGGGCGAGATCGTCCACCGCGACAGTCTCGGCTCGCACCAACCGATCCGCGCGGGGGAGATCAACTGGATGACCGCCGGTCGCGGCATCGCGCACTCCGAGCGAACGGGTCCCGAGCTTAGACGCGCGGGTTCGCGGCTCCACGGCCTGCAGCTCTGGGTGGCGCTTCCCTCGGCCAGCGAGGAAACCGAGCCCGAGTTCCGGCATCACCCCGCGAACGCGTCGTCGTTCAGCCCGGGAAGCTCCGCGCTCTTCGTGCTGGTACGCCGCGCGACGGCGGACAAGGTTCTGGAAGGACTGAAACCATTCACCGGCAAGGGCAAGGTCTTCCAGTCATCGCTGAGCAAGGACGACGAGATCGCGCTGCGCAAGGCGCTGGAGACGCCGTAGGTCGTCCAGGCGATCAGCACCCTCGCGAGCGCGGCAGCGAGTCTCCCATGAGCCATTCGCTACTCGAGCTTCTCAAGGGTACAAACCACAAGCCCCATGTCGACGCGGAAGTCCACGAGCAAGAACATCAACGGCAGGCCACCGCGGTCTCGGTCGGGTACGTCGAGAGCACGCGATGAAGCTCGTGTAGATCGCCCAGCGATCGAGCGCTGGGAGAACGAGGGAGGCAACGCGTCCCCGGGGGAACTCTCGGAGGGGGCGAGCTCGAGCTCGGACCCATCGCCGAAGTTCCGCGCGCTATGACGGTCTTGGGGCGCGCACAAGGTTCGGAAGGCGCCGCGATCCCGCAGCTCCGCGAGCTCGCGGACCGGATGTTCTCGCGGGCAGCGGGTGCGCCGCTCATTGACGGCAATCATGTGCGACTGCTCGAGGATGGTCGCGAGAACTATCCGGCGTGGCTCGCCGCCATCCGCGCCGCGAAGCGCCACGTTCACTTCGAGAACTACTTCATCCAGGACGACGAAACCGGGCAAGAGTTCGCCGAGGCTCTCACCGCAAAAGCGCGCGAAGGCGTGCGCGTGCGCGTCATCTACGACTGGATGGGGGGCTTCGGGAAGGCCTCGCGCCGGTTCTGGATGACGCTCCGCGCCGCGGGCGTCGAGGTTCGGGTCCACAACCCGCCGCGGCTGTCGAGCCCTCTCGGCTGGATATCCCGCGACCACCGCAAGACCTTGATCGTCGATGGTTCGATAGGATTTGTGACCGGACTCTGCGTTGGCCAAATGTGGATCGGGGATCCGGCGCGTGACCTCGCACCCTGGCGTGACACGGGCGTCGAGATCCGGGGCCCCGCGGTTGCCGAGATTGATCGCGCGTTCGCACGAAGCTGGGCACTCACGGGACCTCCGGTCCCGGAGGGCGACTCGTTGCATGAACCTCCACCCGCGGGAAACGTGAGCCTGCGGATCGTGGCGAGTGAGCCTTCTACCGCGAACATGCTGCGCCTCGATCAGCTCGTGGCCGCGATGGCGCGCAGCAGGCTGTGGATCACCGACGCCTACTACAGCGGCATTTCGTCGTACGTCGAGGCGCTCCGGGCTGCTGCGCGAGATGGCGTCGACGTGCGGCTCTTGGTCCCGAACGCGACTGACATCCCGATCCTCAAGCCGTTTTCGAGGGCCGGCTACCGCACGCTGCTCGAAGCAGGCATCCGCGTCTTCGAATGGAACGGCACCATGCTGCACGCCAAGACCGCGGTCGCCGATGGTGGCTGGGCGCGTGTGGGCTCGACGAATCTCAACATCGCGAGCTGGCTCGGTAACTACGAGCTCGACGCGGTCTTCAAGGATGCGGCTTTTGCCTTCCAGATGGAGGAGCTCTACCTGCGAGACTTGGCGAACTCGACCGAGGTGGTTCTCGACGAGCGGAAAAAGTTGTGCGCGCCGGGCCAGCCGCGGCGGCCGGGTGGCGTCATGAAGCGCGGATCGGGCAGCGCGAGCGCCGTCGCAGCGGGCGCCTTGCGAGTCGGCAATGCGGTGAGAT
>JBDHVB010000293.1:0-5760 GCA_039809465.1 Myxococcota bacterium
CGAAACCAGGAACGAGACCGTGGACCGGAAGCCCATATCTGCTCGTACTTGCTCTTCAGTTTTCAAAGACCGGTCGCAGCCCTTACGAGCCGCGCTTGCTGTCCAGGTGGGCCGCTTTCGCGTCACCGCCCCGTCCAGCGAGGTCGCGGGTTATAAAGGGACGCCCCGGCCGCGTCAACGGTTTTTTGATGGGGCTGTCGTTTCTTTCGCGATCACCGTCACGAGGGCCGCCAAAGCCTTCAAATCGGCCGGTAGAGGCGCTTCTAGGGCAATCCGCTGCCCCGTCGTCGGCTGGGTGAAGGCGAGGCTCCGGGCGTGCAAGGCCTGGTGCGTGATCGTCTGGGCAAGCTCCCGCAGCGGACCGTCGGTGATCCGGCCAAACGCCCTGCCACCATAGAGCGGGTCGCCCAGCACCGGATGGCCGTGCTCGCTCAAATGGACGCGGATCTGATGCGTCCGCCCCGTGCCCAACAAGACGTCGAGCTCGGCCACCCCTCCGCCAGCGCGGACGAGCCGATAGTCCGTCAAAGCCTTCTTGCCGCTCGTCACCTTGGTCGTGAACTTCAAGCGCTGCGTGGGATGGCGCCCGTACAGAGTGCTGATGCGTGCTTTAGCGGGCGACGGCACACCCAGGACGAACGCGGTGTAGCGCTTCTCCACTTCGCGCTTGGCGAACTGCCGGGCCAGCGACTCGTGCGCCTTGTCGTTTTTAGCGGCCACGAGACACCCGCTGGTTCCCCGGTCCAGACGGTGGACGATCCCTGGGCGCATGACCCCACCGATGCCGGAGAGATCGCGGCAGTGCGCGAGCAAGGCGTTCACCACGGTGCCGGTCTTATGTCCTGCCCCCGGATGCACGATCATGTCCGGAGACTTGGAGATGACGATGAGGTCCGCGTCCTCGTAAAGGACGTCGAGCGGCAACGCTTCGGGCACGAGCTCGAGCGGCTCGGGCGGCGGCAAGGTCACGCTGATGCGCTCCACCCCCGAGAGCTTCAGCGAGGCGCGCGCGGGTTTGCCGTCGACCAGCACGTGCTCGTCCTCGATGAGCTTCTGCAGCCGCGTCCGCGTGAAGCCGTGCAGCGGACTGTCCGCGAAAGCAGCCTGCGCGGCGAGGTACTTGTCGAGCCGCGCGCCACGCGCCTGCGCGCCTGCGGCGGGGCTCACGTCCAGCGTCACCAAATCTTGGATTTGATGTGACCCTTGGAGCGGAAGATGATGTCGACCACGGCGCGATCGTAGAAGTTCGTGCCCGAGTAGAGCCCTGGGGCGACGCGGCTCTTGTAGAGCTCACGGCCCTCCTCGAGCTCGGCGGCGATCGCGTCGAAGAACGTGTCGTTCTCGATACCCGTCCGAATCTTCTCCTCGTTGTAGAGCGAGATGTCGGATGCGATGGCGCGGGCAAGGCGCATCGCTTTTTCGGGTTCTTCAATCAACGCCATGCCCCGAAGCTAGCAACGGCCTTGGAACAGGGTCAAGTTTCGTCACGCGTCCCAGGTACTTGGAGCGCGTTTTAATCAGTCCCTGGCGGCCCGGAAGGTCCCGACCAGCAGGCCAGTTCCCGCGCCGACGCCCAACCCCACGGTCGCACCGCCCACCATGGCGAGGCCGCGCCAATCGGCGGCACCAGCGCTCATCCCCATCAGCGCCCCAAGGGCGCCGCCCACGACCGCGAGCCCCACACCCCACTTCAAGCCACCCGCGACCATGCTGCCGGCGACACGCGGAAAGAACGGCGTCGGGCCGGCGGCAATCACCGCATCGAGCACGGCGCGTGCATCCCGGCTCGACGTGACGTAGCCCGCGTCGATGCGGTCCTTGAAGCCCTTCAGGAGCTCGAGCTCCGCGCCCGTGATGCGGTTCCCCACGACGGCCTTGGAGACCAGGATGCGGGCGTCGACGACGTGCAAATGGCCGTAGTTCTCCAAAGACGCAATCTCGCTGCGAACGGCTGCAACGCTCATGATGACCTCGGAATGTGCGGGAAATGTGGGCGAACGGAAGGAGCCGGAGTTATCGGCGGCCGGGTGCCAGTGGTTGTTTCCACGTCACCGACGTGGTGGCGTACGATACGTCACGTGACGCCTTCCGACCTCCTCACGACCGTCAGCCGGGCCGCCTCCGAGTGGTTGAGCATCCTCGATGCCCTCGATCACCTGGTCATCCTCGAGACCGCCGAGGGGACCGTGGCGCGCTGCAATCAAGCTGCGGCGGCGCACATGGGGTTGAGCGTGCGCCAAGCCGTCGGCGAGAGCCTCGCGACGCGCTTGTGGCGGGACGGCGAGTGCCCCGCGGCCGATACGGGAAAGCAGACACTGCGCATCCGCAATAGCGACGATTGGTTCGAGCACGTGAGCTACCCGCTCGCCGACGGCCGCGGCGTGCATCTGCTGGTGAACATCAACGACCGCCAGCAGCTCCAGGCCGTCGCCGAGGGTCTCAACGTCTCCGACAACCTGAACTTCATGGTGACGGGCATCCGCCACGAGCTCGGCAACCCGCTCAACTCCTTGAAGATGGCGATGTCGGTGCTGCGCGAGCGCCTACCGTCGCTGCAGCAGTCGGAGATCCTGGTCTACCTCACGCGCATGGGCGAGCAGGTGCAGCGCATGGAGTACCTGCTGCAGCTCCTGCGCTCATTCTCGGTGAGCGAGGTGGTGCAACCTACGCCCACCGATCTCGTGCAGGCCGTCGACAGCTTCATTGCCCTGTCGTGTGCCGATCTGGAGCGCCAGAACGTGACACTGCGCGCGGAACACACCGCCCTGCCGCCGATCGTCGGCGACGCCCGCGCCCTGCAACAGGTACTGTCGAATCTCGTGGCAAACGCCGTGGATGCGCGAAAACCAGACAGCCCACTTTTGATCACATTCGCCAGCGAGAAGATTGGTCAGCGGGTGGTGCTCGTGGTGACGGACAACGGCAGCGGCATGAGCCCCAAGCAGCTCTCCATGCTCTTCCGGCCCTTCGTTTCGACGAAACCACACGGCAGCGGCTTGGGCCTTTCGATTGTTCGGCGCCTGCTCGCCACACTCGGCGCGAGCATTGCATTCAGGAGTCAGGTCGGAACGGGAACCCAAGTGGAGCTCTCGTTCGTAGTTGCAGAGAGCGTCCCCTGAAACCGAGGAGTTGCCGTCGTGCACACGGTCCTCGTCGTCGACGACGAAGCTTCATTCCTGGCCAGCATCGCGGAAGGCCTCTCGAGCGGTGACGTACCTTGTCATGTCCTGACCGCTTGTGACGGCGCCGCGGCCATCGAGATCCTCGAAAGCACGGAGGTCTCGATTGTCATGACCGATCTGAAAATGCCGAACGTCGATGGTTTCCAGCTTTTGGGCTGGCTCGCGACGCACCGGCCTCACACGCCCGTCGTGGTGATGACGGCGTTCGGCACGCCAACCATGGAGGACCAGGTGGTCGACAACGGCGCGTTACACTTCATCGAGAAGCCCTTCGACGTCGAGGCCGCGCGCCGCACCATCGCGCGCATCCTCGAGAGCCGCGACGACGTCGTCACCATCGCCCTCCCCGACTTGCTCCGCATGATCATGCTCGAGCGCCGCACCGCCATCGTCCACGCCGGCATCGGGGACAACGATGGCGCCGTCGCCGTGAGCGCTGGCCGCATCGTCGGCGCGCGCTTGGGGGCCATGGAAGACATCGTCGCCGCCGAGGCCATGCGCGGCGCCTCGGTCACTTGGTTCTCGCTCGAGCTGCGCCCATCCGTGACAGCGGACGACCTGCGGGCATCCCTCGGCCTGCTCGGCCCCATGTCGTCGATACGCCTCAAGGAATTCCTCGAGGACCACCAGGCCATCAAAGCGGTCAGCTCTCCCATCGCCGCGGCGGACATGAACGAGATGCTGACCCGCGCCCTCGAGGTCGATGGGGCGGTCGCGGCTTCTCTCATGGACCTCACGCGCACCGCCGTGCTCGCGAGCTACAGCAGCGTCAAGGAGCTCGACATTGCCCGCGCCGCGAGCAGCAACGCCGCCGCCATCCGCGTGAAGCAGCAGGTGCTCCAGGGCATGGGCCTCGAGGAGCCTATCGAAGACTGCGTGGTGACCGCGACAGCGCACTACCACATCGTCCGCATGCTCAAGAGCCAGCCAGACATCGCGCTCTACGTGGTGCTCAAGCGCGACGCCGCGAGCCTCGCTTACGCGCGCATGCAGATCGCCGCCCTCGATGGAGCCGCCGCATGACGACCCTTCTCTTCCCCGCCGAGGCGGGCGGCGAGATGAGCGCCGTCGCCTTGGTCGAGTTCTTCGAGGCGCTCGCCGCCTGTCCGCGCGAGGGCGCTGGCGCCTGGGTCTTCGAGCACGGCACCTCGCAGCTCGGCGTGCTGCTCATCGAGAATGGCCGCATTTGCTGGTCGACCCTGCCGGGCCGCCGCAAGCGCCTCCTCGAGATCCTCCAGGACGTCTCGGGCACGCCGACATCCGCGATAGAAGACGCGCTGCGGGCTTGCATCACCGACAAGGTGTCGATCATCGACGGCCTCGTGCAGCACGGCGTCATCACCCGCGAGCAGCTCGTGGTGGCGGTGAAGCGCGATACGCTCGAGTCGCTCCTCACCATCGCCCACACCCCCGAGCGCCGCGGCATCTGGCGCCCGCACCGTGGCCAGGGCTACGGCGCCTCCATTCAGTTTTCGCTCACCGAGCTCATGGTCGAGGCGGTCGCGAACCTCCTGGACGCGCCCTACGAGGCCCTCACCGCCAGCGCCGCGCAGACCTTCGGCGCCGACGCGCACTTCGTCTTCGTGAGCCGTGACGGCCTGCCAGTCGGCGCAAGCCCCACGGTCGCGGCAATGAGCGTCCCCGAGTGCCTCGCCCTCGCCCGACGCGGCGAAGCCTTAGGCGGCGACAGCGCCTCGAACATCGTCGCCGAGGCCGCGCCAGGCGATGGCCGGCGCGTCACCGTCGTCTGGCGCGACGGACCGTGGCGCGGCGTCATCGAGACGAGCGGCGCGCCTCACTTGGCCGTGCGCAAGCTCATGCAGCGCGAGGTGGTGGCGACTTCTTGAGGCGGGGGCGAGGTGTTGGCCAGCCGCGTGGGAGTCGTTCTGGCGGGGTCTCGGAGTGTCTCACGAGGACGACTCTCACGGCACGCGAGGGCGTTGGCGGGCCGTGAGAGTAGGTTCGCCTCTGGCGATGCTCGGTTACAGCTGAACCTTCGTCTCGATCTCGGCGAGCTTGTGGCGCGCGAGAGCGAGGTTCGCTTTGTCACGTTGCAGGGCCAGGTAGAGAAACAAGCCGGGACGTGAGCCGAGCAAACGGATCAGGTGGTACTGCGAGCCGAGCGTGATGAGGACGTCCTCGATGTTGTCCTTGAGGCCGAGCGCCGTCATGACCTTCTGCTTGGCACGCACGACTTCGGTGTTACCCGCCGCCGCGACGTCCAAATTGAGGGAGGTGCCCGCGGTGCCCAGCGCCATACCGCTCTTCCAGTCGACCAAGGCCGCGCCGATCGCGCCATCGATGCCCAAAGCCTCGTCCAAACATGCCTTTACGTTATTCAAAAGCAAGCTCCTGAAATTATCCGCTATCGCGGACCATGAAGACTCCCCCCGAACGTCTCTAGTTGTAACCGGCTCACATGCGGCCTGCATGCTAACCTCGCGATATTATTTACGATTCAAGGACTCCGAGAGTTCCACGAATAGCGATCCGAGGGCGGGAGAGGGCGCGTCAGGTCGGCCCCCACAATGGGAGCGCCGTTGTTTGGACGCGGGTGGTCGGGGCTGTGGTCGTGCCG
>JBDHVB010000294.1:0-5740 GCA_039809465.1 Myxococcota bacterium
TCACGGCGCGCTGCCTCCTCAGCCTCACGACGCGCGTGCTCTTCTGCCTGACGACGCGCTTCTTCCTCGAGACGCGCCCGCTCCTCGGCCTCGAACCGAGCTGCCTCCGCAAGACGCTCCTGCTCTTCCACGAGGCGTTGCTCTTCCGCCCGACGCGCCTGCTCCTCAGCGAGGCGATCCTCGTCCGCGCGAAGTGCCTGCTCCTCCGCAAGACGCTCCTCTTCCGCGCGACGCGTCTGCTCCTCGGCGAGGCGCTGCTCCGTCTCGCGTCGTGCTTGCTCTTGTGCTTCGCGTTGTGCGCGCGCTTCGGCTTCTCGGCGGGTGCGTTCCTCGGTTTGGCGGCGGGCGTCTTCTTCGGCTTCGCGCTTTAGGCGTTCGGCGAGCTCGCGGCGGGCGCGCTCCTCGGTTTCTTCGCGCAGGCGTGCTTCGGCTTCTTCGCGCTCGCGGGCGCGTGCTTGGGCCAGTGCTTGCTCGGCGGCGGCGCGGCGCTCGTTGGCAAGCTGCTTTGCCGACTCGGCGGTGCGGCGGCGCGTCTCTTCCTCGACTTCGAGGCGCGCTTCTTCCGCCAGCCGCTCAATCTCGCGGGCGGCTTTGCGATGCGAGTCTTCCTCGGCGTGGCGGCGGCGGTCTTCGGAGCGGCGCTTCTCGAGCGCGGACTGTTCGGCGCGTAGCGCGATCTCTTCCTCGGCCAGCCGTTCGGCTTCGGCGAGACGCGCGGCCTCTTGGGCACGGCGCGCGGCAGCCTCCGCTTGGCGGCGCTGACCGCGGTCGTCGTCCGAGCGCAGCAAGTCCGCTTCAGCGGTCAATCGGTCGAGCTCTTCGTCGGCTTCGCGGGCGACCTCGTCGGCACGCCGCTGCTCGTCATCGTCGTCACCACGCCGTGTCAACGCGTCGGCACGCCGCTGCTCGCCATCGCCGTCACCACGCCGTACCACCGCGTCGGCACGCCGCTGCTCGCCATCGCCGTCACCGCGCCGTACCACAGCGTCGGCACGCCGCTGCTCGCCATCGCCGTCACCACGCCGTACCACCGCGTCGGCACGCAGCTGCTCGCCATCGCCGTCACCGCGCCGTATCACCGCGTCGGCACGCAGCTGCTCGCCATCGCCGTCACCACGCCGTGTCACCGCGTCGGCACGCCGCTGCTCGCCATCGCCGTCACCGCGCCGCGTGATCTCGTCGGCCATGCGCTGCGCCGCGCTCTCCGCCTCGATCTGCGCCAGCAAATCATCCGACGCGCTCGCGAGATCCGCGGTGGACGACGCGCGCAAGTCGACGTTCGGCGCCCCGCCGGCCAAGCGCGCGAGATCCACCACCGGCGCGACTTCGTCGACCGAAGTGGACTCCTCGGACATCACCGGCGCGCCCACGTAGGTCTGCACCTTCGCGAGGATCTTGCTGATCTCGAGAGGCTCGCCGAAGTGATAGTCGCCGCCGTACGCCAGCGCGTCCGAGGGGGAGCGGATCTGCGCGTGCCCATTACCGACGAAGATGATCGGCACGATGGCGCCGTGACCCGTGAGCCGGATCTCCTCGCACACCTTCAGCGCGCCCGCCGCCCGCAAGCTCACGAACACGAGCTCGGGGGTGAGGACCTCGAATTGCCCGAGCGGGTCGTCGCCCTCGGAGACCGATACCGGCGCATAGCCCTTGTTCTCGAGGGCCGTGGTCAGCCCTTCGAGCATGTGCTGCCCGTCATCGAGAACGAGGATGGTGGACGCGCCCATACGAGCTTTCGGGGTTCAAGGAACGGCGCGGCGATTACAACATGCTGAATGGATCCACATCAACAACCTGGCGCACCTGCTGAGGATGCTGCCGGCGCATGGCCCGCATGACGTCCCGCAAGCTGGCCCTGTCCTTCCCCTTCAACAGCACCTGAATGCGGTAGCGCCCCTGGAGCCTCGCCAGCGGCGCGACCGCCGGCCCCAGGACCTGCACCCTGCCGGCGTGCCTCGCCGCCGCGAAATCACGCATCCGCGCGGCGTCGGTGCTGGCGGCTTCTTGCGCCATGCGCTCGTTCTCGCACTCGTAGCGTGACAGCACGAGGTGGGTGTACGGCGGGTAGCCCAGCTCCTCGCGCAGCACGAGCTCCTGCTTCGCGAAGGTCTCGTAGTCGTGCTTGGCCGCTGCTTGGATGGCGTAGTGCTCGGGATCGTACGTTTGCACCATCACGACTCCAGGCTTCTCGCCACGTCCGGCCCGGCCGGCAACCTGCGTGAGCAATTGAAAGGTGCGCTCGGCCGCCCGAAAGTCGGGGAACGATAGCCCCGCGTCGGCGCTCACCACACCCACCAGCGTGACCCCCGGAAAGTCATGCCCCTTGGCGACCATCTGCGTGCCGATGAGCACCTTGGCCTCGCCCTTGGCAAAGCGGGTGAGCTCGCGCGTGAGGTCGGAGCGCTTGCGCACCGTGTCGCGATCCAAGCGCGCCACCGGCACGTCGCCCAGCAACATGCGGAGCTCCGCCTCCACACGCTCGGTACCGAGCCCGTGCTGCTGCAGGTTGTGCCCCTTGCAAGACGCGCATTCGTCGGGTGACTCTTCCTCGTGTCCGCAATAGTGGCAGACGAGCTGGCCGCGCCGCCGATGCAAGGTGAGCGAGACGTCGCAGCTGTCGCACTTGTACGTGTGACCGCAGTCGGCGCAATAAACGACGGAAGCAAAGCCGCGGCGGTTCAAGAAGAGGATCGTCTGCTCGTTCGCCACGAGGCCGCGGTCGACCGCCGCGATGAGCGACGTCGTGAAGATGCCCTGCCCCACCCGCTCACCCTTGGCGAGATCGAGCTTCTTCACCTCGGGGAGCGGCCGCTCCATGACGCGCGTGCGCATCGCCAGCTCGCGATAGCGCCCGGCCACGACGTTCCCACGCGACTCCAGCGACGGCGTCGCCGATCCGAGGACGACCACGGCGTCTTCCTGGCGGCCACGGAAAACAGCGAGATCACGCGCGTTGTAACGTGGCGTCTCGTCTTGCTTGAACGACGTCTCGTGCTCTTCGTCGACGATGATGATGCCCACGTCGGTCAGCGGCAAAAACAGCGCGCTGCGGGCCCCCAGGCCGATGCGCGCTTCACCGCGCGCGACGCGCTCCCACTCGTCACGGCGCTCGGCCACCGTGAGACCGGAGTGGAAGGTGGCGACCTGTCCGCCGAAGCGGGCACGAAACCGTGCTCCCAGCTGGGGCGTCAGCGCGATCTCGGGCACCAGCACCATCGCGGTCTGGCCGCGCTCCAGCACCGTCTCGATGATGCGCAGGTACACCTCGGTCTTGCCGCTGCCGGTGACGCCGTTGAGCAAGAAGGTGGCGAACGACTTGCCGTTCAGCGCCTCTTCGATCTCGGCGATGGCCGTGGCCTGCTCCGGCGTCGACGCGGGCGCCACCGCCGTCGCGCCGCTGTGGGCGACCTCCTCCGAGCCGTCCGCTGAAGCAAACGGGGACAGGCGTTGTTCGAGCCGCTCGCGTGCGATCAGCCCCGCCTTCTCGAGCTTCTTCACACGCTCATAGGCACGCGGGTCGATGGTCGTGAGCCAGGCCGCGCTCACCGGCGCCCCCAGCGGCATGGCCTCGAACAAGGCGCGCGCCTTGGGCTTCAACCCCTCGAGCACGTCGGCCGGCGCCTCCAACCGCTTGTAGCCGATGACCTCGCGCGGCCCGCCCTTTTTCTTGGCGGCGTATGCGAGCCAGCCCGCGGTGACGTGACGCTTCACCCGCGACGTCGCGGTGCGCCGCGGCCAGCCAAGCTCGCGCTCGAGCGCCGCGACCGTGAAGCCCTTGGGGAACTTCGCCGCGACCCCGAGGAGCGCGGCGTCGACCTCTTTGGCGGACGCGTCCCCGAGGTGGGCCGTGCCCTTGTCGGTGATCTTGAAGCGCGCCGAGCCCGCGCGCGCGAGCGCCGGCAACGCGGCGCCCAGCACATCGCCCGGCGTGACGTCGTAGTAGTTGGCCGCGAAGACCACGAGCTCGAGGAGCTTCGCCGGCAAGGTGGGGCGCTCGGCGTCGATCCCCTCGAGATCCTTGATGACGATGTCCTTGCCGGGGGCGGCGTCGAGCGGCGCGTCGACCAGCTCGACCACGTAGGCGCTGGTGCGCCGCTTTCCCAGCGGCACGCGCACGGGCACGCCCGGCACCACGGCATGCGCCAGCTCGGGCGGAATGCCGTAGTCCAGGAGCCCAATTGGCTCGTTCAGGACGACACGTGCTCTCACCATGTGATTGTAAGGGCGAGGTCCGACAAGACCCTACGCGGCAAGGAGCCCGAGCCGCTCCAGCACCGGCGCCCCGAGCCCGGTGAAGTCGAGGGCCGTCGCGTCCGCGCCCACCGCCGCTAAAGCGGACGGAAGCTCGCACGTGCAGATGCCGACCGTGAACATGCGGGCGCTCTTGCCGGCGAGCACGCCGTTCACCGCGTCCTCGAAGACCACGCAATCGGAAGGCGCTACGCCGAGCCGCCGCGCTGCTTCGAGGAACACGTCGGGCGCGGGCTTACCGTTCTCGACCTGCTCACCACCGACGACGGCGTCGAAGAGCTCGAGCGCGCCGAGCTTCCCGAGCACCAGCTCACGGTTCGAGGGCGGCGCGGCGGAGGCAATGGCGGTGCGCACACCCGCGGTCCGCAGCCGCGCGATGAAGGCGCGCGCGCCAGGCACCCAAGCGACGTGCTCTCCGTAGATGTCGCGGTACGCCTGCTCCTTCTCGTCCGCTAAAGCGCACGCCACCGCCGGCAAGACGTCGGGCCCGAGTAGAGTCGCGACGATCTCGCTGTTTTTCTTCCCGGCGAACTCACGCTCGAACTGCTCGACGCGCGCGGTGATGCCGTGGCTCTCGCACAGGCGCATCCAGGCGCGCGCGTGGTACGCCATGTTGTCGACCAGCGTGCCGTCGAGGTCGAAGAGCGCTGCCTTCACGACGCTCAACCCGCGGGGACGTTGAACAGCGTCTCGGGCAGCTCTTGGTTGACCTTCACGTCGCCAACCTCGGCGCGGCGCACGAGCTTCCCAGCGCGGTAGTTCTCGATGATGCGCGGAAAGAAATCGCCCGAGCCCGACTGGTAATCGAAGAAGCGCGACTCGTAGCGCACCTTCTTACCGCCCTCGTCGACATAGCTGATGAGGCGAACCGGCAAGAAGGTCGTGCTGTCGACCCAGAGCTGGGGCTTTTCGGTCTCGGTGGGCTTTGCGCCGATGGTGTACGCGGTCTCGCGCGCGTCCTTGCCGTAGATGGTGATGCCGATGACCTTGGTCTCGATGCCCAGACCCTGCAAGATACTGATGGTGCGCGCCGCCATGTCCTCGGGCTCGCGGCCGCGTGGCATGAGCAAGGTGGCGAGCAGCTCGGTCGACGGGTTCTTCGAGGGCTTCACCGCGGTGGTGTCGCCCTCGGCCCGCTTGCCTTCCTTCTCGACGACGACGTAGCTCGCGCCCTCACCGAGGTCGCGCTCGAGGCGCATGCGCTCGGGGTTCTTCACGTAGATGCGCTCGTCGACCGGCTCGTCACGCCCCTCCAGCTCGGCGGTGAGCTGCACGACACAGTCTTTCACCTCACCCTTGGCGCGACGCTCGGCCATCTGGCGGATGAGGAAGCTCGCCGGCAGCAGGTAGGCGTGGGCCGGCGCCGCTATGGCGAGGGCGAGGAGAGCGAGTGAGACGCGGAGAAGGCGGGGCATTACGTGGGGTGGGATACCATTGAGGATTGGGGAGCGACAACCGATGGCCGAGGACCGAGAGCTGATTGCCGATG
>JBDHVB010000295.1:0-5730 GCA_039809465.1 Myxococcota bacterium
GCCGAGCACCGCGCGTAGCTCGCCAAGCACGAAGCGCGCGTGATCGATGGTGAGGTCCCCGTGGACGACACCGCGCGGCAAGCGGCGCTGCGCAAGATGCCGCGTGAGCTCTTGCGAAAGGAGGCGCGCGTCGCGGCTCACTTCGTCGGAGAGCGTCCGTTTTAGAAGACGTTCCATGATCCGAGCAACCATCGGCGGCGTGGCGCGGCTGCGGCGTGAGCGGCGGAAGGTCTTGGTGGCGAGGTGCATCGAGGCGAGGAACGCGCCGACCTGACGCGCGTGCTCGGCGCTCACCTCGAAGGCCGCGAGCGATCGCCCCGGCACCGGATGAAAGAGCGACAGCTCGGCCGCCCTGGCGACCGGCACCGAGCTACTCTCGTGCCGGGCCTTCAAGAGCGGCGCGATCGGAAAGGCGCGCTCCTCGAGGTGCTTCAAGAGCGCCTCTTCGAAGCGGGCATCGGCTGGCTGCCGGCCGTCCAGCAAGCGCATGACGTAACGGCCACGCGTCGTGTTGAGCTCGTACAGCATGCCGAGCACGCCGCCCGAGACGCCACGCGAGGCCACCAGGTCACCGACCCGGAAGGCGCGCAGATGGTGGCGCAGGGCGCGCTCGTTGAGCTGGGGGGGAGCGGACTTCATGACTTCTTGGAAGCTTACCCGATCGATGCGCAGCGGCCAGCGAAGCAGATCCGACACGCAAAAGCCTCACGACGCATGGCCAGAAGCGCGAGAAACCTGTACATAGCGCGCCCATATGAGCTCTGTTCCTTCGCGCCGCCCCAAGGCCGGCTCCGACATCGATGCTTTCTGCTCCAAGTGCGGGTTCGACCTCGCCCACGTCATCATCGCCATGGTTGGCGACAAGGTCGTCCGCGTGCAGTGCAAGACGTGCAACTCCCCTCACGCTTACCGCGGCAAACAGTCGGTCGACGGCCGCAGCAAGAGCCCGTCGAAGCGCGCCACCGGTGGCGCCGCCGCCAAGAGCAGCACGCCGAAGGTCGGCGATTTCGACCGCGCCATGCAGGGCAAGGATCTCTCCCGCGCCCGCCGCTACAAGCCAGCGATCACCTTCGAGATGGGCGACGTCATCGACCACCCGAGCTTCCGCTTCGGTGTCGTGACGCGCCTCTTGTCGGACGGCAAGATCGAAGTGCTGTTCGAGACCGGCGCGAAGACGCTGGTGCACGCGCGCGAAGCCGCCGCCTCGTAATGCCGCTTGTTCCGGCCTAGCGGCCGGCGCGGCTGTCGGGATCGCGCCGCGGCGTTATTTGCCGCTCGTTCCGCCTTCGGCGGCGCGGCTGTCGAGTTCGCACCGCGCCTTCGGCACGGAAAGCGCGAACCCGACGTGAAGTGACCTTAGCGCTTCGGACGTTAAGCGTGGTGCCACACGGGGTGGCTTCGCGCGGGGGACAACGAGCCGCACAGCTTCACGGGACTTGGCTCTGCGAAGCCGTGGCAACTTTTCATGTCATGCACAGACCCGCGCGGCGCGTGAAGGTACCGAGGAGCGGTCACTCGGCGCGGCTCTGACCACACGCACCTACTCGCGGAAATCGCTCGCGAGGTGGGCAGCCCTGTTGATCTTTATTCGGTGTCCCAGCATTGTGGGGGACATGCGGCGTGTCGCGCTTGCGCAGGGTGCATGGCAGTTCAGCAAACCCCACCGCCGTCCCTCTGCGCTTGCCGAAGCGTCGGCAGATTTTTTTTATTTCAGCGACTTGCATCGGACAATTGGATGAGATGACCACCCCTTCGTTGGGCGATCTGGAACCTTCACGCTGCATGGAAATGCGACGTGGATCGTCTGGATCGCGTGAGCTGAAGCGCCCCGCCGCGCTCGGCTCAGGACCGACGGCTTGACTTTAAGCGGCTACGCCGAGTTGATCGACGAAGACGCCTGTGACGCATGACGCACCAGAATCGAGCGCCCATGGACACCACCGGTAGCAAGCGAAACAGAACTCCCACGCAAGGACGGCCGGTGCACGAGCGCTTAGGGCAACGAACGAACGTGAAAGACAATTCCAAGCGGAGCAAAGTGAGCACAGCGCGCGGTGGCCGTGGCACCGCCCGTCCCGCGGCGCCGGCTGCCAGCAAGGCCGTGGCCAAGAAGAAGTCGCGCGGCCCGAACGCAAAAGCGGACAAGAAGGGCAAAGCCAGCCGCGCCGAAGAGTCACCAGACATCGGCCTGATGGCGCTCACCTCGGACGATGACGAGGCCGCCGACGCGCAGCTCAAGCGCGGCAAGAAGGCAGCAAAAGGTACGCCTGCCGCGAAGACCCGCGGCAAGGACGTCGAGCCGACCGCCGAGGAGATGGCCTCGGAAGAAAACCTCATCGTCGAGAACGAAAAAGAGCTCAAGAAGAAGGCGAAGAACACACCGGCGCCCGGCAAGGACTTGCTCGCGAGCTACATGGATCAGCTCTCGCGCATCCCGCTGTTCACGCCCGACCAAGAGCTCGAGAACGCCCGCACGCTCGAGACCTTGGACCTCGCCACCTGGACGCTCATCCTGAGCTCGCCGCGCGCCGTCGAGCACTTGTGGACCGAGGCGACCGAGCTCGAAGCGCCGCTGAAGAACGAGCTCGAGAACCTGTTGCAGAGCTATCGCCGCGCGGCTTCACGCACCCGCAAGCGCAAGATCCCGCCGCACCCGGCCCGCGCCAAGGTCATCGACAAGGTGGCGCGTGGTCTGCGTCTCGGTGACTACGACAAAGAAGTGCTCGACCAGACCATGCAGCGCCTGCGCCGCGAAGTCTGGGGCCGCCGCGTCCTCGACTCGTCGCCGGCGTTCCGCATCACGCACGCCGACCTGACGGAGATCGAGAAGGCGCGCGGCTTGGCGCTGCGTTGCCGCAACAACTTCGTGCGCGCGAACCTCCGCCTCGTGGTCAGCGTTGCCCGCAACTTCCACCACTACCGCATCCCCTTCATCGACCTCATCCAAGAGGGCAACGTCGGTTTGATGAAGGCGGTCCACCGCTTCGATCACAACCGCGGCTTCCGCTTCTCGACGTACGCCCACTGGTGGATCCGTCAGTCGATCGAGCGCGCCATCATCAACAAGGGCTCGCAGGTCCGCCTGCCGGTTCACGTCATCGACTCGCGCCGTCAGATCGGCCGCGCCACCGCGAAGCTCACGCAGCGTCTCGGCCGCGCCCCGACCCCAGCGGAGATCTCGAAGACGGTGAAGATGCCGAAGACCAAGGTCGAGCAGATCTTGGGCGGCGTGCAGCAGGATCCGGTCTCGCTCGACGAGAGCGTGGGTGGCGATGATCCGCGTAAGTTCCTCGACCTGGTACGCGACGACAGCGCCCCCGGCCTCGACGAAGCGCTCATCCGCGAAAACACCCACGAGCGCGTCCGCGAGCTCCTCCACCTGCTCAACCCCATCGAGAAGGACATCATCCGCCGCCGCTTCGGTTTGGGTGACGACACCGACCAGACGCTCGACGAGATCGGCAAGATCTACAACCTGTCCCGCGAGCGCGTGCGCCAGATCCAAGCCCAGGGCCTCATGAAGATGCGGCGGATGTGCGAGCGCCGCAAAATCAGCTAGCGCGCTAGCGAGCTCTAGCAATCAGGCCCGCCTCATCAGCGGGCCTTTTTGTTCGTTGTGGGCGCCGCATCGATGCGGTGAACCACAGTTCAACGAGCTTGCGAGAGCCGAAGCGCCGCATCGATGCGGTGAGCCTTAGTTCAGCAAACTTTGCGAGAGCAGAAGGCGCCGCATCGATGCGGCGTCTAACGCGCTAGACTGGCTGCGAGGTCTTCGCCTGCCGCCGCGCCGCCCGTTCCGAGAGCTTCTTTCGGAACAGCAACCCGATGAGGTTGAAGACCACGACGCCAATCAGCATGCCGATGACCTGCGAGCGCAGGAACATGTGGATGGCGTCTTGGGCGTTCGCCAAGCAAGGGCAGAGGGCTGCTTGCACGTGGGTGTTGTTGCCCGGATCGAACCAGAACAGCGCCAAGCGGTAGCCAGAGATCGAGCCGATGGTGCCTCCGACGATAGCTCCCAACATCGTGAACCAGGTCAACGCGCGCAGCATGGCTACTCCCCTTCTTTTGCCCTGGATTAACCGAGAACTCGCCCCGAACGCCAGTTACGTCTTGCTACTGCCATCGGTCGTACGCTTATTTGCCCTGGCCCAAAAACGAAAAGGGAAATCCAATGCGCTCGCTCGTCATCGCCGGAATCGCCATCACTGCCCTCGCCTGCTCCAAGGTCGACAATCAGAATCCCCGCGCGGGCGAAGCAGGGACCGCGATGGCCGACAAGGCAGGTCGCGCCGATCCGGCGGCGAGCGTCACCCTGAACCCGCTCTCCGATAGTGGCGTCAGCGGCGAGCTCGCGTTCTTCCCGACCGACGGTGGCGTGCGCGTCGAGGGTTACGTGAAGGGTCTCCCCCCGAACAGCACCCACGGCTTCCACATCCACGAGCATGGTGACTGCAGCGCGCCGGACGGCAGCTCGGCCGGTGGCCACTACAATCCGACCTCGACCCAGCACGGCGCCCCCGGTCCGGACACCCACGTCGGCGACATGGGCAACATCGTGAGCGACGCCGATGGCCGCGCCACGGTGAGCGCCTTCATCGTCGGCGGCTCGGTCGGCGCCGGCGGCCACGCCGAGCACTCGCGCGGCAACATCGTCGGCCACGCCGTCATCGTGCACGCTAAAACAGACGATCTCACCTCGCAGCCCGCCGGCAACGCCGGCCCGCGCGTCGCTTGTGGGGTGATCGCGCAACGCTAAGAGGCGGCGGTTTTGAAGCGATGGTTGATCAGCCGATGGCCGATGGCCGATAGCCGATAGCCGACGACCGATTGCCGATGACAGATGGCCGATGGCCGATGACCGATAGCCGCGGTGCGGCTCGCCGCTATCGCTGACAAGCTCCACAATAAAACGTGCTGCGGCCGGCCGTGACGATGCGTTTGATGTGTCCGCGGCCGCAATCGCACGGCTCGCCTTCGCGCCCATAGCAGGTGAGGCGCGTCGCGTAGCTGCCTGACACGCCCTCCGCGTCGACGAAGTCGCGCAGGGTCGTGCCGCCCTTGACGATGGCGCGGTCTAGCACTTCGCGCACGTGGCGCGTGAGCAGTTGCCACTTTTGCTTGTCGAGCTTGCCGGCGGGCTTGAGCGGGTTGATGCGGGCCAAGTGTAGTGCTTCGCAGGCGTAGATGTTGCCGACGCCGACGACCTTCGTGCCGTCCATGAGGAAATTTTTGATGGGCTTGGTCGATCCCCTGGCGAGCTCCGCGAAGCGCTCCGGGGTGAGCTCGTCGGAGAGCGGCTCGAGCCCTAGGTGTGCGAGGCTCTTGTGCGTCGCCTCGTCGTCCTTCGCGAAGGCTTCGACCATGCCGAAGCGGCGCGCATCGTTGAAGCGCATCTCGAGGCCATTCGATAGGGCGAACACCACGTGGTCGTGCTTCAGGAAGGGCTCGTCCGCCGCCACGAAGCGCAGACGCCCGGTCATCCCCAGGTGCACGAGCAGCACTCCCCCGCCGCTCAGATCGAACAAGAGGTACTTGGCCCGGCGCCGCACGTCGACGACAGCGTGCCCCTCGGTGATGTCCACGAGGCGCTTCTTGTTCACGGCGGAGCGCAACCGGCCCTCGCGGACCTTCGCGGTCACGATGCGCAGACCTTTGACGCGCGGCAGGACCGTGCGGCGCACTGTCTCGACTTCTGGAAGCTCAGGCATCGGGGAAGCTCACATCGTG
>JBDHVB010000296.1:0-5729 GCA_039809465.1 Myxococcota bacterium
CGTGCGCATTCAAGCATTGCGGAAGCGCTTGGCGGAGAGGCGCGCCCGCAAGGCCGAGCGCCGGGCGGCGCGGCGGCCAGAGACTTAATTTGCCGCTTGTTCCGGCCTGGCGGCCGGCGCGGCTGTCGAGCTCGCGCCGCGCCTTCGGCACGGAAAGCGCGAACCCGACGTGAGGCTGCCTTGGCGCTTCGAACGCCCACCTGTTGCCACACGGGGTGGCTACGCGCGGGGGACAACGAGCCGCCGAGCTTTACGGACCTCGGCTCTGCGAAGCCACTGCAACACTACGCGTCGTGCACAGGCCCGCGCTGCGCGTAGGCTTGCTGCTAGCACCGTTGGCCGGGCCGTGGCGCTCAGCGAAGAGCGTCGTCGAGTGTCGCGTACGCGGCTTCCGCGCGCTCGAGCCACTCGACGGCGGTCGGCTCGTCTGGATAACGGCGCAGGTGACTCACGAGGATCGACAGACCCGCGCGCGCCTCATCGGCCCGCTGGCGGCCGCTCGCGGTGCGCCCGACGTTCTCGGCGTAGTTGGGGGCGCTGCGGGTGATGCGGTCCATGGCGCGGAGGTTTTCGGGATCGCTGAGCGCCTCGGGACCATTGCGCAGGCCCATGGCGACGCCCTCCGCCCAGCGGCCGAGGGGTGCCTGACCTTGAAACGGGCCTGGAGGGGCGAGCGGATCGGGGATGCCCGGCACGTTGATGCGCTGGAGAGCTTGGTTGGTGAGGATGCGGCCGACCTGGATGCGCCGCGCGGCATCGAACTGGGGGCGGAGCTCGTCGGTGGCGAAGAGCGGCTCGATGGACTCGGCGATACCGTGCTTCTCGTCGTCGGTGACCTCTTCGCCGCCGTAGCTGGTGTCCAGGAGGCTGGCGGCGACGCCTTGGTGCGCCGCGATGATGCCGCGAAGGAGCGCGTCGTCGAGGGCAGCGTTGTTGCTCACGGAGGCTCCTTGGGGACGTACACGACACCCAGCATCGCCCCCGGAGTATCGGCAGGTCGCGGCGGGTGGTTGCCCGGGAATGGCTTTGGAGCGCCCAACGATTGCTAGAGGCCTACTCGCGCGGGTATAGCGCTGGCACCGCGATGGACCGTCACAGCACTTTGCGCCCATTTTTCCTGTCGAACCGAGCCCGTCTGGCGGCGGCGATCGCTGCCGTCATCATGGTGCTCGACCAGATCTCCAAGTTCCTGTGCGTGAAGTACCTGACCAACGCCATGCCGGAGGACGCGGGCTTGGGTGAGCAGATCCGTCTGTTCATGGTGACCCACCATCCCCTGCGCGAAGGCCGGCACATCGTCTCCGAGAGCTTCTGGAGCTTCGTCTACGCCGAGAATCCCGGCGCCGCGTGGAGCTTCCTGCGCGACGCGCCCGAGTGGTTTCGCACCCCTTTCTTCTTGCTCGTGTCGGTCGTCGCGATGGTCTTCATCGTCGTGTACTTCCGCCGCACCGAGCCTGGTCAGCGCGGCCTGCGCTTGGCGCTCGCGCTGGTCTTTGGCGGCGCCCTGGGGAATTTTTTCGACCGCGTGCGCCTTGGATACGTGATCGATTTCATCGATTGGCACTGGTACAGCCGCTTCACCTGGCCGACGTTCAATGTCGCCGATTCCGCGATCACGGTCGGGGTGGTGATCATGGCCGCCGACATGCTGTTCCACAAACCGCGCGTGAAGGTCGACGCCGAGTCGCGCGCCGCCAGCCGCTCGAAGGCTTGAGATCATGCACCCGGTACTCTTCTCGACGACCTTCTTCGGGCTCTTCAAGGAGCCGTGGTCCCTGCACGTTTATGGCTTGCTCATCGCCGCCGGCTTCTTGCTGGCGATGCAGCTTGCGGCCCGTCAGGCGGGGCGCGAGGGCGAGGATCCCGATCGGCTGATCGATCTCGCCTTCTACTTGCTGCTCGCCGGCCTCATCGGCTCGCGCATCGTCTTCATCTTCACCAAGCTCGATCAGTACGTGGCGAATCCGCTCGAGATCGTCATGTTCTGGCGCGGCGGCCTCGTCTTCTATGGCGGATTCATCGGCGCGGCGCTGTACCTAGTTTACTACGCGCGCCGTTACCGCCTCGATTATTTCAAGCTCGTCGACGTGATGATCCCGTACGTGGCCATGGCGCACGCCTTCGGCCGCTTGGGTTGCCTCGCCGCGGGCTGCTGCTTCGGTAAGCCCACCGAGATGCCGTGGGGCATCGTCTTCCCGGTCGCCTCGATGGCGCATCAGCAGCAGCAGTCGCAAGGGCTCGTGCAGCTGGGTGAGTCGGCGCTGCCGGTGCACCCGACGCAGCTCTACGAGGCGGGCTTCGAGCTCAGCCTGTTCTGGCTGCTCCTCTACATTCGCCCCATGAAGCGCTTCCACGGCCAGCTCTTCTTGGTCTGGCTGTCGATCTATCCGATCGGCCGCTCGATCATCGAGCTCTTCCGCGGCGACAAGGAGCGCGGTGTGTACGGCTTGCTGTCGACGTCGCAGTACATCTCGATCGCCGTCGCGGGTGCCGCTATCGCGGTCTACATTTATCTGCGCAAGCAGCGCTCTGGTACGGCGGCGGTCGCGGCCGCTTAGCTCACGGCTTCTTCGGGGGCCTGCTCGCCGCGCTTGCAGACGACGCGGACCATGGTGATCGGCAGGATGAACGGCTCTTTCACGAAGCCGCTCATGTACTGCAGCGTTTCGCGATTGGTGGCGGTGTCGCAGCCGAGCCACATCGGGACGATGCTCTCGTTGAACACCGGATCGTCGGCGATGGGCGCGGTGACTTCCATCTCGAAATGATGGCTCGAGACGTCGACCCCGACACCTCCGCTTTTGCGGACGGCATCCTCCCAGCCAGCCTTGTCGAGGGCTCTCGCGTGGTCCAAGACCAGGGGCCGCATGCGCAGCGAGTCCTCGTGGTCGCTCATGAACTGGCCGGCGATGCGTATGAGGTCCATGAGCGTGTCGCGCAGCAGCGCCACGATGATGAGCTGCCCGTCGGGGCGCAGGACGCGCAGGGCCTGGCGTAGGACCGGGCGGAGGGGCTCGAGATGCGTGCTCGCAAGGCCCGCCCAGACTTTGTCGAAGACCTGGTCGGCGAAGGGGAGCTTCTCGGCTTCTTCGTGTCGCGGGAAGATCTGATGGTGCGGCGGCGTGCTGCCGAGGCGCGTGTGCAGCTGGTCGAGCTGGGCGCGGTCATTGGAGACACCGACGATGCGCGAGCCGGCGGGGAGCCGGCCCGCGACCTCGAGCAGGACATCACCACGGCCGCACGCCAAGTCGAGGGCATCCAGACCGCGTGTGCGCTCTGGCGTTAGCCCACCCGCGACGATGCGGGCGACATGACGTGCGAAGACGGCCTTGGGATCGCCCATGTGAGCGCGGGCGCGGGACTATTTCTCGTCTTTGATGAGCGCGACAGGCGCGTTCGACTTGTCCTGCATGCGGCAGGTGCCGTCGAAGGTGACGCCCTTGGCGATCATGAGCTGCGGTGTCGAGAGGTTACCGCGCAGGCGGCCCGGCGCGTGGATCTCGACCGACTGCTTGGCGTTCACGTCACCGATGACGTCACCGTTGATGATGACGCTGCCGACGGTGATGGTGGCCTCGACGTGGGCGCCTTGGCCGACGACCAGGACGTTGTTCGTCTGGATCTCGCCCTTGAAGCGGCCGTCGATGCGGACGGTGCCGTCGAAGACCAGCTTGCCCTCGAAGCTGCTCTCGGGGCCGAGGATGGTGTGCACGTCGTTGATGTTGAGGTCGGGGTTGTACGCCTCTTCGCGCTTCAAGACTGCCATGCGGGTCTCCCTAGAGCTGTTTGCGAGATCGGAAAGCTAGCATGTGGGTGGGCCAGGTTCCACGAATTGCGCTCTTGCGTGACGCAATGACTCTCTGTACCCGCAGAGGATGGGTCTTCGTTGCGTCTGGCTGGTCGCGATTGCGGTCATGGTTGCCTGCGGCAGTAGCTCGTCTCCCGCGGATCCGAGCGGTGATGAAGATCAGGTCGTCACCGATGACGACGCCGGCGGTGATGGCGGTGGAGATAGCGGTGACGCGGACGGCGGTGACAGCGAAGGCGATGGCGACGCGTTGCCTGGTGACGGAGATGCGGAGCCGACGGTGTGCGAGCCCAACAGCGTTGCTGACTGCTATGACGGACCAGTCGGAGCGCTCGCCTATCCGCCATGTGTGAAGGGCACGAAGACCTGCAGCGCGGCCGGCGACGGCTACGGACCGTGCACCGGGCAGGTTCTGCCGGTCGAGGAGATCTGCGCGAACGGCATCGATGATGACTGCAACGGCGCGGCGGACGACGTTACGGATGACGACGGGGACGGCTGGTCGCGGTGCGACGGTGATTGCTGCGAGACCACGGCGCAGTGCGCGCGGCCGGCGCAGGTGAACCCGGGCGCCTTCGAGATCGACGGTAATGATTTGGATGACGATTGCGACGGGACGAGCGCGCCGCCGGGCACGTGCGACTCGGGGCTCGTCTCGCAGCCCGCGAGCGCCGACGACTATGCCCGGGCGCTCGGCTTGTGCTCCTTCACCACGCAGAGCCCGCCATCGCCATCGCTGCGCAAGTGGGGCGTCATCGCGGCGGCGCTGAAGCAGACCTCCGGCAGCGTGGCGCCCGCGGCGAGCTCACATGCCATCCGCTCGAGCTATGGCGGCGCCGTTCCTCAGGACGGAGCGTCCTTCGTGGTGCTGTCGACGGGAGCGGCTGCTGCTCTTGCGCAGACGAATCCGGCTTATGTCGCGCCGCAGCCCGGTCACGTCGCGGGCACGACGGCCACGCCACCGGCCGATTGGGTGAGCGCGAATGGCGGCAGCGTCGTCCTCGCACCGGGTTGCCCGGGGCCGTCGCTCACGACGGTGAACGACTCGGTGATGCTCGAGCTCAGAGTTCGCGTGCCCACCAACGCGGGTGGCTTCACGGCGCGGTTCAATTTCTACAGCGCCGAGTATCCCGAGTGGGTGTGCTCGTCGTACAACGACGTCTTCGTGGCGCTGCTCGACTCGGCGGCGAGCGGCAATCCGGCGGACAAGAACCTCGCCGCGTTCACCCTGCCCGACGACGCGAGGTATCTCGTGAGCCCGAGCCTTGCATCCGGAGCCACGGGGCTCTTCACGCAATGCGAGAATGGCGCGACAGGCTGCGCGGCGGGCGGGGCAGGCACGATGTCGGAGTGTGTCGGGACCGACTTGCTCACTGACACCGGCTACGGCGTGACTGATGTGGGTTGTGGCACGAATGACTTGATCGGTGGCGCCACCGGCTGGCTCACCATCCAGGGGGCCGTGATCCCTGGGGAGACCGTGACGCTGCGGTTCGCCATCTGGGACACCTCCGACGGCACGCTCGACTCGACGGTCATCCTCGATGGCTTCGCCTGGCTCCCTCTCTGATCAGGTGGCGGGCGCGCGCTTCAGGCCTTGCACGGCGTAGAGCGCCACCGCGTCCTGCTTGCCCTTCATCTTCACCGCCGGGAGGGCTTCCGCGATCACGTACTGGCGGATCTTGGCGTAGGTCGTCTCCGAGATGAGGAGCGAGCTGCCGGTGACCTTGGTCTGGCTCTCGATGCGTTGAGCGAGGTTCACGGCGTCGCCGATGACCGTGTACTCGAGGCGCACCTCGTGGCCGATGTTGCCGGCGACCACCGCGCCCGTGTTGATGCCGATGCCGATGCGCAGTCAGTTCGGCGCCCAGCATCCGCTCCATCAGCCGGACCTTCAGCTCCTTCATCAGCCCGGCATCGC
>JBDHVB010000297.1:0-5664 GCA_039809465.1 Myxococcota bacterium
CGGAGCGCATGACATCTTGCAGGTGCGGCACCAGCGCGGCGCACGCCTGCTCGGCGAGAGGCTCATCGAGCTGCGCGATGAGCTCCTTCTTGAAGTCGGCCATGCCTTCGCCGAGACGGGCGTTGTGGAGCGTCGCCGCGGCCTCGCGCCACGCATCGGCCCACAGCTGGATGTCGTCACCGAGCGCCGGGACCGGCAACTGCAAGAGGTCGCCGACCTGCACGGCGGACTTCCCCTTGAAGGTCATGCGGCGCGCCCGCAGGTCTTCGCGAAACGCCACCCAGCGCGCGTGCACGTCGGCCTGCGCGGCGCGCACGTCGTGCGTGACGAAGCGCTCCCAGATGGGCCGCGGGTCGTCTTCTTCGCGCGCCTTGGCGACAGCGCTCCACATGACGTCGATGAGGCCTTCGCCGTTCGCGCCACGCGCCGAGAAGCGCACGTGCTCACTCGCCGCGGCGAGCGCGTCGCGACTCTCCTGGCGCGCCCCGAACCACGCCTCCTCGCAGGCGATGCGGAACATGCGCTCGTCCTCACCGAGCTCGCCCATGATGACGGGCACGTCGGTGAAGCCCGCGTGAATGCCGAACGCCGAGAGCATCTGCAGCGCGAGCCCGTGGAAGTTCGCGATGGGCGCCCGCGCCAGCTCGTTCAACGTGTCGCGCGACACGCCGCGCTCGATGAGGCGTTGCCGGATGCGCGAGCGCAGCTCGGCCGCCGCCTTCTTGGTGAAGGTGATGGCCACGACTTGCGTGGGCGACAGACCACGGTCGACGACATGCCCGACATAGGCCTGGACGAGCTGGTACGTCTTGCCGGTCCCCGCGCTGGCCTTGAGGAAGCGATGCGTGGTGCTGCTCATGCGCCCTCCTCCGCCGCGGCGTCGAGCTCGTCTTGATCGAGGTCGCGCGCCCGGCACAGGCGGCGGATGTCGCAGGTGTCACACGCCTTGAGCGGCGCTGGATCGGGATCGAGACGGCCGCCCAAGACGCGATGCACGCGCGGCCACAGGGTGGCGTCGAGCGTGCTCATGAAGGTCGTGACGTCGCAGGACGGCGCGCCGCCGAACATCGCCTCGTCGGTCTTCTGGCTGCCGTCGGGCAACGAGCGCCAAGCCGCCGTGAGCCGGTCACCGTCGCGGGCGAAGTCACGCGCGATGACCGCGCCGTAGAGCGCCAACTGAAAGTGACGCCCCGGCTCGACCTTCTGCACGGAGCTCTTGTAGTCGAGCGTCACCCAGAGCTCGGGCGCGTGATCGACGCGGTCGACGCTGCCACGCACCTGCAGCTCACGCCCGCTACCCGGATCCTTCATGCGCAGCGCGGTGTCGTCCGCGAAGGCGTACTCGAGCGCCTTGGGCTCGTGCTGCTTCGTTGGGTCGAGGTCGGTGCGTAGCTGCACTTCGACGCTGCGCCACGCCTGCGCCAGCGCGACCTCTACCATCGCGGGATGCACGGGCACCTCCCGCAGGATCTCCGCGCGCTTACCCTCGAACACTTCACGAGCCCGCGCCTGCGCCTGCTCGGGCTCACGGCGCGCCGCGGCCAAGCCGCCGTTCGCGACGATGTCGGCGTAGACGTAGCGCAGGGCTTCGTGAGCCGCTCGTCCGTCATCGCGGCCATCGGGCGCAAGACCCGGTGGATCATCGTCCGAGAGCCTCAGGATGTACTTACCGAAGTGCCGGTAGACGCAGCGCCCAAGCGCATCGAGGCTCGACGCGGAGACTGGGCGGTCGAACAGCGCGGCGGCGAGCCGCTGCTTGTCGTCGTCACCGAGGTCGGCCGGCAAGTGCCCCGCCGCTGCCGCGCTCTCGTGTGCCGCGCGGCGCGCCACCCAGCCGGCGCTCTCACCGCCAGCGAGCTCGCGTGCCGCCTTGGCCGCGGCGACCGGCTGAGCCGCGATACCTGGACCTGGAGCGACCGCGCCGAACGCCACCATCTCGAGGATCTGCGCCGGCGCGACCACCGCCGCCTCGGCATAGGTAGGCACCGGCACCTCGGGCGAGATGCCATGCGCCTCGAGCAGATCGTTGACCATGTCGCTGCGGCCGTCTTCCTCGGCGCCTTCGCGCACACCGTAGGTGACGGCCACGTGCTCGCGCGCGGCCGCGAGAGCCTCGCGCCACAGCCAGCGGTCACGCGCGTCGTTCTCGAGCGCGGGCCGGCCGTCGATGGGTGCGCTCTGCAGCAAGCGCACGCCGTAGATACGATTGAGCTCGTCACGCATCGCGTCGGTCAGGATGACGTCGGGCCGCGCGCGGCGCGGGAATGCCTCGCCGTCGACGCCGGCGATGACCACGCAGCGGTAAGCCGCGCCCACGACGTCGTCGAGCGTACCCACGGTGACGCTGCCGGCGCGGCGGTTCGCGGACGGCAAGCGACGCTCTCCAAGCAGCGCCTTGAGCCAGGCGTGCATCTCGTCGGAGGTGAGCGCTGGCGCCGTGTCGCCCAACAGGCGCGCGCCCGCGGCCATGTCGCCCAGCACATCCGCCATAGAGGCCAGGCCTTCCTCGTCGTCGGCGTCGGCGCGATACGGAGCGCGCGAGCGCACCTCGTCGACCAATCCGACGAGCGCGCCGACCTGCGCGCGCAACGACGTAGCCTTGCTGGGCGCGCTCCAGCGCTGCATGAACTCCTCGAGCGCGCCGGCATAAGCCGCGGCCCGTGCCGACGCCTCGTCCGAGGCGCTGAAGCGCGTGTTCGCTTTGGCGGTCAGCGCCTCGCGGTAATCGCGCACCGCGGGCGAGCGCGCCCCCGACGCCCGCACTTCACGCGCGACGCGGCTGGGTGACGCGCCGTCGATGGGCGAGCCGAGCGCCACCCACGCATCGAGCAGCTCTTCACGGCGGTAGCCGCCGACACCGAGCCCCACCGCCGCGATGACCGCCGCCACACGGCGCACCCGCCCCGCCGGTAACCCGCGCCGCGCATGCACCGGCACGTTGAAGCGCTGCATGGCGTCGACGATGAGCTCGCCGAGGCCTTCCGGGTCGGGTGTCGCGATGGCGATGGCGTCTGGCGGAGTGCCCGCGGAGACCCAGGCGGCCACGGTGGACGCCACGCGACGCGCCTGCTCGGCGGGCTCGGGCACATGGATGACGCGCGGCTTCGCGATCATGGACCGCGGATCGTGCTCGACCGAGAGATTGGCGCTCTGCTGCGCCGTCTTCTCGATGACCGCGAGCGATGCCTCGCTCCACGCGAAGTCGGCCTTTTGCGCGTCGTCCCATGGGATGCGGATGGTGACCTGGTAACCACGCGCCGCGAACGCGCGCAGCAAGTCGCCACGGCTGCCGAAGAGATCGGCGTCGCCTTCGACGATGACCTCGCGCACCTCGGCGAGCTGCGGCGGCAAGTTGCCTTGCGCGACGGCGAGCACGGCTTCGCGCCACTTGTCGGCGTCGTCGACCAGGCGCTTGTCGGCGAGCATCTTCTCATAGGCGGTGAGGACGCTGATGAGCTCGCCAAGCTCGGCGGAGAGCTTCTTCTTGGATTTGCCGAGCACCACACCAGTGAGGCCGCAGGTGCGCAGCTCGAGCAGCGCGCCGTGCACGGCACGCACCGCGATGGGATCGTGCGCGAACTTACGGAAATGCTCGGGCCCGTTGCGCATGACCTCGCGCACCAGCATACGAATGACGACGCTGCCCGCCGCGAGCCGCGCCCCACCCGCCAGGAGATCCGCGAGGCCGGAGAAGGTCACGAACCCCTCCGCGCTCAGAGCGTCGCCCCCCGCCGCCCGCACCAGGGCGTGCTCGAGCGCCGCCCGCGAGGGGAAGAGACGAAGCGTGTTGGTGCGGGCAGGCAGTCCCATGACGCCTTACCCCTATCACGCGCGGACGACACTTCTCAGGCGTGGCGGGGCCGCGTCAGAGCAATCGACGCCAGGCTCCGTCACGCCGCACGAACACATCCTTTTGGCCCAGCGACACCAGGCCGTCCTCTGCTTCGAGCAGGTGCAAGCAGGTCACCGGCAGGTCGCTGCCATCGGCGAAATCGGCCTCGGGCACCAGGCCACCGCCGGCCAACCGCAATATCGCGGAATCCGTCACGACGAACACCTGGCCGTCGAGAACGGCGACGTCCCGCAAATCGTCCCGCCGCGTCGTTTCAATCAGTTGCCACTGATCACGGCGGCCGCGCAGCATGACGCCGTCATGGCCGACCACGTACACAGAGCCATCGGCGGCGCAGGTCAAGGCAGTGAGATTCGCGTGGGTCGGGCTGTCGGCGCGCCGCCACTGACCGCTATCGCGCCACCAGATCTCGCCGCCCCAGCCGACAGCGTACATCTCGGCTTCGCTGAAGCCACCAATGTCCTCGAAACCCACGACGGCGGAATCGGCAGCATCGGGACCAGGGCCCAAGGAGCTCCAGCGCGCAAACCCATCGCGCTTGAGCACGACACGGTTCATTCCACAGGCGTAGATCTGATGATCGACCACGACGAGTCGACGCAGATTGAATCGCCCGTCAATCACCCCACACCGCTCGTCCCCGGTAGCGGGATTCAACTCCCAGCAATCACCGTTCGCGGAGACGGCAACCACCAGCCGTTGCTCTCCTGGTCGCTTGATCGTGGCGAGCGAAACAGCCGGCCAGCCGACGCTCTCATCGAACTTGCCGAAGCCTCCGTCCTCGTCCTCATCTTCGTCGTAGACGAAGAACGTGGAATTCGGAGTGTCGTCTTTCGCGACCTCGTCCAACTCCGCGGCAAAGAAAAAGTAGCCCGCGCTTCCCGCACCAGAAAGGAACGTCCACGCACCAAAATCCATCCAAAGCCCTCGCTCGTCGACTTGTTACTCGAGCTTGGATGCAGCGTCGATCCTCCTCTTGCTCTCCGAGCCAACCGCTCGCGCGAAGGGCCAGCGCTCAGTCGCCGCCAGCGCTAGCCGAGCGTGACCGCCGCTGTCGCATCCCGCGTAGGGTCGGTGATGGTCACGCGATCGCCGGGTCTGAGCGCCAGGTGCACGCGCGAGACGAAGAAGCGGGTACCTTCCGCTGGACCGTGCGGCACCCAAGACGGACCAGAGTGCTGCGGACAGAGCTCGCGCTTGATGCCGTTGACCTCGACCATGATGGCGAACGGCGGCGGCGCGTCGTCGTAGTCAGTGCGTGAGATCAAGAGCGTCGCGCCATCCCAGGAGAAGCTCGCGGTGTCGCTTATCCAATTTACGTTCCTCGGCGTGACGAGCATCTTGGTCTCGCCTTTGGCGAGAACGACTGGCGCGGTCTCGATCTTTTCGAGAGCGTGGTTACGCCCTCCAACCTCGGTCGTGTGGTCGAGTCTGATGGGCTGTCTATTCACTACTATTTCGCTCGAGGCCATGAGGAGGCACCTTTCCCTTTGCAGGTGAGTCGAACAGCTGCCGCGAGCAGCTCAAAAATCGACATCACTAGAGCGCGACCATCAACCCAACCGACGCGTCCGCCCAAACCGCCCCGAGGCGCGCCACCTGCGCATCGCCAAAACGTACGCGCACACGCTCGAGCGGCGCGCTTGCCCCGACCGTCAACGCCAAGGCCGCCGCGCGCGAAAAGTGCCAGGTGGCGCCCATGGTCAGGCCCGGCATGAACACGAGCGCGTCGGCGTCACGAGCGACGAGCGCGTCATTCGCGAGACCAGATGTCCGCAAAAACAGAACACCGCCGTCGACGCCGACGATGA
>JBDHVB010000298.1:0-5631 GCA_039809465.1 Myxococcota bacterium
AGAAAGCGCATGAGCACCGACTCCAACGCCTTCCTATCGATCGGCTTCGTAAGGTAATCGTCCATCCCCGCCTCGAAGGCCTTCACTTCATCGCCCCGCATCGCCATCGCGGTCAGCGCGACGATCGGGATGCGCTCGGTCAGCTTGTTCTTCTTGAGCTCGCGCGCCGCTTGGAAGCCGTCCTTCTTCGGCATCGCGAGATCCATGAGCACCAGCGCTGGCTTGTGCTTGATGGCCATCTGGATCCCCGCGTCTCCGTCGTTGGCGAGGAGGACGTGGTAGCCCATGTGCTCGAGGATCGAGCGGGCGAGCTCGCGGTTCAGGTCGTGGTCGTCGACGACGAGGATGGTCTTCGCGGTGGGAGGGGGCGGCGCGAGTGTTTTGCCCGCGGCGCGGTCGATGGCCGCCAGTAGCTCCTGGCGCGAGATACTGCCCTTTTGGGCCACGGCGCGGACGTGCTGCTTCATGCGGACGCGGTCGGCCTCGGACGTATCCGCCGCGGTGAGCACGATGATGGGGATACCGCGCGTGCGGGGGTCGGCTTCGAGCGCGTCGATGACCTCGAAGCCCGACATCTCGGGCATGAGCAAATCGACGACGACCACGGTGGGCCCCTGCTGCTGCGCAATCGACAGACCCTGCTTGCCGCGCTGGCAGGCGATGACTTGATAACCCGCGGGCTCGAGCAGCCCGGTGAGCAGCGCGCCCACGTGTGGATCGTCATCGATGGCGAGGACGCGCGGGCGTTGTTCGCTTTGGCGGACAAGAGCCATCTGCTTGATCTCGGTCAAGAAGCGCTGGGTCTCGATGGGTTTCGGGACGAAATCGTTGGCGCGGGGGGCCGCCGTGACGATGACCGGGGTGTCGCGCGTGCTCTCGCGGCGCGTGAGCTCGTCGAGGATGCGCAGCCCGTCGCGTGAGTCGGTGGCGGGGTTCAGCACCAGCGCGGCTGGCTTCAAGCGGCTCACCATCTCGGCGGTGTCGTTGCCCGCGTCGACTTGCTGCACGCGGTAGCCGTTGCTCTCGATGAAGGTCTTGAGCTGTGCCGCCGAGTTGCGGTCGTCGTCCATCACGAGGACGAGCGGCTTGTCGGCGTTGGGGGCGGTGACCGTGGTACCGGGCTCCGCGGCGGGCATGGTGAAGCGGAAGGTCGCGCCTTCGCCCTTGCCGCTCACGACCTCGATGGTGCCGCCGTGCTGCTCGACCAAACGCTTGCAGATCGCGAGCCCCAGGCCCGTGCCCTGAATCGTCTTGATGAGCGGATTTTCACCCTGGACGAACGGTTGGAACAAGCGGGAGCGCAGCGCCTCGTCGATGCCAGGTCCGGCATCGCGGACCGAGAAGCGCACCATGCCGTCGACGCGCTCGGTGCCGACCACGACCGTCGAGCCCTCGGGACTGAACTTCAAGGCGTTGCTCATGAGATTGAGCAAGATCTGCCGGAGCTTGCCGACGTCGGCGCGCACCGGACCGTCGTCCGCGATCTTGGTCTGGATCTCGATGCGGCGGGCCATCGCGGTGGCGTGCACGAGCTCGCGGGCTTCTTCGATGGAGGCCGACGGGCTTACGTCCACGATGTCGAGCGTGCTGTGTCCCGCCTCGATCTTCGACAGGTCGAGGATGTCGTTGATCAGGCTCAAGAGGTGCCGTCCACTATTGAGGACGTCATTGAGGTAGCGCACCTCGCGCTCTTGCAGCCGGTCCTTCGCCTGATCGACCAGCAGCTCGGAGAAGCCGATGATCGAGTTCAACGGAGTGCGCAGCTCGTGCGACATGTTTGCGAGGAAGTCGGTCTTCAGCTGGCCGGCGCGCTCGACCTCGGTGTTCTTGAGCTGGAGCTCGCGTTGCTGGGCCTGCAGCTCGGTGCGCTGCGCGAGGAGCTCTTCCTTCTGGGCGTGGAGCTCGTCGTTGGCGCGCTCGAGGCTGACCGTGCGGTCGCGCACGCGGTTCTCGAGCTCCTCGTGGATGCTCGCTATCGCGTCCGCCATGCGGTTGAAGGTGGTGCCCAGGACGCCGAACTCGTCCTGCGTGTCGACCTGGACGCGGGGCGTGAGATCACCACGCGCCAACTGGTCCGCCGCGGCGGCCACCTTGCGGAGAGGGCGCGCGATGCGCTCGGCGAACATCCAGCCAAGGAGCAGGGCTCCGACGATGATCACGCCGCTCGCGACGAGCGACTTCTGCACGAACTCGCCGAGGCTCCCCAGCACCGCCTCCTCTGGCACGACGGCGAAGACGGTCCACCCGATGCTCGAGAGCCGCCGGGCGACACCGAGGTTGTAGTCACCGCTCTCGAGCGCCACGTAGCGATACATCTCGTCGAGGCCGGCGAGCGTCTTCGCGGTGGAGCGCCGGTACTCTTCGGGGACGGGCGCGAAGGTCGAGAGGTACTGCTCGGTGTCCGGACCGTAGCGCTGGCTGTCGATGATGACCTTCGCCATCTCCGGATCCACCGGACCGGTTGGACGGAAGACCTGGTTCTGGCGGAAGCTGTGCGCGATGCGGATGCCGGCGTCGTTGGCGACGACCGTGTAGCTGCCCTCGCCGGTGCGGCCGTTGGTCGCGCGCACCGCGTCCCAGAAGGCATTGGCGCGCACGTGGATCGCCGCGAGACAGGTGCGGCCGGTGCTATGGACCGGCGCCGTGTAGGAGATGAGCGGCAGCTGCCCGGCGACGGAGGGCATGGTGTAGACGTTGGTGACCGTGGTGCGGGGGAAGGCCGCGCGCAGCAGCACGGTCTGCGCGGGCACGCGCGTCGCGTCGTTGCCATCGCTCGAGTAGAAGAAGTTGCCGTCCTTGTCGGTCACCGACATGCCGACGATGTTCGAGTCGCTCTCGATGACGCCGCGTAGAGCGTCGTTCATGTTGACGCTCACGCCTTGCTCGCAGGCCTCGACGGCGAGCTTCATGCGCGCGAAGCGTGTGGTCATCGAGGAATAGGCGACGTGGAAGCCCTCGAGCTCGCTCACCAGCTGGTCGGCGCGCGTGCCCAGGAGGTTCGCCATGTCCTGCTCGATGATCTCGCGTGCGGCGCGGTAGGTGATCCAGGCCGTGATGGCGACCGGCATCGTCGATGCCAGCAGCAGCATCACCAGCGTCTTGGCGCGGAGCGGCCAGTGATCGAACGAGAGAAAGCTCATGGCTTCGAGGCCTCACGTCGCCGACGGAAGATGCGATGCGCAGGATCGGTATCGGGAAACACCTCGAAGCGCTCCTCGAGGTCCGCGGGTAGGGTCTCGACCATTCCCAAGACCAGCGCCCCGTCATCTTCTATGACGGAGCACACCCGCTCAAGCGCTTTTTCCTGCAAGCGCCGATCGAAATAGATGAGCACGTTGCGCAGCAGGATGATGTCGAAGCTCGCCACCACGGCGCGGCTCGGCGCGAGCGTCCGGCCCACCAGGTCGTGCTGCACGAAGTGCACCCGTGACCGCAATGTCGGAGCAATCTCGTACCCGTTCTGGACCTTCAGGAAGAACTGCGACCGTAAGGGCTCGGGTACATTCGTTATAGCGGAAGGTGGGTAAGCGCTGCGCTCCGCCAAGGCGAGCGACATGTCGTCGAGGTCGGTGGCTACGACGTCGTACTCCGAATAGCCGTAGATCTGCCGTCCCATCTCCAGGAGCATGGCGATGGACCACGCCTCTTCCCCAGTCGCGGTGCCAATCGACCAGACCCGCAGCACGTGCGAGGGGTGCCGGACCCAGAGGAAGCTCGGGAGCACCACCGTCGCCAACGCTTGGAACATCGGCGCGTCGCGGAAGAACTCGGTGACCGGTACCAGGAAAGCGCGCATGAGCTCGCTCGGCTCGTCGCCGTCCTGGTGAAGCAGATCGATGTAGGCGTCGAGCGACCTGACCCGGCGCGCCGCGAGTCGTTGCAGCACCCCACGGGCCAAGGTCTCCGGCCGGTAGTCGCGAAAGTCGACGCCACGGCGGTCGGCGACGATGGCGAGCGCGCGCGCAAGATCCGCCGGTTCCATGGATATTCGTTCAGTCACGCCAGCTCAGAAGCTTGGTCTCGCCCGGACCAAACCATAGGCCCCCGCCCCTGGGGCGTTGAACTTGCAGTACCGGCCTCGCTTGGTCGTCCACATGCGAGGGAAGGCCACCATAGCGGTCGCCGAGATGGGTGGCTCGAGCGGACGGTTGCGAAGCCACCCGCGTACCACGATCATGTCGATGCGGTTGAAGGCGGCGGGCTTGCGCTCGCGTAGCTCGGGCGGCACGGGGCGCTCGAGCACGTCTTTGCCGCGGATGACCTCGCGCACCTCTTTGGCGTGCGCTTCGGTATCGCTCTTGTTCTTGCCTTTTTTCTTGGGGTCGTTGCCGCCACGACCCCGCGGCTGAGGCTTGCCGCCCGGTGGCTTGAACAGCCCGTCACCGCGTCGGTTGGTACTCACGCCTGAATAGTACTCACACCAGCTTCATCAGCGCCAAGAAGATCTCGATGACGATGAGAGCGACGATGGCCGCTTCGAGACGCATCGAGTCACGCGTCGTCACTTGGTCGACGAGGAGTGTATTGAATTGGTGCAGGACGTTGAGCTTGTCCTCGAGGAGGCGGCGCCAACGGGGGATGTCGAACTCGTCGACCGCGGCCCGGTGAACGCGCGCAAGCCAGGTGTCACCGACCATCTGCAGCGAGTTGTCGAAGCGGTCCGTGAGCTCCGAGAGGTCGACGAACAGGCGCATGATGTCGAGCGAGAGCTGACGGTAGCGCCGTGAGAAGACGCCACGCCGCTTGCCACCGCCGATCTCCTTGTAGAGACGGGTGAGCGAGCGCTGCACGATTTGATCGTAGGCGCGAAGCTCCAGGAGCTGCATCGACGCGAGCTCGATGACGTCGGCGACCTCGAGCCCGCCACGGGGGTCGACGATGAGAGCGCTGTTCCAGTCGAGGACGACGAGCTCCTCGGGGTTGTAGCTGAAGCTCTGCCGCAAGACGTGCGTGCGCTCGGCGCTGGCGATGCGGCCCTTCTCACCGAGCAGCAGCCGGGCGATGTCGAGCTCGTCCTTGAGCTCCTCGCCGGTGACCTTGGGCTCCGTGCCGTCGACGATGATGATGGTGTAGTCCTCGACGATGCTCGAGACGTCACCAATCTTGCAGGCGCCCGCGATAGCGCGCGTGATGCCCTCGGCGATGGGCCGAGCCTCTCCGGTGATGCGCTCTTCGCTATCGAGGACACGCGCCGCGAAGTTGATGAGATCCTCGCCCGACATATACGCCGGCAACGGGATCTCGAAGGTCACGACCACGGCGCCCAGATCGTAGATACGCGTCACCACGCTGCGCGCCTGCACCCCCTCGATAGGGGAGAAGGGCGCGTCGAGCACGACCTGCAGAGGCGGCTGGGTATTACGGATGCGCGAGGCGGTGCGTACGAAGCTCAAGCGATCCGAGGTCTTGCGCAACAACGCCTCGGCCTCCGCGAGCCTCACCTCATCGGCGACGTCGAAGATGCGCTGCGCGAGAATACGACCGCCGATGATCTTCATGGGAGGGGCGAGCCGTGCCTTGCTGGCAACTTCGAGTCAAGCGAGGGGGATCGGCAATCGGCTATCGGCTATCGGACCTCGGCCATCGGCTCCTCGGCCTCCCCCGGCTCCCTCGCCAACCACCAAATAATCC
>JBDHVB010000299.1:0-5560 GCA_039809465.1 Myxococcota bacterium
AACGGTTGGTTTGGTGCCCGAAGTGAACGCCTGCTTCGAGCATCTCACGCATAGCGAGCTCGGCCATCTGACTTCTCCGCGGTTCTAGCGCTCGCCGTGACTTAGGAATGTCGACCGTTCTACTCGCGGGACTCCCACGAGCACCGCACAGTCGAACCGTCACGGCGTGGTTGTTATTGATGAATCGGGGACAAAAAGGCCGCTACTCACGAACCTTCGAAGACCCAGATTTTGCCATGACCGAACGCAACTTGCTCACCGAGTTCGGTGCGAAGAGCTGTGCTCGCCCAAAGGCGGCGACGGCCTACCAAATAGAAACCACGATCGCAACCTGATCCGGCCCGATCGTTGCCTCGAGGCACGTCTTTCTTGGAGCCCCAATGGGCCCAAGGCTAGACTTTAAGCACTCTGAGCCCAAAACGTCTACGCATCGCGTCATTCATCGCCACGTTTCTCATCGCGCTCGCCGCCCACGCGGAGGACGCGGCCGAGCGCCCCAGGCTGGTCGTCATCCCGGCGAAGACACCCGGCGGCGTCGACCTCACCAAGGACCTGTCGAGCTTGTTCGAGACCCCGTTGGCAAAGAGCGCGGTGGTCATCCCGTTCGAGACCTATCGCCGCGCCGTGCTCGCGAACGGCCACCTGGCTCGGGATGCTGGCGACATCGCGGTGATCAAGAAGGTCGCTCCGTCCGTGGGCGCGACGCACGTCGTCGTGGTGCTGGGCAGCACGGAGACCGAGGGCACCAAGGCTCGGCCCGTCGAAGCGCGCATCGTCGAGGTGTCGCTGGTGAGCGCCGCGGGCGAGGTCCTCTACGTCACCAAGCGGCCGCTGAGCGGGACGCGCCTCACGCGTAGCGCGGCGTCGCCGATCGTCGCGGCGATCTCTGGAAAGCTCGCGTCGCTACAGCCCGAAGCGACTCCCGCGGCCGCCGCCGCGAGCGTGCCAGTCCCCGCCCCCGTGCCCGCGACGCTGCCGGTGGAGCCGGTGCCACCTCCACCCGCTGTTGCGTCGCCGTCTGCGGGCACGCCGCCTGCCAGCGCCTCGTCTTCGCGGTCAGTCGCCGCGCCACCATCCGCCGCTTCCTCCTCGCCGTCCGCCGTCACACCTCCGTCCGCCGCGCTATCTCCGCCGTCTGTCGCTATCGCGGATCCCCCAACTTACGACGGTGATCACCGCCTGGTCGCTCCCACGGTCGTCGGCCAAGCGCCGGCGCCGCATCCGCCCGCGTTGGTGAGCCCGCAGCCCACCTTCGACGGCCGGCTCGGTGTCCTGATGCTCGCCCGTGACGGCCGCCTGCGCGGCAGCGGCAGCCGTGTCGTCTATGACGGACCACTCATCGCCGCGAGCGCGTCGTTCGCTTATTTCCCGTGGGCGCGCCGTGACGCCGAGTCCGCTCTCCGCGGCGTCGGTTTCCTCGCGGAGGGCTACCTCGGCCGCGTCGCGAGTGACTTCCGCGCCGGCGGCTCGACGAGCCACGACACCGTCGCGGGCGTGGAGGCCAGCGTGGCGTATCGCTTCGCCTTGGGCGAGACCCCGCGCGCGCCGGCGATTTCGCTCCTGGGAGGCTACGCCTACGCGACGTTCCCAATGGACGGCCTGCCGTTCCCGTCGCTGAGCTACTCCTCGGCGCAATTCGGCTTCAACCTCGACATCCCCATCGTCGCCCACCTGGCCGCGTTCGCCGGCGGCCGTTTCCAGCCGTGGATGCGCACCGGCACCGATGCGCTCGGCGAGGCCAGCGCCATGATGGGCATGCGCGCCGACCTCGGCCTGCGCCTCGTCATCCACGCCTTCGAGCTCGTCGCGGCCGGCCGCTTCCAGCAGTACAACGGCAGCTTCAGCGGCGTCACAGATCTCACGCTGGCGAGTCAGCTCGAGGACGTCCGCCTCGTCGACCGCTATTACGGCGGCGTGCTCAGCGTCGGGTACGTGTTCTGAGCCAACTGTAGGCCGCTGTGTGCCGCGAACGTGATCCAACGCATGGCTCGCCAAGTCACGACGGCATAGGATGCGCACCGTGAACCTCCCGCACCTCCCGCGTCACCTCCTCGTGCTGCTCTGTGCCACCTCCTGCTCGACGAGCTTGGAGATCCCCGACGCCACACGCATCACCTGCGCGAGCGACGCTGACTGCTTCAACGGACGGCGTTGCCTCATCGACATTCGAGAATGCGTCGATCCTCTCCAGTTGTGCGTCGTGGAGGTCCCGGGCGGCTTCGGCTCGGTGGCCAACGGCACCGCGTGTACGCAGCGCACCGGCGCGAGCGGTGTTTGCTTGAGCGGACAGTGCCTGACCTCGAGCTGCGGCGACGGCTTCCTCGACCCGAGCACCGGCGAGGAGTGCGATAGAGGCGCTCAAAACTCCGACAGCGCGCCCAACGCGTGCCGCGCCAACTGCCGCGACCCGCATTGCGGTGACGGCGTCTTGGACGACGGCAAAGAGGTCTGCGACGACGGCAACACCACGAGCGGTGACGGCTGCCGCGCCGATTGCAAGAAGGTCGAGGTCTGTAACGATGCGGTCGTCGATGCCGGCGAAGCATGTGACGACGCGAACGACAACCCCAACGATGGTTGTGACGCGTGCGCGGCGACGTCTTGGGTGCCCGAGATCATGGTCGGCCGCGGCTCGTTCGGCAGCACCCCCGCGACGGTCACCCTCGCGAGCGCCGGCGCGCTCATCGCTGATTTGGATCGCCGGCTCTACGCGGCGGACAACGTCCTCTGCCGCATCTTGCGCATCGACACGGCGAACGACTCGGTCTCGGTGGTGGCGGGATCCGGCTCGTGCGGAAGCGGCGCGCTCCAGGGCCAGATCGCGCGCGGTAGCAACATCGGCGACGTCAGGGCGTTGGCCATCCACCCTGACGGCTCGCTCTACTTCGCCGACGGCGTGTTCATCCGGCGTATCGACCCGGTGACCGGCCGTTTGTCCACTATCGCGGGCAATGGCAACGTTTGCCCACCCCCAGGGACGTCTTGCCCGAGCGGCAGTGTGGCCACGGCAATACCGGTCGCCAGCATCCGGGACATGGACTTCGACGCCGCTGGAAATCTCTACTACACCGACAATTTGCACGTCGTCCGCGAGGTCACGCCGTCGGGTTCATCATACGTGCTGCTCGGTACGCCGGGGACCGCGGGCAACGCTCTGCCGGCCGGCGCCACCGGCGGCGACGTGTTGCTCGACGAGCCCTCCGGTATCGCGGTCGCGCCAGATGGTGTCGTGCACGTCGCGGACACCGCCAATCACCGCATCGTCCGCTATGACGTCTTGAACGACGAGGCTTCGTCGGTCGCCGGCACGGGTACCCAGGGCGTCTCACCAGACGGCAGCGTCGCGGCAGCCAGCCCCATCCGATTCAGCGGCAACCTCGCGGATCTCGAGCGGCGCGTGACGGGAGAGCTGGTCTTCGCCGAGCAGAACAGGCTGCGCACGATCGACCGTAACGGCATATTGGGCACGATCGGCGGCACGGGAGCATCGGCGTCCAGCGGAGACGGTGGACCGGCGGTGAGCGCGGCGATGTCACCAGGCAAGCTCGCGGCGATCGACGGCGGCGGCATCGCGTTCACCGAGACGCTCAGCGGGCTGACTCCGAGCCTGAAGATCCGGCTCATCGAGAACGGCATCATCCGCAGCGTGGTGTCGACGGTGGCATCGGGAGTGTTGGTTCTCGGGCAAGCGCACACGGCGACGCCGTTGCCGAGCATGAAGAGCTTCGATGTCGCGGCCAATGGTGACGTCTATGTCAGCAGCAGCTCGCCAGCGGTGCTGCTGCGGGCCACCATGGCAACTGGTGTCTTCGAGCTGATCGCCGGTGGTGGTAGCGAATCCACTCCGGACGGCATTCCGGGGGCGCAAGCGCGCTTCTCCCTGACCACGACGCTGCGTGTCCGCCCGAACGGAGACGTGGTGCTGGTCGATTCCTACGGTCACGCGATTTACCGCGTCGACGGCGCGACGCGCATCGTCAGCCGCATCGCCGGCACGGGCACGGCCGGCTATGGCGGCGATGGTGGACTGGCACGCGACGCCCGGATCAACAATCCCTGCGACGCCGACTTCGCGAGCAACGGCGACATGTACATCCTCGACTGCGGCAACTTTCGCATTCGCAAGGTGGACGCCGCGTCGGGGAACATCACGACGGTCGCCGGCACGGGTGCCGCGTGCTCCACCTCGACTTGCGGCGACGGCGGCTCGCCGCTGGCTGCCACGTTCGGCAACGTGGATCCGCAATTGCAGCGTGGCACGATTCGCGTCATCGACGACGGCGCGACCATCGTGTTCAGCGACCGTGGTTTGCTGCGGGTGCGTATGATCTCCGGCGCACCAGCGACCATCCAGACGATCGCCGGCAGCGGCGCCTCTTGCACGGTGGGCTACAATGCTTGCGGCGACGGTGGCCCCGGCAGCGCCGCGACCTTCTCGGTGCTCGGCGGCATCGCCTTGGACGGCGGCGGGTTGCTCATCGCCGACGTGCGACTTCGCCGCCTCGACGCGCTGTCGCCGAGCGCCATCATCCGACCCTTCGCCATCAACACGCCGTCGTTTCGGGGGGACGGAGGCGATGCGCTGACGGCCGGCGCCGTCGGTGGCGGTACGGTTCAGCGGACAGCGGACGGCATTTTCCTGCACAGTAGCGGCCCGACTCCGAGCTCTCTGACCATCCGCAAGATCGTGAACGGTAAGATCACGACGGTCGCTGGCCTGGTCGACGCGGCCGGCGACGGACCGATCGCGACCAGTGAGCTCACGCACCCCGTGGCGATGACCGCCATCGCGGCCAATCGATGGCTGATCGCGGACGGCGAGCCTGGACGCGTACGCTTGCTCGACACCGAGCGGGGCTGGGTGAGCAGCGTCGTCGGTTATCCCTTTGGCTTCGTGGAGGCGTCCCTCCCCGACGCGCGGGCGCGCTACCTGCAACTGCTCGCGAACCCGTCCGGGATCACCGTGGATGCCGCGCGACGGACGGCGTACGTCGTCGAGGAGGGCGCGGACCGCATCCGCGAGCTCGACATCGCGGATGCGGCGGGAGCTTGGACCGTCGGCACCTATGCCGGCGGAGAGCGGGGCCACGCCGACGGACCAGTCGCGACGGCGAGGTTCGATCACCCGCGGGGCGCCGTGTACGACGCGACGCGCGATGTCCTCTGGGTCGCCGACGCCGGCAATCATGTCATCCGGCGTATCGACGTCGCCGCGGGGCAGGTGTCGACGCTCGCGGGCCAGCCGCAGCTGCGAGGTTTCGCCGGAGACGGACGCGGCGCCGCCGAGGCATACTTCAACTATCCATCCGCTTTGGCGGTCGACCCCGTGGACGGCAGCCTCTACGTGGCCGATACCGGGAACAACCGTGTGCGGCGTATCATCGCCGACGTGAGTGGCGAGCTCTCGTCCGCGTCCATCGTGGAGACGGTCCTGGGTGACGGCTCCGCATCGGCGTCCGGCTCCGGTATCCCGGCGCGCGCCTTTCCCGCGCAGCAGCCCAACGGGCTCGCCTTCGACCGCTATGGCGATCTCCTGGTCACCACGACGTCGTCGGTCCGC
>JBDHVB010000300.1:0-5554 GCA_039809465.1 Myxococcota bacterium
ACAGGCGCGTGGCGTTGGGCACCCCCACCGCGCCGTGGTCGATGGCGAGCATGCCGCGCAAGGTGACGCCCGCGATGTCCTTCTCGACGTTGCCCTCGAGGCGCAGCGCCCGCAGCCACTCTTCGCCGCGCACCGGCGACTCGTAGATCGTGATGTCGCGCGACCGATCGATGTCGGAGCGCTCGTACGTGGTGGCGGCGATGAGCTGCGCCGGCGTCTGGCGGCGGCGCAAGAACGACTGGTTGCCGGTGAGGCGCACCGAGACGGGGAGCGGCGCGTCCCAGGTGACGCCCGCCGACAGATCGATCGAGGTGCGCGTCAGGTTCTCCGACGGCGTCGGCCGGGCGAGCCACAGCCACTCACGCTCGATGTCCGAGACGATGGGTCGCGTGCTGTTCTGCTCGCCCGAGTCACGCTTATACGACAGGCCCAGCGCCACATCGTAGACCGCTTTGGCGGAGAGGCTCCCAGCGCTGCCGAGCTGCAGCAGATAAGCGTCGCCTTCGGTGCTCTGGGTGTAGAACGACGGTAGGCGGAACTCGGCGCCCTCGTGCGAGCGCGAGCGCTTCTGCAAGGCGCCGACCGCGGTGAGCGGCACGCCGCCCAGGTTCATCTCGCTCACCACCATGATGGTGTCGCGCTGCGCGCTGTCGTCGATGCGGCGACCGTCGCTGTCCGAGAGCAACGTCGGGTAGCGGTTGTCCTGATCGCGATGCTCGTAGATCAAACGCAAGCCGAAGCTCTCGGTGCCGACGACGGCCTGGCCCTCGAGCTCACGCGAGCTCCGCACCTTACGGCGGATCGGCGACGCCCCCGCATCGACCGCGGGATCACGGTTCATGAAGCCCGGCGGCACCAACGAGGGCCCACCAATCTCGCCGCCCAAGCTCCCACGGAACCAGGCGCGCGTCGGACGCTCACCCGGCGTCGCCCGAATGGTCGCGGCGAAGCCCGGCGAGGCGGTCCAGAGCGAGCCGTAGGTCAGGGTGTCCCACGACGAGTACGGCAGATCGATCACCGGCGAGCCAGGGCGGCCCACGTCGTCGATCGACAAGCCGTTGAGCGAGTGCCGCAACAGCGTCCACGAGCGGCCGTGCGAGGAGAGCCGCAGCGGATCGTAAGCGCCGATGCCGCCGTCGCTGTCCTGCTGATTGACGACCGACGTGAACCAGAGATCGGCGAGCTCGCCGAGGTTGTGCCCCGAGGGCAAAAGATCGCGGTCGCGCGCCGTCACGGTCTCACCGTTGATCGGATCGATACGCACACCGGCGGTAGGTCGGTCGGGGCTCGCGACGGAGATCGAGCCAATGAGCAGCAGGAGCAACATGGGGGTGGGTCTTTAGGTCTCGGAGAGGTCTGGCGGTGCGATGCGGTGATAGACGCCAGCGCGGTGCTCGTCTAGCCAGGAAACGTAGGTCGGATCGAAGCGTGAGCCATCGATGCCGCCGGGGATCGATGTCCAGGCGGCTTCCTCGCCGAGGTCCGTCGTGAAGCGGTACACCGGCGCCACGCAGACGCTGACCCCCTCGGCGCGCACCACGTTGCCCTGCGAGACCGTCGCGATGGAGCCGGGCAGCGGATAAGGCCCCGCGTCGAAGCGCAGCCACGACGGCAAGCCGCCGAGGATGAGGTTCGTGTAGTGGACACGCTGCACATCGCCCCACGCGGACGGCGCCGTGCCGGCGATCTTGGCGAGCTCGGCACGCACGCGCGCCCCGCTCCGCTCCTCCAAGGTCATCGTCCGTGATAACAAACGGTCGAGCGCGGTGCACCACCAGACCGGCAGCTCGCTCTCGTCGAGCATGTGCGTGAACCAAGCGCCGCCCAGCTCGGGCGCGACGCCCTTGAACGCCGCGCTCCGGGCAAGCTCGAAGGCATGCGCGCCGCGTGACTCGGGGTCGTAGCGCAAGTCCCATCCCTCGAGTGACCGCCGCAGCGGACCATCGGGCAACGCCTTCACGAACAGCGGCGTGAGCGCATGCGCCTGCAACGAGTACAGATCCTGCTGGATGGCTTGCATGCTCTTCAAGTCATGGTCATGGCGCTCCCGCAGGAGCTCGAGGATGCGCGTGCGGCGGTACGGCGGCTGCGCCAAGGTCGACAAGGTGGCGCCGTCGTCAGCCAGGCGCGCCTCGTTCGCCGACGCCTCGATGCCGCCGATGGCTTTGGCGTGCGGCAGGCGCTTGCCGGTGTACGTGCCGATCCAGGCTTCCCGATCGGTAGGATAGAGCCCCGACCAACCGCCGCTGCGCTCCGGAATCCGGCCGACCTGCACGTAGCGGACGTCCCCGAACACATCGGCGAGCACGAAGTGCAACGTGAGGGTCTGCGCCTCCTCGAGGATGCGCTCGGCGTCCGCGGCGCTCTCGCTCACCGCGAGGCGCATGTAGGCCGACAAAGTCGAGGCGACGCCGCCTTCGGTCGCGGCCCAGCGCGCCGACAGAGCGAGACCGTCGGAGGCGCCGTCCCAAGCGAGGTTACCGTGCCGGGTGCTGTAGAGCGTTTCACGATAGTCGGTCATGAAGCGCCGGCCGATGCGCACCTCGCGGCTGCCCACGCGCTCGCTATCGCGGACGACACCGACCGGCTCGATCCAGTGGTCGACGTTGTCGGCGGCGCCGAACGTGCCAGACCAGGCGACCCGCTTGTTGCGGCCGACGCCGACTCCCGGCAGCCCCGGGATGGTCGCGCCCAGCCAGAAATCGTCACCGACGCGGGCCCGCACCTCGAACATCAGCGCGGGCAGCTGATTCGCCTGGAGGTGCGGGTCACCCGCGAGCAACGGCTTGCCGCTGCTGCTGCGCTCACCGCCGACCGCCCAAGTGTTGCTCCCCCCCGCGGGCTGCACGATGCCGCGCACGCTAGGCTCGAGCTCGCCATGCCGCAGCACTTGCCTGAGCAGATCGGGACGCCAGCCGCCGAGGTGCGGCGCGAAGATGGTCTCGAGCAGCTTCGCGTCGGCGCCGAACGCCAACGCATCGACGATGGCGCGCTCCATGCGCTCTTGCGCCTGCGCGAGCCCCAGGCAGGCGCTCACCAGGAACCCCGAGAGCACGGACTCACGCGTCGGCGGCGCGATGCGGGCGCCGAGGATGCGCAGCTCGGCCGGCATGCCGTTTTCGCGGAAGGCGCGGCCGATGCCGGCGACGAAGGCATCGAGACAGCGGCGGTCGTGCTCGCTCAAGTGCTTGGCTTCCGAAGCGCCGATGCGCGGGATTTCGTGTCGGTGCACCAGGCGGTCGAGGTCGAGCAAGTCAGCGCGCGGCAGGATGCTCGCGGCCAGCTCACCGCGCGCCGCGGCGGTCAGCAATAGCGTCTGCACTGGACGATGGCGGCCATGCAGCCACCCTAAGCCGTTGAACGCGCTCACCACGTCCTCGGCGAGAATGCCCGGCGTACCGTGCGAGTCGTAGGTGATGCGTGGAGCGCTCATTGGCAGGGTGTTCGTCGGCGAAGCCGCGCCGCAGGTCAACTCACTCGGCGGCGGCGGTGCGCGGATGACATGGTGCCAAGCAGTGCGCTACGTCCCCCCGATGGTTCTCGCGGCAAAGAGAGCAGCACCGCCGTCACTCGGTGAAGCGCAGGTGCGCACCGCCAAGACGTTGCCGCACTCCTTCTACGAGCGCGACGTGGTCACGGTGTCACGTGAGCTCCTGGGCAAGGTGGTCGTCCACCAGGTCGGCGAGCTCCTGCTCGCGGGGCGCATCGTCGAGACCGAAGCCTACGAAGGCACCGAGCCCGCCTGCCACGCCTACCAGCGGCGGACCCCGCGGGTCGAAGTGCTCTACGGCCGCGCCGGACACGCCTACGTTTATTTTTCGTACGGCATGCACTGGATGCTCAACGTGGTCACCGGCCCCGTCGACTTCGCGGCGGCGGTCCTCATCAGGGCGGTCGAGCCGCTCTGCGGGATCGACGCGATGACGGAGCTGCGCGGCGGCGTCGCGCTGAAGGAGCTGACGTGCGGCCCCGGCCGGCTCGCTCAAGCTCTCGCGCTCACCCAGGCCCAGAACGGCGCGGACCTCATCGCAGGCGCGCTGACCATCCGCGAAGCGCCCTCCCTCTCCCCGATCCGCGTCTCGACCCGCATCGGCATCAGCAAGGCGGTCGACTTGCCTTGGAGGTTTTTCGTGGAAAGCCCGTACGTCTCCCGTGGCAAGGTGCGGCCCATTCCTTGATTAATCGCGGGGCCGCTCCTAGACTGCTAGGGCGAGCGCTACGTTTGATTCCGCATGGGTAAAATCGTCGGCATAGATCTCGGGACGACCAACAGTTGCGCCGCGCACGTCGTCAACAAGATCCCGCGTGTCATCCCCATCGAGTCGGGCTTCAACACCATGCCCTCGGTGGTCACCTACCATCCCAACGGATCGGTGTACGTCGGTCAGGCCGCGAAGGAGCTCGGCATCACGCTCCCCGCCGCGACCGTCCCGGAGTCGAAGCGCCTCGTCGGCCGTCCCTTCGCGAGCAAGGTCGCCGAAGCGCTGTCGCGCCGCATGCGCTACGCCGTGGTCGCGGACAAGAACGGTGAAGCCGCCGCGCGCGTGGGCTCGGCCATCCACAGCGCCGTCGACGTGCAGACCGTGATCCTGGCGCAGATGAAGCGCTACGTGGAGATCAACCTCGGCGAAGACGTGCCCGAGGCCGTCATCGCGGTGCCTGCCTACTTCAGCGAGCGTCAACGCCAGATCATCATCGAGGCCGGTAAGCGCGCGGGCTTCCAGGTTCGCCGTCTGGTCAACGAGCCCACCGCGGCCGCTTTAGCGTACGGCTTCAATCGTAGCTTCGCCCAGCGCGTGCTGGTGTACGACTTCGGCGGCGGCACCTTCGACGTCAGCATCCTCGATATCCGCGGCAACACCTTCGAGGTCTTGGCGACCGGCGGCGACGTCTTCCTGGGCGGCGCCGACTTCGACGAGCGCGTCCTGCAATGGATCGTCAGCGAAGTGAAGAAGCAAGCCAAGGTCGACACCATCGAGGAGCCCGCGGTGCTGCAGCGGCTTCGCGGCGTGGCCGAGCGCGCCAAGGTCGAGCTGTCCATCTTGGCGAACACACAGCTGCGGCTGCCCGCCCTCCTCGAGCGCCGCGGCAAGCATGTCGACGTCGAGCTCATGATGGGCCGCGACATCCTGAACGCGCTGACCAGCGACCTCGTACAACGCTCGCTGCAGGTCGTCGACATCCTCCTCGAGCGCCGCAAGATCGCCAAGGCGAGCATCGACGAGCTCGTGCTGGTCGGCGGTCAGACGCGCATGCCGCTGGTCATCGACGCCGTCGCCGCGCACTTCGGCAAGCAGCCGCGCAAGGGCGTCCACCCTGACGAGAGCGTCGCCCTCGGCGCGGCTTTGGTCGGCGACTCCCTCGACAAAGGTGACTCGGTCAACCTCATCGACACCGTCACCGGCCCATTCGAGCCCGAGATCTCCGACGAAGTCCCGCCCATGCCGCCAAGCATGCCAGGCTCGACCCTCCCGCGTGGCGAAGCTGGCGCCGAGGAGCAACGCGGTGGGTTCCGCGATCTCGTGCGCAACGTCTTCGGCCGCCGCTGAGCGAG
>JBDHVB010000301.1:0-5553 GCA_039809465.1 Myxococcota bacterium
TATCGCCTAAGCCGTATGCGATACTCCTCCAACACTGATGCACAAATCGTGGCCACGCACCCAATGCCACCACCCACGCGGGATATAGAGCAGATCACCCGGCTCGAGGTCCGCGATAACGGGCTTGGCGCGCGCATAATCAGGATGCACCGTATAGTCAGGGTCGAGCACGTTCACCGCGCTATACATCCCGTCCTGCACGCTCTCGCGGGTCTCGGGGTAGTGCAGCTCCGTCTGCGCCGGCTCGAAGAGGGTCACCGTCTTGTGCCCCACGAAGTGCGCGAGCAGGTTCACCGCGACCTCGTCGGTGTGCAGCCCCGTCGTGTAGCCGGGCGCGCCTAGCCACAAGTAATTCTCGTAGCGCTTGTGACCGCGTGGGAAGAGGCCGTCGAAGTGGAGCTCTCGAGTGAGCTCCGGTACGCGATGGAAGAGCTCCTGCGACTCACGCACCGACCACGCCTTCACGCTGTCGTCGAAGGGGGCGGCGCCGGTCGCGGCGTCGATCCACTCGCGCAGAGTGAGGTGGCGGACGGTGTGCGCCGTCTGCACGAGGAAGGTCTCGTCGCTGTCGGCGGCATAGCGGCGCAGCGTCAGCTCGACGTCACCGAGCTCGCCGCGAAAACGCTCGGGCGTGAACGTCGTGCGCGCCGGCCACTTGGCCGTCATCGCGGTCATCACCACCGGGCGCACGTCGAGGTATTCGTTGTGGAACCGCGTCGCGGAGAGGAACGGCACGCGCTCGACCTGCATGCCCCTCGGAGGCTACGCGCGGCGCTCGAGAAAGGCCAGGGTTTGCGTCTCGGCGAGCGAGAGCCCTCTCTTGGCGCGGGTCGGGAGTTGCGCCTTGGCGAGCTTGCCGGAGAGAAACCCCTCGAGGATGGCCGGGTGGATGTAATAGCGGCGGCTCATCGCGGGCGTGTTGCCCAGGTGCTCGGCGACTTGCTTCACCACGGCGACGACGCGCTTCTCGTCGGTGCGCTTCACGCCCGTGCGCGTCGCGGCGCGCAGCAGCTCGAAGGCGTGGACGGTGCCGCCCCAGGTGCGGAAGTCCTTGGCGGTAAACTCACCACAGCAGCCGGTCGTGAGGTATTCGTTGACGTCGGCGGAGGTCACGTCGCGGGTCACGCCCCCGTCGTCGACGTAACAAAAGAGCTCGTGGCCAGGCAGCTCCTGGCACTTGCGGACGATGCGGGCGGCCTTGGCGTCGGTGACCTCGATGTCGTGGTCCTTGCCGCTCTTGCCGCGGAAGGTGAAGCGCACGCGGCCGCCCTGCACCGCGACGTGCTCGTTGCGGATGGTGGTGAGGCCGTACGACCTGTTCGCTTTGGCGTACTCACTGTTGCCGACGCGGATGAGCGTCTTCTCGAGCAGGTCGACCACGCAAGCGACGACGCGCGCTCGCGCGGCATGCCGTGGCGGCTCATGTCGGCGGCGATGAGCTTGCGCATGCCCGGCAGCGCCTTCGCGAAGCCGACCATGTGATGGAACTTGGTTTGGCTGCGCCTGACCGCCCACTCGGCGTGGTAGAGGTACTGCTTGCGGCCCTTCACGTCGTAGCCGGTGGCTTGCAGGTGTCCGTCGCCGTCGCGGCAAATCCAGACGTCGCGCCAGGCGGGTGGGATGGCGAGGTGCGAGAAGCGGTCGCGGCTGTCCTGGTCTTTCACCGGCGTGCCATGGCCGTCGATGAGCACGAAGCGCTTGCCGCGCTTGCGGCGCGTAAACCCTAGCTCGCCCGCGGCGACGTAACGCAACCCCGCTTTGCGGGCGGCAATCGCTCCTGCCTCCATCGCTCTTCAACATGGAGACGAACGCGATGACGGCAAGTCGCTACGGCGTCGGGTCGGTGGTCGCGGAGGCCACGAGGCGTGTCAGGCGCTCGGCGTGCTCGGGTTGCACGCGCTCGAAGGTGAGACCGACGTCGAAGGCGGCGTCGGCATCGGGCTGCAAGGCGTTCACCCAGACGACGCGCACGGTGGCTTCGATCTCTTCGCCCTCGTTGGTGAAGAGGGTGATGTCCATGCGGTCGCCGACGCGCATCTCTTCATCGCTGAAGAGGCGGACACCACCGCCGCCGAGATCGATGAGCTGCGCCGGCGACGACAGCACGCGCGCCGGTTTCCAGAAGGCAGGGGCACGGAGACGTGGGTATTCGCGCCGTTCGCTCGACATTCCCTGGATTGTAACACCAACCCCGGCGGGTGTCGGCAATGGCGTTTTTCCCATGTGTGTCGAGCACTTCCACGCGTCTTCGGGAGCTCTTTTCGGGCGCTATCAAAAAAGATGCTTATTGTGCTAAGTCAACTGGCTTCAGTTTGCTCATGGGGGCGACTGGTTTCGACGGGGGTACAGAGGTGACTCGGGTGCGTGTCGCGGATGTCATGGAGCCGCGTTAATAACTCTGTGGCAAAAAACAAAAGCCAACTCTGATCAAGAGCTTGCTCTCGCTGCAGCCTAAAAAACTGTTTTAGTGAGCGCCGGCCCCGCTTAAGTCTCTGAGTGGGGGTCCCGGCGTAATTAGGGGACTTGGACATGCCCGGTGCTACTGCAGGCATGTCGACACAAGCAGTAGCTGGCGTTCTGGGTGGCCCGCTGGTGGACAGCTCGGAGCGTGAGATTCAAACACCAGATACACACGTAGTGCTCAGCATCGAAGATTCTCGGACGCGGGTTCGATTCCCGCCGCTTCCACCTTGAACGGCTCGCTTCGGCGGGCCGTTCTTTTTTGGGCCGCCGAGCGAGCTAACCCCTCGTTTTGACTTGTAACGAATATCGCTGCAAAGCCGATTTCCTTGGAAATCATCTCGGGGGGGCCTTACCAAGCAAGACTCAACTGTCGCTCAGGGGGAGTCATGCGTGGCTTAGGCACGTGGTCGCTGTGTCTTGGAATTGGAAGTCTGGTGCTGGCGTTCGGGTGTGCAGGAGAAGACCCATCGCCGGCTCCAGAGGTCATCGTAGCGTATGGCCACGGTATCTTTACCGGGGCCGAGGGGCGGGCCGTGGAGCCCACGGTCGCGGTGGCGCGGGCGACGCAGGAGGCGTTCATCGAGCGTCTGGCGCCGCTGGCGGAGAACGCCGGGAGCGCGCGGGAGCTCTTGCGGGCGTCCTACCAGGACACCGTTATCGCGGACGCGGTGTTCGTGCGTTGGCTCGCCGACGCGACGAAGCCGGGGGACTACAACCGCGTCATCGCGGTCAACGAGAACCTCCACGCCTGGTACATGAGCACGTTGCCCGAGGAGCAGCGCGACGGTGTCGGCACCTTGGAGGAGGTCGCGGCGCGTCTCGAGGGGCGTGGCCTGCAAACCATTCAATCGGCCCTCATCACCGGCAATGCCGGGCGCAAGTACATCTCCGAGTGCCGCGCCGCCGGCGTCCCCATCCCGCCACCGCTCTTCGACAAGAGCTGGGTGAAGCGTGGCGAGATCACCAACGAGTTCATCTCGGCGCCCGACAAGGCCGAGCTCTGGACCTACGAGAGCACGAACCCGAACGGCATCTGCATGGCGCTGCCGCGTTACAAGTCGAACGACTCGATCCCGCTCTTGGGGGTCATCTGCTTGGGCCGTCAGAGCAACAAGGTCTGCTTCTGGGACAATCCCCGCGACGCCTCGCTCAAGCCCTCGCCGCTCTTCTTCCGCGGTGAAGTCCACGCCATCGAAGAGTTCGAAGGCGGCGCCGATCTCGTCACCAACGGCGGCGGTGAATGCAGCGACTGCCACGCCGGCGAGAATCCGTTCATCGTTCACCCAGAGAAGCCGCCCTTCATGTCGCTGCCTTCGATCATGCCGGGCTCGTGGTACGACCCGATCGTCGGCGCGCCGTGGCGCCAGAATCCGGGGCCAACGTACGTGCTCGACGCGGTGTCATCGCCGTCGAAGTGCACGAGCTGCCACACGCAAGGCGGCGCGGGACGCTTCCCTCAGATCCAGGCCTTGAACGCCTATTGCGGCGCGGTGCTCACCCCGGCGCTCAGCGGCGGCACGCGGACCATGCCGCCCTATGGCATGGACCCCGACGACTTCGAGGCGCACATCAAGAAGCTCCGCGAGCTCTGCGGTACCGGCGTGACCACCGGCGGCGAAGAGCCGGTGAACCCCAAGGAAGACCCGAGCTTCATCTCGCCTCCGCAGGTCATCGACCCGCTGTACGGATGCGCTTCGAAGGTGTCTGTCCGCAATAGCATCATCGACGCCAAGGTGAGCTTGTTCATCAACGGCAACCTCATCGACTCGAAGATCTCGAACAGCACCATCAAGCTCGAGTTCGACACGCCGGTGCTCGTCATCGGCGACGTGGTGACCGCGAGCCAGGAGTACAACGGCGCGGTGAGCGCGCTCTCGCCGGCGGTGGTCGTCAAGGACTACAAGGAGGACTACCCCGACGGCTTGCCCAAGCCCATCATCGATCCGAAGCTCATCTACGAGTGCGCCGAGACCATCGCGGTGCGCAACGTGCCCGGCGCCGACATCACGGTCTACGTGAACGGCGGTGATCCGGTGACGCGCGGCACCAGCACCGAGTGGAACGCCGTGTGGCCGGGGCTGCGGCCGTTCGTGGTCGGCTGGTCGTTCACCGCCGAGCAATCGCTCTGCGCGGAGAAGAGCGACATGTCCGATAAAGAGTTCGCGGTCGACGCTCCGAGCTCGCTCAACGCGCCGAGCTTCGACCCGCCGAGCATCTGGCCGGGTCAGGTCGTCGTGAATCTCACGTCGCTCGTGAACGGCGCGTTCACCACGGTCCGCGAGACCGTCGTCGGTAGCCTCGGCACCATCACGACGCCAATCTCGTGGTTCCCCGAGTTCGACGTGCGTCCGGGTCTCGGCCGACCCATCGCGAGCGGCGACGTGGTCACCGCCTCGATGGCGCTCTGCGAGAAGGGCCCGCCGAACGAGACGCCACCCGCCGGCCGCTGCGAAGCAATGCCCGCGCCGCGCATCGAGCAGCCCATCGCCGGCACCAACTTCGTCGTCGTGACGCAGTCGGTTCCGGGGGCGCGAATTCGTGTCTATGACTCGGGGGGTAATGAGATCGGTGACGGGAGTGGGACGATCGTTATCCTTTCGCGCGCTATTGTTGCGGGGGAGGCGCTCACCGTGGTGCAGCAGGTCGGTGAATGCACTTCGCGCACGGGGTATGTCATCAAGGCGACGAAGAAGAAGGGCTGAGGGCGTGAGCCTTGCGGACCGGTTCGCGAAACGCTTTCGCGGACCGGTCCCGGCTCTGGCGCAGTATTGATACAGGCGCTGGGGGTTGGTGCCGTGCCTTGAAGCGTGGCGAGATGTTCTGCTCCGCGTGTGGTGGTGCTGGAACGAGTTGCGTGAGGCCCCGGGCTAAAGAGCTTCGTCGGTCGTTGGTGCTCGTTCTGGAACATGCACGTACGCGGCATCCGCAAAAAACGACATCGACGATGATTTTCTTCTTGCCATGCTCCGCGGGCTCCATCGCGACCGCCATAGCGCACATGCTGTAAAACACCCCTAGAACGCAATGCCGCGCTGCTGGTGCGCCTGCACGCGCCCGAGGGCGACAATTCAGCTTCTGCTGCATTTGCGG
>JBDHVB010000302.1:0-5518 GCA_039809465.1 Myxococcota bacterium
CGTCACGTTCACCATCGCTCAGCGCTACAACTCTACCGACGCCTACATCGGGAGAGGCACGATCTCCGCGACCTTGACCCTGCCGGACTGCGCGCCCGCGCAGGTGAGCTCCGCGCTCCGTGCCGCCGAGGATCTCGACGACTGGCACCTGGAGTCGTACCTCGAGGTGCGCAACGTGCAGGACGACCATCCCAACACCTTCGAGTTCATGCTCATCGGCGAGCCGACCATGACCGCCGTGACCTGCGGTGAGTCGTCGGGTCAGTACACGTTGGAGTACGAGGTCTCGCTGCTGACCTTGGCGACGTTCTGTCCGCCGGCCGGATACCCCGCGTACTCCGACCCCGCGGTGCTCACCGGCGCGTACGCCTGCGCGGGCTCGAACCAAGACGCGAGCTTCACGTTCACGCGTCAGTGATCGACGCTATCGCAGGGCGCGTCAGCAGCCTGTGAGGTGACTACTCGTCGGTGTTACGCTTCTTGTTGTCCTCAGCGCGCGCTTCATTGACCTGCATGCCGAAGATCGAACAGATGACGCCGGTGACAACCGCAGCCGCGACACCCCAGCCGCCGTTCGCCGCGAGAGCGACGCTCGTGCCAAACGCGGCCGCTGGAGCGGTCATGTACAGCGTCACGTCGCGGAACGCCGCGAGGCGCGGGAACTTCGAGCCAGCATTTCTGTGCGTCTCGATGAGACCGCTGCTGTCGAGCTGGAACGGAATGGAGATGCCGCCAGCGATGGCACCCAGTCCCAAGCCGAAGTTGGCAGAGGCTTCGTAGGCGTTGATTCCGCCGAGAGCGTAGCCGGCGCCTGCAGTCAGCACGATCGGCGCGACCAGCGGGATGCCTTTGGCGATGCCACCGAACCATTGGTCCGCAGTGCGCGCGAACGGTCCTTCGCTGAAGCTCTTCCAGCCCTCGGCGAGCTTTGACGGCTTCTGCGGTTCCGCTGGAACGACCGCAATCGGCTGGGCCGGCGGCGCTTCGGCGATGACCGGCTTGGAAGCTTCAAGGATTGCGAAGGCCGCAGGGGCCCCAGTGACCTGTTGTGTTGCCATGAGGCCGTAGGTATCGGTCCGTGTCGTCGCGTGATGTCGCGTTCGACGAATGCCACGTTGGCACTGCTAGGCCTGCGGCTGCGGCGTTGCCTGCACGCCGGGGCCTACGCCGCGCAGCTTGCGGTACACGAAGCGGTCCTGCCTCCATCACAACCAACTCACGAGTCTCCCCGCTAGCATCGGCAAGCTGTGCGCGCTCACCGAACTGATCGCCTACAACAACGCGTTCGTCTCGGGCGATTATTTGGTGAAGTCGCCGCGGCGCTGACCTGGCGAGGACCACAACTTCAGCTTGCTGTGCTTGGCCGCGTGCGTGAAGTCCTTGTCGGTCGTCAGCAGCGTGATGCTGTGCCTGATGCAAAGCTGGGCGATCAGTGCGTCGATGGTTCCGAGCGTAACCCCGGCTGTGCGGCACTTGTTCCGAAGGTCTGCGGCGGCGATGTGGTCGTCGCGATCCGGCTGGATGAGTGCGATGGCGGAGAAGCTGGAGATGACTTGCGTCCGCGACTTGGGGGTACCGAAGCCCTGCAGCAGTTCCTGCAGGACGATGCCTGTCGTGACGACGACGTTGGAACCTGCAAGTGCGTCCTTGAGTGCGCCGACTTCTGGTTCAGTGGCTGGCGCGCCACGGCGCAGCGCCAAGGACCAGACGCTGGTGTCAACGAGGAGCATCACTTGCGCGACCGCTCTGCTTTGTAGTCGTAGGACTGGTCCCATTCGAGCTTGCCCATAAGCTCCAAGAGACGACGTTGCTCACGGCGCGCGATGAACTCGTGCAGAGCCTTGGTGACTGCGGCCTTCTTGGTGCGTTCGCCGCTGACCTGAAGAGCGCGCTCCAGCAGTTCGGGGTCGATAGCGAGGTTGGTAGCCATGTGCGTCTCCTTGTGCGGTAGTTTACACACGGGATGCTTCGGTCTCCACCATTCGCGGCGGTGGAGTTGCCGAGGCTCGGCCAGTGACAGCCTACGTCGCGCCGCGTGACGGGACTAACCTGTTCGGCGCTCTAGCGCTCGTGCAGGAGCTGGCGACGCTGTTCGAAGAGGCAGATCGCCGCCGCCGCGGCGACGTTGAGCGACTCGGTGCCTGGGGCGATGGGGATGGCGACGCTGCCCGTCGCGATGGCACGCACTTCGGCGGTGACGCCCGCGCCTTCGCTGCCCAGGACCCAGGCGATGTTGCCCGTGAGATCTTTGCTCCAGCAGGTCTCGGGCGCGTTGGCCTCGGTCGTGAGGATGGCGCCGTCGTAGCTCGCGAGGGCCTCTGGGACGTTCACGTTGTCGTGAATGGTCATGTTGAAGTGCGCGCCCATGGCGGCTCTCAAGACGCGTGGTGACCAGGCGCGCGCCGAGCCGTGACTGACGACGGCGTGACGAAGACCCGCGGCCGCGGCCGAGCGGAGGATGGCGCCGACGTTACCCGGGTCTTGGATGTTATCGAGGACGACGCAGGACCCAACGAGTGGAGCGCTCGCCTTCGGAATGGCGATGACCGCGATGATGCCGGTGGGGCTCTTGACGGTGCTGAGCTGCTCGAACATCGCGTCCGGCAGCTCGATGAGCGAGCGCGGGGCCGATGCTTCGAGATAGCGCGCGACTTCGTCGTGCTTCTGTCCGCTATCGCTGACGACCACCGTGCTGGGCGTGCCACCGGCGGCGGCGAATGCTTGCAGCAGGTGAATGCCATCGAGCAGCGTCTCGCCCGCGCTCTGGCGCTCGCGCTCCAGCTCGGCGAGGCCGCGAAGGCGTTTCCAGGTGTCGTTGTCGCGGCGGGTGATGCGCATGAGGGGCCCTCATAACACTATCGCGAAGTGGTTGGCGAAAACCCCTGGCCGATGCGCGGAGGCGTGCGCAGTGTGGGGAATATGGGGGAGCTGGCGAAGACGGCGTTCAAGTTGCTCAAGGAGACCGCGGGTGAGTGGTCGGACGACAACGCATCGAGTCTCGCGGCGTCGGTGGCGTTTTATACGCTGATCTCGCTCGCGCCGCTGTTGCTGGTGGTGCTCGCGGTGTCCGGCTTTTTCTTCGGCGCCGAGGCGGCGAGGGGCGAGCTCTTCGATCAGATCGCGGGGATGATCGGGCCCGACGCGGCCAAGGTGATCGAGGCGACCATCGAGAACGCCGGCAAGAACGAGAAGACCGGCATCATCGCCTCCGTCATCAACCTCGCGGTGCTCCTCTTCGGCGCCACGGGCGCGTTCGCCGAGCTGCAGAACGCGCTCAACACCATGTGGGGCGTCAAAGCCAAGGCGAGCGAAACCAAAGCCACCATCTGGAACTATGTCCGCAAACGCGTCCTGTCGTTCGCGATGATCCTCGTCCTCGGCTTCCTCTTGCTGGTCTCGCTCGCGCTCTCCGCGGCGATCTCCGGCCTCACCGGCGCGCTCAGGGGTGTCGTGCCCGAGGCGAGTCTGCTATGGCAGCCAGTCAACTTCGGCGTCTCGTTCGTCGTGACCACCGTGTTGTTCGCGATGATGTACAAGGTGCTCCCCGACGCCAAAGTGCGTTGGCGCGACACCTGGCTCGGCGCGGGCATCACCTCGCTCCTCTTCAGCATCGGCAAGCTGGGCATCGGCTTGTACCTGGGGAACGCGAGCTTCGGCTCGACCTACGGTGCCGCGGGGGCGCTCGTCGTCCTCATCGTTTGGGTGTACTACTCGGCGCAGATCCTGTTCTTCGGCGCCGAGTTCACTCAGGTCCTCGCGCGCTACCGCGGTGAGGACATCGAGCCCGATGAGCATGCCGTCCGTGTCGAGGTGGTCACCCGTGAAGAGAACGAGGCTCCTGACGGCCATGACGCTGGCGGCGGCGTGTCTGCTCGCGCCCCAGTCGGCGCGGGCAGCAGCGGACAGCTATCGCATTGAGGCGGGTCTAGGGACCGTCGCGCCGCTCTACATGGGTGGCCAGGTCCTCGCCGAGCTGCCCGGCCGGTTCATCGTGTCCGCCGAAGCGGGCATCATCCCGAAGCCGTACGCGAGCTTCATCAACTCCATCGCCCAGGCGTTCGACGCCTACAACGACGAGACCGCCGAGATCATCAAGGGCGCCGTCACCGGTGGCTTCGTCTTTCGTCCGAGCATCGGCTTCAAGCCCGTGCGTGACCTGAACCTCGAGGTCCTCGCCGGCTACACCCTCATGAAGCTCTCGGAGGACATCAGCGGCATCGATCTCATCAAGCAAGCCGTCCGCCGCGGCTCGCAGGTCACGGGTGACGAGCAAGTCGATCTCGCGTCGACCATCCACGCCTTCCACGTCACCCTGGGCTACTCCTGGCTCCTCACCGAGCACCTCGTGCTCAGGGCGACGCTCGGTTACACGCAGGCGGTCGCATCCTCGACCAGCATCCAGGCCCCGGCGATCGAGGCGCGTGAGCCCAGCGGATTCCGCGTCCTCGCCCAGCAGCTCGACGGCTACCTCAACGAAAAATACACGACCTACGTGAAGTTACCGACGCTCGGCTTGACCCTGAACTACCGTTTCTAGACGATGGCGCGGCTGTCATGCTGCGCACCCTCGACGAACCGTTCGCCAAGCACACGACTCTCAAGCTGGGCGGACCCGCCAAGGAATGGTGGCGCCTCGAGAGCACCGCCGAGATTGGCAGGGCGGTCGCCGCGGCCGAGGCCGACAAGACACCGTTCCTCATCGTCGGCGGCGGCAGCAACATCGTCCCCAGCGACGCGTCCTACGAGGGCCGGGTGCTGCAGATCGCGAACCGCGGCATCACCATCACCCACGACGAGGTGACGGTCGCGGCCGGCGAGCCCTGGGACGCCGTCGTCGCGCTCACCGTCGACGAAGGCTTGGCGGGGCTCGAGTGCCTCTCCGGCATCCCCGGCACCACCGGCGCGACCCCCATCCAGAACGTCGGCGCTTACGGCCAAGAGGTCGCCGACACCATCAGCAGCGTCGAAGCCTACGACCGCGGCGCCAAGCACAACGTCACGCTCTCTCCGGAGGAGTGCGCTTTTGCGTACCGCGACAGCGCCCTCAAGCACACCGGCCGCTACGTGATCACGAGCGTCACCTTCGCGCTGAAGCGCCAGCACACTGCATCGTTGCCGCGCTACCCCGAGCTCGCCAAGGCGCTCGACAATGACCCGAGCCCGCTCCTCGCGAAGGTGCGCCAGACCGTCCTCGAGCTTCGCCGCGCCAAGGGCATGGTCGTCGACCCCTTGGATCCCGAGTCCACGAGCGCCGGCTCCTTCTTCATGAACCCCATCGTCACCCAGGACGAGCTCGCGCAGCTCGAACGCACCCTCGGCACCAAGCCGCCGAGCTATGCCCACCACGGCAAATTCAAGGTCCCCGCCGCGTGGCTCATCGAGCGCTCCGGCTTCACCAAGGGCTACGGCGGCCCGGCGGTCGGCATCTCGAAGAAGCACGCGCTCGCCCTCGTGCACTACGGCAACGGCAGCACCAGCGCGCTCCTCACGCTCGCCCGCGCCATCCGCGACGGCGTAC
>JBDHVB010000303.1:0-5429 GCA_039809465.1 Myxococcota bacterium
GCGTTGGCCCCGAGCTGACCGGCGACCCCTCCCGCGACGACCTCGAGAGCTCAGGCGCGGCGTACGTGTTTCGCTGAACCGCTCAGGGGGCCTCGCGCCCGGCCCATCACGTAAGTCCCCAATTTTACTCACCGCAGAATGCAGTCCGCCCAGAATGCACCGGGTGCTTTCTGGGGCCGCTCCGAGAATGCACCTTCTTGGCCCGCACCTCTCGAGAATGTACCGGGTGCTTTCTTGGACTGCCCCGAGAATGCACCGGGAACCTTCTTGGCCCGCCCCCCTCTCGAGAATGCACCGGGTGCTTTCTTGGATTGCCCCGAGAATGCACCGGGAACTTTCTTGGCCCGCACCTCTCGAGAATGCACCGGGTGCTTTCTTGGACGCTCCGAGAATGCACCGGGAACCTTCTTGGCCCGCGTCCCCTCGAGAATGCACCGGGTGCTTTCTGGAATATGGGCCCCAAGAGCCTCCTGGGCCGGTCGCCAGCGGGTTGCCTTGACCTCGTGCGGTGGAGGGTCGACACTAAATGGGCGAGGTCCCCCCTTTGGCTTACGTTTTCGCGAATCTCCACTGGTTCTTGCTGTTCATCACGGTGCTCGTGTTCGTGCACGAGCTTGGGCACTTCCTCGTCGCCAAGTGGTGCGGCGTGAAGGTGCTGAAGTTCTCGATTGGCATGGGGCCGCGCATCGTGTCGGTGCGCCGCGGTGATACCGAGTACGCCATCAGCCTGCTGCCGCTAGGTGGCTTCGTGAAGATGCTGGGCGACATGCCCGGCGCCGAGATCGACCCCGAAGACGCCGACAAGGCCTTCAACAACAAGAAAGTCTGGCAGCGCGCCGCCATCGTCTTCGCCGGCCCGCTCTTCAACTTCGTGCTGGCGCTCGGCGTCTACTTCGCCATGTTCACCGGCCAGCAAACCTTCGAAGCGACGCGCATCGGCTCGGCGACCGTGAATGGCCCGGCCTGGAGCGCTGGCCTGCGTCCCGGTGATCTCATCCTCGCGGTCGATGGCCAGAAGCCGCGCGACTACTACGAGCTGCGCGAGCTCATCGGCGCCCGCCCCAATTCGACCCTCACCATCGCCTACGAGCGTGACGGCGAGCAGCACACCGCCAACGTCACTACCCGCACGTATGACGAGAACAACGTCTTCCAGGAGCGTGAGGCGCGCGGCCGCATCGAGGTGAACAACCGCTTCGTCGAGCCGCTCGTCGCCATCGTCGATACCACGAGCCCCGCGGCGCAGGCTGGCTTGCTCACTGGTGACCGCATCATGAGCGTCGACGGCAAGCAGGTGAGCGCCTGGCACGAGGTCCGCAATCTCCTCCAGGCTGGTGACGGTCCGGTGAAGCTCGGTGTCCGCCGTGGCGAACAAGTCTTCGATCTCACGCTCACGCCCACCGAGCCCGTCGCGCACCTCGGCGGCGAGCTGCTCTCGGCCGCCGATCGCAAGAACGGCTACACCGGGCTCGTCAGCAAGGAGAGCACGCTGGCGCGCGTCGACGCCGACACTCCCGCGGCGCTCGCCGATCTACGCGTCGGTGACCGCGTCATCGCCGTCACCACCCACGATCAGGCCGGCACCGCGACCACGCGTCCCGTCAACACGCTCACCCTCGACTTGATGATGGCGAGCGACGCCCGCGACGCCATCACCCTCGTCGTCCAGCGTGGCCGCGGGATCTCGACGCACGAAGTGAAGTTCACCGAGCGTGAGGAGAAGGACGACTTCAAGAACGTCCGCCGCTCGCAGGTCTTCGGCGCCGCGGGTGACCCGGCCGCCGTCGGTGTCTACACCATGGCGCGCAAGGTCGGCCCGGTCGAAGGCTTCACGCGCGCGGTGAAGCACGTCGGCCAGGACATGACGCTCATCGTGAAGGGCATCGCCAAGATCGCCAGCGGCCAGCTGCCCACCGACAGCATGGGCGGCCCGATCATGCTCTTCGTCATCGCCGAGAAGAGCGCCAACGCTGGCCTCACCGAGTTCCTCACCATGCTCGCGGTCATCAGCGTCAACCTCGGACTCATCAACTTGGTGCCGGTGCCTGTCCTCGATGGCGGCCACTTGATGTTCCTCGCCATGGAGGCTATCCGCCGCCGCCCGCCGAGCGTGCGCGTCCGCGAGGTCGCGAACGTGGTCGGCCTGGTGATGCTGCTGATGCTCATGGTGCTCGTCTTCAAGAACGACATCGTGCGCTTCGTGCTCGGCTAGCGTAGAAGGGGAGCCGTGAAGGACCGGCTCTTGAAGCTCGCCGACGAGCTCGGCGGCCCGCTGCTCGCCATCGACACCTCGCGCACCGCCGCGCTTTGCCGCGTGGCGTGGAGCCCTGGCGAGGTCGTGGAGGAGAGCTTCACGACGCAGGCTCAGCAATCCGAGGCCATCGGCAGCGCCATCGCGCAAGCATCCGTGGCGCAACCCGACGCCGTGAAGCGCTTGAAGGCCATCGTCGTCGGCCTGGGCCCGGGCTCGTTCACCGGTCTGCGGGTTGGGCTCGCGCTCGCCAAAGGCATGGCGTACGCCGGCGACATTCCGCTCTATGGTGTCTCGAGCATGGCGACCCTCGCGGCCTCGCAAGACCCTGGCGTCGTCGCGCTCGCGCTCGAGGCGCGCAAGGGGGAGATCTTCGCGGCGATCTACGAAGTCGCCGCGGGCAGCGCTCACCCGCTCGTCGACGACATGCTGACGATCCCAGAACGATTCGCCACCATCCGCGCCGCGTATCCAGCCGCTCGCCTCGTCGACGACACCCACCACGCGCCACTGCGCGCCAGCTCGAGCCTCCTGCTCGCGGCTGACCGCATGCGTCGCGGTGAGCGTGATGACGTCGTGAAGCTCGTGCCGCGCTACCTCAAGGTCTCGGAGCCCGAGCGCCTCGCCGGCCACTCGTAGCTGTCCGCTATTGACGACGAGCCTTCTCGATCACAGCTGGAGTGTCAGTCTGGCACGACACGGTGGCGGCCGTTTGTGGGCGCGTGTCGGTACGTACGACATCCACATTTCAGAGGAGACCGACATGGCTGGTGCTGCAGGCATTCAAGGTACCCCGACTCAAGGTGGTGTCCCTTCCATCAGGAACCTGGATGAAATTTCGCGCCCTTGGGGCCAACCGTCCGTGGAGAGGCAGCTCGCGAGCTACGTGCAGAGGAACGACGCGGCGCTCCACTCTTCCGATAGGGGCGTGAGAGAGCGCGCCTGGAGGGAGTTCGGCAAGTTCGCTCGGAGCATCGACGCTAGCGAAGCCCAAGCGTTCGCTGCTTACAAATCACGGACCCGACAGTCCCCTTCCTTGGGCGAGAGGCTGTGGTTCCAAGATGCCCACAAGCAGTTTCAGTTCCCAGATCTCGAAGGCCAACCGGACCCGAGGCTTCTGCTCGACAAAGGCGCCGCGGCGGCACCGCGTACCACGCTCGGAGCGTTGACTCCTCCGGCTGGCCGCGCGGTCGCTTAGAGCTGCGGCCGCACGTGCAATAGCTCTCGCGTAGTGGCCGGCCGGAAGATCTTCGTCGTCGCGATCTCGCTCCAGTGTACATGAGGCAAACGTCGCGCCACGACGCGGCGTAGCTTGTAGTAGTCGAGCTCGAGCGAGTCGATGGTGATGCGCTTCTGGCCGGTCGACGCGTGGATCATCTTGCCGTGTCCCATGGCGATGCCCACGTGGCTCACGCGCTTGCTGCCGTTGGTGGTGTGAAAGAACAGCAAGTCGCCGGGCTCGAGCTTGTCCCACGCGACTTTGTCGCCGACGTTGCTCATCTCGCTCGAGGTGCGGGGTAGGCTGATGCCGTGCTCGGCGTAGACCTTTTGCACGAAGCCCGAGCAGTCGAGGCCGAGACCGGCGCGGCTGCCGTAGACGTAGGGCACTCCCAAGAAGCGCTGAGCGGTATCGAGGACCGCTTTAGCGGGAACTTCCGCGGGCTTGCGCACCTGGTCGGAGGCGAGCGCTGTGTCCGCGATGACGCACAGCCACAAGCAGGTGCCGACCGCGGCATGGGCAACCCGCAGATCGGTGATGGCGATGAGGCGCAGAAGCGCGCGCTCGCATGCTGCCCACAGCCCAAACATCATCGGAACCCGCTGTCGTCCTCTTCGAAGATCGGTCTCAGTGTCTGCTTGGCTGGCGTCGGTTCGGTCCCCGCGACGAAGACCTCCTCGATGCTGCCGATGTCCTCGCTGGGCTCGCCGCTGTCGGCGTCCACTTTGACGAACACCACGTCCGGCGGCGCCGTGAAATCGCGCCGCGGCACGCCGTCCAGGGCGCGGCCCATGAACCTGATCCAAATTGGCAACGAGGCGCTGCCACCGGTAGCCCGGCCGAGCGGCGAGTTGTCGTCGAAGCCCACCCAGACCATGGCGGCGAGCTCCGGAGAGAAGCCACCGAACCAGACATTGCGGGATTCATTGGAGGTTCCGGTCTTGCCGGCGACCGGGCGGTCGAGCACCAGGGCCCGCGTGGCGGTGCCACCTTCGACGACCGAGCGCATCATCTGGGTAATGACGTACGCGACCGATGGTCTCATCACCAAGGTCGGCTCGGCGCGCGTCTCCTCGAGGGTCGCGTTGTTGGCGTCGACCACTTTGCGGATGAAGATGGGCGGCGCGTAGTACCCGCCCGAGGCGATGGTCGCGTAGGCGTTCGCCATCTCGAGCGGCGTGACGTCGCCCGAGCCCAGGGCCAAGGTGAGGTTGCGCGGCAGGTCGCTCATGACGCCGATGGCGTGCGCCATCGCGATCACCTTGTCGGGGCCGACCTTCTCGATGAGCTTCACCGAGCAGGTGTTCTTCGAGCGCATGAGCGCGGTGCGGTAAGTGATGTTGCCGTCGAACTTGCCGTCCTCGTAGTTCTCGGGCTTCCACACCTTGCCGGTGTGCTCGTCGCGGATCATGACCGGGCTGTCCGGGCAGACGGTGGCGGGCGTGATGATGCCGGCGTCGAGACCCGCGGCGTAGACGATGGGCTTGAACGACGAGCCCGGCTGGCGGCGCGACTGCACGGCGCGAATCAAGTTGCCGCGCTCCTGATCGTAGCCGCCCACCATGGCGCGCACGAAGCGCGTCTGCGGATCGACCGCGACGATGGCGCCTTCGACGGCTGGCTCGGGGACGAGCTCGCAATCGAGGACAGGGAGCTTGGCGGTGTCGGAGGCGAGGCGCACCGGTACCTTCAGCACTTGCACCTGCACGAGATCACCCTTGCGCAGGACGTCCGCGGGATCCTTCGGCGGCGGCGTGTGGCTCGTCGGCGAGAACTTGCGCGCCCAACTCATGCTCTTGAACGGGATGCGGCCGCGCTGCGTGCCCAGGTCCAGCCAGACGATGTCCTCGTTCGAGTCGACGCTCGAGACCACGGCGGTGACGCGCGCGCCATCCGCGAGGCTCGCGAGCCGCAGGGCGCGCACTGCTTGGACCTTGTCGCCGACGTTGTCCTGCGAGA
>JBDHVB010000304.1:0-5285 GCA_039809465.1 Myxococcota bacterium
CTCCTAGGCCAATTCGGCGATTCTCACCCCCCACTTCACGTCGGGCTTGCGTGTCCGAACCCCGCCGACTACACAGACCTCCGAGTCGGGGCATAGCTCAGTCTGGTAGAGCACCTGCTTTGGGAGCAGGGGGCCGTGAGTTCGAATCCCACTGCCCCGACCACTCTAAGTCGTCGTCGCTGCACGACTCTTCGTCTCCATCATCCGCTGCGTCGTCACCGACTTCAGACTCTGGCAACAGCCGAGCGACAAACCTCGCGGGTTCTTCCGGTTTTGGCATTGCACCGAACGAGAGCTTGTCCACTTCAGCGGTCATGTACTCAGGCGCAAGGTAACCGTAGATCTGTATTATGCAACCAGCCGGATCATCGAGGAACACCTCGAGCTCCACGATGAAGGTCGAGCGGTGCTTGAGCTTACCCGTCAGCATGAGCCCGTCACATAGTGCTCTGGTCTTGATCTGCGTCGGGGCAACAAAACCATGCTCTCGATAGGCCCCCACGGTTGCTCCGGTCTCCCATGGAAGATGATGAGGTGATACGAGAGCCCAAAGGCGGGTGAAGTCTTCCCAAGTGATGCCGCGTCTTCCCACCGCAATCTGCCCACGTGAGCACCCCAACCAGCTCGCGATGTCCTGATAAGACCTGCGGTTTTCCACACGTAGTCGATGGACCTCCGCCTGACCGAGCTCACTGAGACGGCGCTTGGCGGCGGGCCCGCGGCGCCCTCTTCAAGGCGGCGCCCAGAACTGGGTGTATTCAGGTTTCATCGTTGTCGTTCGACTTCATACGGCGAACCCCTGGGGCCTTGTTCGCCGGAGAGTCCTCCGACGAGTAAGACGCAGGCGCCCACGTCTCTGTCCCGACAGCTCGGCAAATCCCGGTCGCGAAAAGTGATCAGACTCTCGCGCTAGGCTTTTAAATGGGGACGTGTGGCGAGGATCCGGTCGGCTGCCCGTTCCCTCACCGCCGCTGAACCAGCAGCTCGTCACGCCCGACGCGTGGGCAGGCCGACGTTCACAAAGCGAAGCCATGCGAGGCTAAACATGGACGAACACATTCGAACGCTGCGGAAGGAGGAGCTGCTCGTCGATCACGAGGGCTGGTTCGACGAGGAGAACGCCGAGCGTGTCGTGTCTTGGCTCGTCGCCGCCGAGAACCGACGCCCCGTGGTGCTCGTGGGTTCGGGATTCACACGCAACGCGCGCAACCGAACGACGGGAGCGCTGGCATCGCAGAAGCAAGTGCCATTCTGGAGCGATCTCGTAAAGCAGCTCGCGCGCGATCTTGGGGTGAGCGCCGACCGCTACGACGCCCCGACCCTGTTCGAGATGTATCAAGAGGCGTTTGGAGAAGCGAAGCTTCGAGACTCGCTACGCGACACAGTCGCGGACGCGATCCTCGCACCGGGAGAAGCGCATACGGTCCTCGCGACATACCCGTGTGAGGCGATCGTCACGACGAACTGCCTCGACACTCAGCTCGACAAGGCTTGCGTTGGATGGCGGCGCGTTGTCGTGGATGCCGATCTCTCCGCAGCGGGGCAAGGGCGCGACCTGATCTATCTCCACGGGCATCGTGACTTCTCCGACTCATGGGTCATGACCCGCAGCCAGTACGAGGACTTCCCTCGCAGCAAGCCTGTCATGGTGGCGCGTGTGAGGCAGCTCTTGGCGCAGCATCCGTGGCTGATTGTCGGGTTCAGCATGACGGACCCGAACTTCCACTCGATTACTCGTCTCGTTGGGCTGGAGATGAGAGGGCACCAACCGCTGTCGCTCGCTCTCATGCGCGACCCGCCGTCGGCCGCGGAGAGACTGCATTGGCGCCGGCTTGGCTTCGAGATCGCTACCCCGAAGGACAAGTCCGACTTTGCGAACTTCCTCTCGCGGATTTTCCCAAAGCTCGTGACGACGTATTCGCCAACGTCGGCTGCAGCGCGAGCCTACGTGCGACGAGGAACGAGTGCCGATGCAAAGTTGCAGCGCTTTCGAGAGGTGTACTCCGCGCCTATCGTCGATCGCGACGAGGCCTACCGAGACTGGAAGGCGCAGCTCAAGGAGCTACTCACTCCCGAAGAGCAAGCTGACGCGAAGAAGACGGCGCAGGAAGCTAGTCAGGCGGCATGGGCGACACGCACTGCCCCCACACCGAAAACAGGCTCTGACTCACCGACACCGCACGTTGCGCCACCTGTACCAGCGCCGGCGCTGCACGATCCCCTGTTTGACGGCCTTGACGTGGCTCCTCGGTTCCGACCGCTCGCGTCGTTCGATGAGATTCAATGGCTGTCAATGCTTCTCAAGAAAAGCTCGCCGCTTGCTGGCGAACTGGCCAAGCATTTTGCGTGGGGACTCCACCAGCACCTTTTCGAGAGCGCGGATGACCTCGCATTGGAAGCAATCACACTGCGTTTGGCCAAGCGTGCCGGATGGAACGATTCCTCCATCGAAGACCTGCACCGATCGGCCGTCGCTTCCGCGCGGAAGTATGGTCGAGCGAGCATCGAGAAGCTCTTAGAAGGTGTGGCTGCGGACCTCGGACTCAGCCCCCCATCGGAAGAAGAGGACCATCCAGACCTGCCTCACATCCGCTATGCCAAGGCCGCTTACAGCGCCTTCATGAACGTTGAATTCAAAGACGCGGCTGAGTGCTATGGAAAGGCCGCGAGGTCGGCCGCAGAAGCAGGATTCGTCTTCGAGCAGTGGGCGTATACGGTCGGCCAGCTCGATGCGAGCGTGCGGGCGACGTCCTCGTGGGCGCCTTCCAAGGACAACAACGAGCGACGTGAGCTTCGAGAACAACTCATCCTCGAAATCCAACGCCTGGCTCGTCAACCAACCGTCGAGCGTTGGATCCAGCGTGCAGATGAGCAGTCACGCTCCGTATTCCGTGAGGTCGTAGTCCGAAGCCAAGAGCGCGATCGCTCCCGAGTAAGAGGTAGTTGGGGACAGCGCTACGGCGGTGGCGGCCGCACGCTCTGGCGTGCGTTTCGTGACCTCGAAACTATCCACTCCCCTCCGTCATTGCGGATTCAATACCTCGAGCCACTCTTGCCGCTCCTCGATCTGAACGACGTAGCGCTTGTCCTCTCGAACGCGAACAAGCCGCGCGAGTGGCTTGAAGAGCAGCTGTCTCGTCCAGTCGAGAACTTCGCCAAACGGCAGGCTCGCGACAAGGAACTCGTCGAGTATTTTCTCGCCGACCAGGTTGCTCTGAGTGAGACTGCGCTCATCGCCCGCCTCGAATGTATGCGTAAGCTGGACCTCGGTGGACACCTCAAAACCGGCCACTGATCGACGTCGCAAAACCGGCCATAGAGGCTGAGGCCCGAGACGGGATTTAACTAGCGGCGTTGGCCTGCACTTGCAAGTCTGCGTGTTGCTTCATGCGCCAGCTGCGCGGTCCGCATTTGAGGACGTGCGCGTGGTGGAGCACGCGATCGAGCAGGGCCGCTACCGCGGCGGTGTCGCCGAGCAGCTTGCCCCAGTCCTCCACGGGCCGGTTCGAGGTGATCAGCGTGCTGCGCCGCTCGTAGCGCCGCATGATCAGCTCGAGCAGATCTTCGGCGGCCGTCGCCGGCAGCTTGCGCATGCCGAGGTCGTCAATGATCAGCAGCGGTGCCGTTTCGAGCATCTCCATGTGCTGCTTGCGCTGCCCGTCGAGCGTCGCGTCGGCGAGCTCATCGAGCAGCACGTGAGCCTCCCGATAGAGCACCTTGTGGCCTTGCTCGATGGCCGCCTGGCCGAGCGCCTGGGCCAAATGTGACTTGCCCGTACCAGGCGGGCCGAGAAACAGCGCGTCTTCGTGCTGCGCGATGAAGCGCCCAGTTGCCAACTCGAACACGAGCCGTCGATCCATCTTCTTGTTGAAATCGAAATCGAAGCTGTCGAGCATTTTGCCCGCGTCGCGAAACTCCGCGAGCTTTCGTCGGCGCGAGAGTAGCCGGTCTTGCCTGCGCACCAACTCGTCATTCACCAGCCTGCTGAGTAGGTCGATTGGTGGTGTCTTCTCTGCTTGCGCCTCGAGCAGACGCGCATCAAGCGCGTCCGCCATGCCGGACAGACGCAGGCTGCGCAGCGCGCGGCCCAATTCATTCATGTTCATTCATGCTCCCTTGTGTTCGGCGATCGATGAGATCGCGGTAGTAAGTCAGCTCGCGGATGAGAGGATCGACCTGGCGCAAGGTCGGGGCCTGCGGCAGTCGCTCGAAGTAGCGTTTGATGAAGCGGTAGCTTGCGAGATTGTTCTCGAGCGCGAGCGCGCAAGCTTGGTCCACCGCGGCGGCACCGTGCTTTTTTGTGAGTGCGAGGACCCCGAGGACGCGGTTGACGCCGGGCCGCTCGCCGTCGCGCCGGTGGATCGCCTGGCAGAGCGCACCGATGTTCTTGCCGGCGCGCTCGGCGCGCGCGAGCAGAACGAGAGTTGTTTCCGGCGTCCGCGCCGGGCGGTCCTCGAGACGTACGCTATAGTGGCCCTTGGGCCGTCTTCTGTGTTCGCGCAGGAGCTGACCCGTCGTGGGCTCGAGCAGGCGCACGTGCACGCCGTCCCATTGCACCCGCAGCGTGCGGCCGATGTGGCCGGGCGGCGGCGCGTAGTAGGCGCCATCCACTTCCACGCAGCCGTTCAAATGAACGACGCGTACGCCGAACTGGTAGTAACGAAACGGCTCGGTCGGCAGTGGCAACAACACCGGCTTTTCCTCGGCAAAGCGCGTCGCGACTTGCTGCTTCACGGTGCCGTGGATGCGCGTGTCGGCCCAGCGTTCTTCCCAGCGATCGAGTCGCGCCTGTGCCTCATCAAGGCTTTCGAAGCGCAGCCCCTTGAGCGGCGTGCGCTGCGCGTGGCCCACGGCCGACTCGACTTTGCCCTTGCGATCGGGATGGCCGACGCGGCACGGCAACGCGATGGCGCCGTAGTGCGCGAGCACGTCGCGATAGAGCGGGTTGAGCGCGGGGTCGTAGATCTCCGGCTCGAGCACGCCCTCGCGCAGGTTATCGAGCACGATGATGCGCGCCACGGCGCCGAGCCGCCGAAAGGCTTTTTCATGCAACTCGCACCAGGTGCGCGTGCTCGATTTCCACGTGAGCAAGCGGACCGATTTGCGACTGAAGCCAAGCGTCAGCACGAACATGCGCGTGCGCCGGTACTTGCCGGTCTCGGGGTGGCGCACCATCGGGCCATCGCCATAGTCGACTTGGGCCTCTTCGCCGGGTGCCGTTTCGATCACCGTCGCCTCGACGCCCGCGGCGCGCAACACCCCGGCGATGTAGTCCGCGGCGAGAC
>JBDHVB010000305.1:0-5252 GCA_039809465.1 Myxococcota bacterium
CTCCTGTCGCCGTAATCATGGTTGCCAGGGACGGCGTGCATCTCGGGGAGCTCACCGTACGCGTCGGTGACCTTCCACTTGAGCTGTGGGTCGTCGACGCTCGAGATACCGTGCGGGTAGACCATGTCGCCGGTGTGCACGCTGAAGTTGACGCCACGCTCACGCGCCATCTTGGTGAGCGCGATAGCGGTCTCACGTTGCGACTCGTTGCCGTGACCGCCGTCTCCGAGCGCCAGGATGTTGAGCGACTTCCCAGGAAGGATGAGCGGCGGCAGCTCCGCGCCTCCCGGTGGCAAGAGGTGCGGGATGACGAAGTTGCCGTGGCGCTCGATGCGGATCGGCTGTCCGTCGGGGCGGACATGCTCGTAGTACGCGTACTTCGACGTGTCGATGAGCGGCTCGGGCGGCGTGCCCTCTGGCCCTTTGGCGCGCTTGTCGAGCCGCGCGAGCGTCGCTTCGGCGGCACGCGGGTTCGCCGAGTGGAGCCGTGGCGAAGAAGAGGTTTTTTGGGCAGAGGTGTCCGTCTGTGGCCGGGTCGACGAGGCCACAGCGCGGTTGGGGATGACGCGCATGGTCCAGCTTATCGGGGGAAAAGCGCTCGAGTTTCGGGTGTTTGGCGCTGGCTTTAGGCCAGGGCTCGCAGCACCCTGTCGGTGACGCCGCGGGTCGTCCCCTTGCCGCCCAGATCGGGCGTGAGATCTCCAGCATCGACGACGGTTTGCACCGCCTTGGCGATGTCGCCGGCCGCCTCGGCGTGGCCCAGGTTCTCGAGCATGAGGCCCACGGTGAGGATGGCCGCCAAGGGGTTCGCGATGCCCTTCCCAGCGATGTCGGGCGCCGAGCCATGGACCGGCTCGAACAGGCCGATGCCGTTGGGCCGCGAGGGTCTGCGCAGGGCCTCACTGGGGTTCAGGTTGGCCGACGCCGCGAGCCCCATGCCGCCCTGCAGCGCCGCCCCCAGGTCGGTGACGATGTCGCCGAACATGTTGTTGGTGACGATCACCTGGAAGGCCTCGGGCGCGCGGATGAGCTCCATGGCGAGCGCGTCGATGAACAGGTGGCGCGCCTCGATGCGCGGATGGTCCTTCTTGACCTCCGCGAAGACGCGCTGCCAGAGATCGTGCGCGAAGCGCAGGGCGTTCGACTTGTCGGCCATGCACACGCGCTGCTTGCCGTGCTGCTCGGCATACGCGAAAGCGGACCGAATGATGCGCTCGACGCCCTTGCGGGTGTTCACGTCCTCGTTGGTCGCGACCTCGTCGGGCGTGCCCTTCTTGAAGTTGCCGCCGATGCCCACGTAAGCGCCCTCGGTGTTCTCGCGAAAGACCACGAAGTCGATGTCGGCGGCTGTCTTTCGCTTTAGCGGACAGAGGGCGTCGGCGAGGCAGCGCACGGGCCGGAAGTTCACATAGAGGTCGAGCTCGAAGCGCGTCGCCAGCAAGATGTCGCGGGCGTGGCGCATGTCGGGGATGCGCGGATCACCGACGGCGCCCAGGAAGATGGCGTCGACCTCACGGCGGAAGCGGTCGATCTCACCGGCGGGCATGGTGGTGCCGTCGCGCAAGTAGCGCTCCGCGCCGTAGTCGAGCTCTTCGATGTCGAGGGCGACACTTCGCCTGCTGGCCACCGCGCGCAGCTCCTCGAGCGCCGTGGCCGTGACTTCACGCCCGATCCCATCACCAGCGATCACCGCAATTCGCGCCATGTCCCGCTAATTGAGTTGCGCTTTGGGGTGGTGTCAACGCAACTTGGACGCATGAAGCTGATCGCCGCGTTGCTCCTGGTCGCCCAAGCGCAGGCACAAACCGCCCCATTGGAGCCGCCCGCGGAGCCACAGCGCAAGGTCATCGGCACCCTCCCCGCCGACGTCAAGGAAGAGCGCGCCGTCGCTCCCCCGGATGCCATCCGCGAGTACGAGCCCGATCCCGCGACTCAGCTCACCATCGAGCTCGCCGAGGCGCACGGCAGCACCTTGCGCGAGCTCGCCTTGGTCGCCGACGACACCATGCAAGGCTACGAGCTCGCCGCCGCCAAGAAGGCGCTCGAGAAGACCGGCTTGTTCGTGGTGACGGGCATCGACGTCGCGCAGGCGACCGTCCAGCTGCGACGCTTGTCGCCCAGCGAGGTGCTGGCGACGCTGACCGCCCGCGCCGGTGAGCGTCTCTGGGTGAAGGCCATCAAGTGGCCCAAGGAGGCCGGCGAGAAGGCTCGGCTCGACGACGAGGAGCGCTTCTCGCGGCTGCGCACGTATGGGCGCGAGCGGCTGGCGCTGCGGCCGATCATCCAATCGCCGGTCGGTCCGTCGACCATCTACTATGGCGGATACCAATCCGCGCCGGGCTTCGCGGATCCATCATGGGGGTGGGGCAATGGCATGATGGGCGGCACTCCCATCCCGGGTCAAAAGGCCGGTGACTGGGTGGTGGTGCGCGGGCCGGCGGACGTCGTCGACGAGATCGAGCTGGCCCAGATGCTCGGCAACCGCGCGCTCGAGGAGCGCATCCGCGAGGCGCGCTTCAAGCCGAAGCTTTGGTGGGGTCTTGGCTTCGGGTTGGGTGCTGTCGGCGGCATTGCCAGCGGCCTCGTTCTTTATGACGACAAGTACAATAACGACACGCGCGCCGTTGGCTTCTCGCTGCTGGGGTTGGGGGTTGCGAGTGCGATCATGGCGCTGCTCACGCCGACGATTGGCAATGGGAACAAGCTGACGGCCAATGAGACGGATGAGCTCATCGCGGATTACAATCAGGGGCTGCGCGAGGAGCTGAAGTTGTCGCCGGCGGATACGCAGAAGATTGATTTGTAGGCCGATTGCCGATTGCCGATTGCCGATTGCCGATTGCCGATTGCCGATTGCCGATTGCCGATTGCCGATTGCTGGACACCGATAGGCGCGAGCTCTCAGAAGTGGATGCCTTTCACCACCTCGCTGATCTGCCCATTCGCGCTCCCATCCCCCGGCCCAAACCCGCGCACCACCCAGAGCTGCTGACCATCCACGATCGCGTACAGCTGCGCCGCACGGCGCTCTTCGGTCCCGTCCGACAATGACTCGGTGAGGGTCACGTTCAACCGCGCCGCCTTCTTGCCGCCGACCTCGACGTCCGCGACCTCGCCCTGCGCTTCGAAGCTGTCGAAGGTCTGCGAGAGCTCGCCCATCATCGCGGTGAGGATCTGCGCGGGTTGCCGGCGCTGGTCGGCCGCGCTCAGCTGGCGGCGGGAGACTTCGACCGTGGGGGCGAGCGAGGCGCTGCCGATGGGGCCGTGGAGGATGACCTGGGTATCGGGCCCGACGCTGCTATCGGGCTGCACGAAGTGCCACTGCGACGGCCGGTCGATGGTCATGCCGTACGCCGAGTAGCTCGAGGCGTCCGCGGCCACCGCCGCCGGCTTACCGTCCTTGTTTCCGCTCGCACACGCGGCAACGCCCATCATCGCGACCGAAAGCAGAAGTTTGCGCATGTCTAAACGGGTAACAGCTCCGCGTTGAGTCTTCAAACGGAATGCCGCATACGGGTGTCGGCGTTGACATTGGCGCGCAATTTCGATGTTCGTGCGCAGCGCTTTAAGATGGAACCCGCTATGACGAAGCTCACACTCCCCCTCGTTCTCGTTCTTTTGGCCGGCTGCGGTCACCGCTACATCAAGGGCACCCGCGTCGAGGATACCCGCGAGAACAAGCAGGTTTACGACGTCATCGAGGACGTGCGCGTCGGCATGGAGGAGCGCAACAGCGAGAAGGTGCTCTCGCACGTGTCGCCGCAGTACTTCGAGGACATGGGCACGCCCGAGCCGCAGGACGACTACGGCTACGAGCAGCTCAAGACGCTGGTGGCCGAGAGCTTCGGCGCCACCAAGGAGATGCACGTCATCCTCGACATCCACGCCATCACCGTCGAGGACGGCAAAGCCTGGGCCGACGTGCGCTACGCCTCGCGTGCCCGCATCGAGCTGCCATCGGGCGGTCAATGGGACGCCCACCGCGAGTTCAACCGCATCGAGCTCGTCCGCGAAAACGACCGCTGGATGATCGTGAGCGGACTGTAGCGACGTCAGCGCCCTTCGCCGACGGAACCGGGGTGTTGCGCGCCCTACCCTACCGCGCGCCGCTGGGCCTCAGCGCTTGGCCCCGCTCGCCCCTGGAGCGTCACGCATCGTCGTGACCTCCGGACGCGTGACGTAGATGCGCTCGTTCTTGTAGCGCAGCAGATCCACCGGGTTCACGTAGGTGTCGGCGAGCTTCACGCCGAAGTGCAGGTGCGGTCCGGTCACGCGGCCGGTCTTGCCGATGCTGCCGATCTTCTGGCCGCGCTTCACGCGCTCACCCTCCTTCACCGCCGTCTTGGTCATGTGGAAGTAGAGGGTGAACAGACCGGCGCCGTGATCGATGAACACGGCGTTACCAATGTAATAGAAATCACTGGCCACCAGCACGACGTTACCGTCGTTGGTCGCGAAGATCGGATCGCCGTTCTTGCCGTCGATGTCGAGTCCGCGATGGCGGCCTTCGGTCTTCCCGTTGAAGGTGCGGCGGACGCCGAACGGACTGGTGTCGATGCCCTTCGCGGGCCGCTCGAAGGTCTTGCTCCACAAGCGCTTGGTTTGGCCGAGCGTCCACGCCCTCTGGATGGCGGCGCTCTCTTCCACGACGCGCGGCGGCGGCGACTTGTCGAACTTGGGATCCACCGACAACTTCGACTCGGGGAAGGTGCCCTCGGACACCTGCACCACGAACTTCGCTTCACGTCCGCTGCAGCGGACCTTCAACGTCTGGTCACCAGCGTTCAGCGCCAGGCGAATGGGGAGGAGCACCTGATGCACACCGTCGACCGGGAACGCGTCGTGGCGCGTGCCCATCCAGGTGACGCGCACGCGGTCGCACTTGGGTGAGCCTTCGATCTGCGCCAACATGAGCTGGCCATCGACCACGGTCTGCGGCCGGATGAGCGAGATGGTCCCTTCGGTCTGCAAGCTCCAGACGGTCTCGGCGTTGGGGTTGGCCGCGGGAGGGCGCGACGACGTCACCGGCGCGTCGATATCGGGGCCTTGTGCGGGGTCGGCGCCGTGAGAAGACGTGGTGGCGGGGGGCGCCGTGGCGGGTGACGGAGGGGCCGATGACGAGGTGGCGGATGGCGGCGCGGCGGCCCCCTTGGCGGGCGCTCTAGGTGGAACCGGCGGCGGCTTGAAATCGGGAACGGGCTCGTCCTTCACCGGCCCTACGGGCGCAGTGACCAATGGCGGCTCCTTCACCG
>JBDHVB010000306.1:0-5251 GCA_039809465.1 Myxococcota bacterium
TGGTGGCGCCGTCACCGCGCGTGCGGGGCATCTGGCTTCACGTCGTGGAGGCCTTACGGCTTCCGCGGCGGCGAGCCAATGTCCGTCATAGCATCCGACCGCACACGGCGCCCCCGCGAAGGGCCGCCAACTACCCCGCCGACGCGCGCGCCGTCTCGACGAGCATGTGCATGACCGCGCTGCTCCCCGGCCTCTGGGTTTCGAACCACATCAGCGCATCATCGATGCTCGCATGCGTGACACGTACGGTGCCGGCGCGGGCGGGCGCGAGGAGTTGAATTGCCATGTTCACGCCGCGGGCGATGGTCGAGGGTGAGACGAAGGCGTAGCAATGCAGGGGGATGCGGTCGGCGGCCGCGGCGATGGCCTTGCGGTGCTTGGGGCTCGGTGGGCCCTTGGTCTCGACGTAAAGGAGGATGTGCGCGACGGCGTCGTCGCCGCGCCTGAGGGCCAGATCACCGAAGCGTTGAATGACCGAAACCAATCGGTCGTAGTCGCCAGCCGCCGCGGCGGCGGGGCCCAGCATCATCGCGACCAGCGAGGTGGCTCCATCGTCTTGAGCGTGACCGAACATACAGTGGGCAAGTTTATCAGTGCTCCGTTTTGGCGGTCAAACCTTTCACCTTCGCGCCCTTCAGAATCTTCTCGAGCTGCTTGAATGACCCATTTTTGAACGTTTGGGTGCCGCGATCGACACACTCGGTGCCCGCGCATGGGACCTGCGTGCCGCCGGGCAAGGCGTTGTGGCACTTCAGGCACACATCGTAGGTGTCGATGGCCGACGTCTCGTAGTAGAAGACCACGAAGTGGTGTGGGTCGAAGCAGCGGGCGGCGCTCGACGTGTCGTAGCTCTCTCCGAGACGCAGCAGTCTCACCAGGCTCGCCAAGGGCTTGCCCGTGACCACGACCGGGCGCTCCGCGTTGGCGCACAGGTTGCCGTCGGTGTCGCGGCCGCGCGCGCACTGGGGAGCCGCCGGGTCGAGGTTGTAGGCATACACCTCGGCGCGCGTGGGCTGCGGCAGCGACTCGGTGGTGAGCATCAAGGCGAGCAAGAGCGAGATGGGCATGGCTCGACTCTACGCTACTCCGGAGCATGATCGTCTCGCCGAGAGAGAAAAATCGGCGGATCTTCGTCGATGTGCGGTTGATCGATCGCTTCAATATCTGTAGCTCCGAAATGCGATGCACAGCGCCGATGAATTTCTGAAAGCGATCACGGTCGTCCTTTGTGTCGCCGCGGTCACCACCGTTCTCTTTCAACGCCTCAAGCTGCCGACGGTGCTGGGCTACATCCTCGCGGGCCTCATCGTCGGCCCGTACGTGCCAATTCCTCTCGTCGCCGACCGCCAAATCGTCCAGACGCTGTCCGAGCTCGGCGTCATCCTCGTCATGTTCGCCATCGGCCTCGAGTTCAGGCTCGGCAAGCTCTTCCAGGTCGGCCCCACCGCCGGTCTCACCGCCATCATCGAGACCAGCATCATGGTCTGGCTCGGCTTCATCGTGGCGCGGGCCTTCGGTTGGACGGTCCGTGAGAGCATCTTCACCGGCGCCGTCGTCGCCATCTCCAGCACCACCATCATCGCCAAGACCTTCGACGAGCAAGGCGTCGAGAAGGCGCTGCGCGAGAACGTCTTCGGCATCCTCATCGTCGAAGATCTGATCGCCATCCTCCTCATGGCGCTCCTCACCGCGGTGTCGCAGGGCGACGGTGTGACGGCCGGCGAGCTCGCGCGCTCGAGTGGACGGCTCGCGGGCTTCCTCGTGGCGCTCCTGGTCGTGGGCATCCTGGTCGTCCCGAGGGCCGTGCGTTTCATCAACCGCGCCAAGCGCGCCGAGACCACGCTGGTCGCGAGCATCGGGATCTGCTTCGCCATCGCCCTGCTGGCGCACAAGCTCGGCTATTCGGTGGCGCTCGGGGCGTTCGTCGCCGGCTCGCTGGTCGCCGAGTCGGGTGAGGGCAAGCAGGTCGAGCACCTCATCGTGCCGGTGCGCGACCTCTTCGCCGCCATCTTCTTCGTGTCGGTCGGTATGTCGATCGACCCGGCCCTCGTGGTGCAGCACTGGAAGGCCGTCTCGGTCTTCGCCGCCGTCGTCATCGCCGGCAAGCTCGTGGGCGTCTCGCTGGGCTCGTTCCTCACCGGCAAGGGCACCAACATGTCCATCAAAGCGGGCATGAGCCTCACGCAGATCGGTGAGTTCTCGTTCATCATCGCGGGGCTCGGCGTATCGCTGCACGCGACGCGAGACTTCCTCTATCCGGTGGCGGTCGCGGTCTCGGCCGTCACCACGCTCACGACGCCGTGGCTCATCAAGGCGGCGGGCCCGGTCGCGAGCTTCGTCGATCACAAGCTGCCGCGGCCGCTGCAGACCTTCGCGGCGCTCTACGGCACCTGGGTGGAGCAGCTGCGCACCCCGCGTGGCTCCGAGCAGTCACGGCAGACAGTGAGGCGCCTGATGCGCCTCTTGGTGCTCGACTGCGCCTTGCTCATCGGCCTCATCATCGGCACGGCGGCCTCCGTCGACGCCATCAGCGAGCTCGCCTCACGTGAGCTCGGCTTCTCGCAGGTCACCTCGCGCGGCGCGGTGTTCCTGGTGGCGCTCATCATCGCCGCGCCGCTCATCTACGGCGTCGTGACCCTCACGCAGCGCCTCGGCCTGACCCTCGCCGTGTCCGCCCTGCCCACCACCGAGAGCGGCCGCGTCGATCTCGCCGCCACGCCTCGGCGCGCCCTGGTCGTCACCTTGCAGCTCGCCATCGTCCTGCTCGTGGGGTTGCCGCTCGCGGCCTTGAGCCAACCGTTCCTACCGGGCTGGGTCGAAGCGCTCGCGCTCGCCATCGTGCTCGTCATCCTCGGCGTCGTCTTCTGGCGCAGCGCCATGAACCTGCAAGGTCACGTGAAGGCCGGCGCCGAGCTCATCGTCGAGGCGCTCGCCGCGCAGTCGAAGGAAGACGTCCGCCCCAGCGGCGAGGACGCTTTGGCGCGCATCCAACACTTGATGCCCGGCCTCGGCGCGCCGGTCTCGTTGAAGCTGCCGTCCGAGAGCCCCGCGGTGGGCAAGACCCTGGCGGACCTCGACCTGCGTGGCCGCACCGGCGCATCCGTGCTCGCCATCGCGCGTGGCAAGGAGAGCGTCATCGTCCCGACTGCGAGTGAAGTGCTCAAGGCCGGCGACGTGCTCGCCATGGCGGGCACGCGTGATGCGGTGGCCGCGGCGACCGAGATGCTCATCCCAGCGCCCGCTGGTGTGGCCGACAGCAGCGGACTATCCTAGCGCGCAGGATGCGCATCACGACGAAGCTCACGGTGGTGATCACCATCGCCTTCGCGGTGTTTCTCGGCATCGACTCCGGCATCAGCGTCTGGCGCAGCGTCGAGATGCAACACGCCGACACACGTCACGACCTGGAGCTTCAGGTCCGCGTGTTGGCGCGCGCCGTGGCGCAGGTGTGGACGGAGTACGGGCGGCAAGGCGTCGACCAGCTCATCACCGCGGCCGACGACACCTCGAGCGAGACGCGCATCCGCTTCCTCGAGCCCAACGCCGCTCCAGCGGACGTCATGACCGGCGATGTCGAGGACGGCGCCAAGGCGATCACCATGGCGCCCGTGCGCGTCGGCGACACGCTCATCGGCGGTGTCAGCATCGAGTCGGCGATGCCCACCAGCAAGGAGATCGCGCTCGCCCGCATGCCGCGCACCATCGTGACGCTCTTGAGCCTCGTCGTGGTCGCCGCGCTGGTGTCCGTCGTCGTGGGTCAGCAAGTCGTGGGTAAGCCGGTCACCGAGCTCTCCGCCAAAGCAGACTCGGCGACGCGTGGCCAAGCCCAGGCGGTCGAGCAGCTGCGCCGTGGTGACCGTTTGATGACGGTCGGCCGCCTCGCCGCGGGCCTCGCGCACGAGCTGGGCACGCCGCTCAACGTCGTCGCCGAGCGCGTCCGCATGGCGAAAGCAGGCGAGCTCGACCCCGAGGAGCTCCCCGAGAACTACGCCAAGATCCTCGATCAGACCGCGCGCATGGAGCGCATCATCCGCCAGCTGCTCGACTTCGCGCGCCAGCGTCCGCCGCAGAAGACCACGGTGGACCTGCGCCAGGTCGCGACCCACACCCTCGACGTCTTGGCGCCGCTCGCCGACAAAGCGCGCGTCACCCTGTCCACGGGCTTGCCCGACAGCCCCGCGGACGTCACCATCGATCCGCAGCAGATCGAGCAGGCGCTCACGCACCTGGTGATGAACGCTCTGCAGGCCATGCCGGGAGGGGGCACCTTGCACGTCGATGTCGGCTCGAACGGAGACGCGTGGACCATCGCCGTTCGCGATAGCGGTCACGGCATCAGCGCCGCCGACCGCGAGCAGATCTTCGAGCCCTTCTTCACCACCAAGCCGGTCGGCCAAGGCACGGGCTTGGGGCTCTCGGTGGTGCACGGCATCGTTCAAGAGCACGGTGGCCGCATCGACGTCGACAGCGAGCCGGGCAAAGGCAGCACCTTCACGATGCGCTTGCCCAAGGACCTCGCATGAGCGACGCCCGCGTCCTCTTCGTCGACGATGACGAGAACATGCGCGACGTGGTGGCGCGCCGCCTGAAGACGCGTGGCTTCGACGTCGAGACCGCCCCGAGTGGTGACGCCGCCCTCGGCGTGCTGGGGCAAGCGGACTTCGACGTCGTGGTCTCCGACCTGCGCATGCGCGGCATGTCGGGCCTCGACGTGTGCACCTGGGTCGTCGAGAACCGCAGCGACACGCCGGTCGTCGTGGTCACGGCGTTCGGCAGCCTCGACACCGCCATCGCGGCCATCCGCGCGGGCGCCTACGACTTCTTGGTGAAGCCGTTCGACATCGAGGCCCTGGTCATCACCATCGACCGCGCCGTGCAGCACAAACGCTTGCGCGGCGAGGTGCAGCGCCTGCGACGCGCCGTCGCCACCAATCAAGCGACCTCACCGCTCGTCGGCGAGAGCGACGGCATGCGCCGTGTCCGTGACATGGTCGCGCGTGTCGCGCCCGGTACCGCCTCGGTGCTCATCACCGGCGAGAGCGGCACGGGCAAGGAGGTGGTGGCACGGCTGCTTCACGACACCGCCCAGCGCAGCGGCCCGTTCGTCGCCATCAACTGCGCGGCGCTCCCGGAGGCCCTGCTCGAGAGCGAGCTCTTCGGTCACGTCCGCGGCGCCTTCACCGACGCCAAGTCCGACAAGCCCGGCTTGCTCGTCGAGGCCAACGGCGGCACTCTCTTTCTCGACGAGATC
>JBDHVB010000307.1:0-5130 GCA_039809465.1 Myxococcota bacterium
CAGCATGTGCGCTATGGCGGACGCGGTGGCGCCCACGAGGCATGGCAAGAAGAAAATCATCGTCGATGTCGTTTTTTGCGGATACCGCGTACGCGCATGTTCCAGAACGAGCACCAACGACCGTCGGCATCTCTCAGGCAGTCTCCACGAAGCGCCTGCCTGGGTGGCCAAGACTCCCCTCATTGTATTCCACTCCCAGTCGAGCACGACCGACGAAGCTCGTTAGCCCGGGGCTTCACGCACTCCACCCAACCCTCTAACCCGCCATGCTCGGCGGCGCATCATGACGCCCGCGCACGCGCTGCACGGCGCGAAAACCTAAGTCTTTGACGAAGTCGCGCACCCCATGCAGCGGGCCAACGCCATAGCGGGCAGGCTTCAGCCCGATGCGGCGGAGCATGTGGTTCGCGCGAAAGACATTGGTCTCGCGGAAGTTCTGATCGGTGAGATAAGTAACCGAGAGCGAGATCGAAACCTCGGGTCCATTCTGCACCCAATGCGGCGCCGTGAACGGCATGTAGGCACAGACGCCGGGCGTGAGCTCCATCTTGTTGGCGTACTGCTCGAGCTCATCACGGTAGATGGTCTCCCTGAGCGTCCAGGCATGGTGGAAGACCTCTTGCTCGTGGTCGTTCACGACGCTCTGATTCGCCGGGTCCCAGACGTGCACTTGTTTGCTGCCGCGGACTTGCATGAGGAAGTTGGTCTCGTGGTCGCGGTGGTACGGCGTCACCGAGTTGGGTGACGAGATGAACACCCACCCCGCCGCGCGTCCCACCCCGGACTCGTACGGCTCGACCGCCGCGCGGATGTCGGCGAGCACGGCGTCGACGAGCGGCTTGTACTCGGGGTCGCTCTCGATGTGCTGGAGGGCCACGAAGGAGCCCGAGTGCTCGATGTCCTCGAGGGTCTGCTCGATGGTGAGGCCGGTGCTGTTGCGCGACGGCGCCTCGTCGAAGCGCGTGGTCACCGCGATGCGTCCGCTATGAAAGCGCACCTGCGATCGAGGTAGACGTTTCGCCAAGGCGGTCAACGATGGCAGCTCGAGCAACGGATGATTTGAGACGTTATGGCGGACGACCGCCGGCTGCGCTGGTGAGAACGAGCTCGGCAATTCCAAGTACTTCATCGCGGACACCCTGCGGGATTGGGTTTGTCCGTACGCTACGATTCGGCGTGAAGGCCGGGAATGTGGCCAAATTACACGGCCCCGGCGGCGCGTCACTGAGGCGGATTGCCTCGTTTCGCGAGTCGTTTTGACTCGTTCAGGCTGCTTTCGAGGACACCTCGGGCTCGTTCCAAGGCGCGACCTTGAGCAGCAGCAGCATCCCAGGGATCGCGAGCAGCGTGCACAGGAAGAAGAAGCTCAGCCAGCCGATGCTCTCGATGATCTTGCCGGTGTAGGCGCTCACCAAGGAGCGCGGGACCGCCGCGAGCGATGAGAACAAGGCGAACTGCGTGGCGGTGTACGCCGGGTTCGTCGTGCGTGAGATGAAGGCGACGAAGGCCGCGGTGCCGAGACCAACGCCGATCGCCTCGAAGCCGATCACGCACGCGAGAGTCACCAAGCGCTCGGGTGTCGTCTCCGCGGGGCCGAGCCAGGCGAGCCACGCAAAGCCCAAGATCGACACGAGCTGCACCACCCCGAACAACCACAGCGCGCGGTTGATGCCGAGGCGCACCATCCAGATGCCCCCGAGCAGACCGCCACCGACCGCGCCCCAGAGCCCAGCGTTCTTCGCGACCAAGCCGATCTCGGTCTTCATGAAGCCCATCTTCAAATAGAAGAGCGTCGCGTTCGCCGTGCACATCGCGTCGCCGAGCTTGTAGAGGAACATGAACGCGAGGATGAGCAACGCGCCTTGCACGCCAGCGCGGCCGATGAACTCGCGGAACGGCTCGACCACCGCCTGCTGCAGGTTGCGAGGCAGGCTCACGGCCTTGGGCTCCTCGATGAGGAGCGTGGTGATCACCGCCGGCAGCAGAAACGCCGCGACGATGAGGAACACCACCAGCCACGGGATCTTGTCCGCTAAAATCAACGCGAGCGAGCCCGGCACGAGCCCCGCGACGCGGTACGCGTTGACGTACATCGAGTTGCCGATGCCCAGCTCTTCCTCGGGGAGGAGCTCGCGGCGGTAAGCGTCGATGGCGATGTCCTGCGTCGCGGACACGAAGCCCATCAAGGTGAGCATGATGGCCGGCAGCCAGATGCCCGCCGCGGGCGACAGCTGACCGGTGAACGCGATGATGGCGATGAGCGCCAGCTGGGTGACGAGCATCCAGGTCCGGCGGCGGCCGAAGCGCTGCACGCTGTAGCGGTCGACCGCGGGCGCCCACAGGAACTTCCAGGTGTAGGGCATCTGGGTGAGCGAGAACGCCGAGATCGTCTTGATGTTGATGCCCTCGGAGTCGAGCCAGGCGGGCAACATGTTCAGGAGGATGAACAGCGGGAGGCCCGAGGCGAACCCGACCGAGATGCAGATGAGCATCCGGCGATTGGCTAGGGCCTGCCAAATCGAGGGTTTTGAGGCCACTGAGGTCACGTTCATTCGCTCATAGCGCCGAACCCCAAGAGGGGGCAAAGTGTTGGCGCGCTGGCTGCTTCACAACGCGTCCGGCCTGTGGGACACCGAGATAGCTCGACACCAGGGAGTCGGCGGTTTAGCGGCTGATGGAAACGCGCAGGATACCGTTCGAGATATGGCGCCAACCCAACGAGACGACGTGTGGTCCGACGTGTCTGCACGCCATCTACAATCACTACGGCGACACCATCGATCTCGAGAAGCTCATCACCGAGATCATCATGCTCTCGGGTGGCGGCACCTATGCCATCCACCTCGCGAACCACGCCCTGAAGCGCGGCTACCCGGTCCGCCTCTACTCCTACAACATGCAGGTCTTCGACCCGACCTGGTTCCAGCCGGGCATCGATCTCTCGGTGAAGCTGCGCGCCCGCCGCGAGCACATGCGCTCGAAAGATCTCCAGGGCGCGGTCGACGCGTACCTGCAATTCTTGCGGCTGGGTGGCGAGCTCCGCTGGCGCGATCTCACGCCGGCGCTCATCCGCAAGTACATCAGCCGCGGCGTCCCGGTCCTCACCGGCCTGTCCGCGACCTATCTCTATCAAAGCGCCCGTGAGACGCCGAGCCAAGAATACGATGACGTGCGCGGCGAGCCGAGCGGTCACTTCGTGGTGCTCACCGGCTACGATGCCGAAGAGCGCAGTGTTCATATCGCCGATCCATATCCAGTTGCCGAAGGACACAAGTACGCGGTCAACATCGACCGCGTGCTCTGCTCCATTTTGCTGGGGGTGCTGACCTATGACGCCAACCTCGTCATCATCGGGCGCCGCGAAGCCCACCGAAACGAGTTCAGTGGGGTCCGACAAAGACCCGAAGGTGTCATCCGCCGGCGCTGAAGAGGCCACGGAGCAGCCGCGCAAGTCGAAGCGCGTGGCGCCAATGAAGGTCGAGACCTTCGGCGGTGACGTCGGCGTCAAGCCGTCGCCCGAGACCCCGAACACCATCATCGTCGTCGACAACCCGAAGGACTTCGTCCTCGACGTCTCGAACGTGAAGGTCATCTCGGCGCGCAACTACCTCTCGGACGGCTCGTTGCAGGCGCGGCGCCGCCTCAAGGTCTTCAACCTCTGCAAGAGCTACCGCTACCAGAGTGTCGGCTATTACGTATCGCTGCTCGCCGAGGCGCGCGGCCACCGCCCTCTCCCCAGCGTCGCCACCATCCAGGACATGAAGCTGCAGACGCTCATCCGGCTGACCTCGGAGGAGCTCGACGAGCTCATTCAGAAGACGCTCTCGACCATGCCGTCCAACGAAGTCGAGCTGCACATCTACTTCGGGCGCAGCGTCTACTCGATGTACGAGCGGCTGGCGATCCAGCTGTTCAACCTGTTCCAGGCTCCGTTTTTGCGGGCGGCCTTCGTGAAGCGTGACGGCACCTGGGAGCTCCAGGCCATCGGCCCCATCGCCGCCAACGAGATCCCGGCGCACGAGATCCCGCACGTCATCGGCTTCTGCCGTGAGTACTTCGCGGGTGGCGGCCGCCGTGTGTCCGCCAAGGAGAAGCCGGCGCGCTACGAGCTGGCGATCCTCTGGGACGCCAAGGAAAAGACCTCACCGTCCGACGAAAAAGCCATCAAGCGCATCACGCGCGCCGCCGAAGCGAAGGACTTGAACGTCGAGATCCTGGGTAAGGACGACTACGCGCGCATCGGTGAGTTCGACGCGCTGCTCATCCGCGAGACCACCGCCGTCAATCACCACACCTATCGCTTCGCGCGCCGTGCCGCGGCCGAAGGGCTCGTGGTCATCGATGATCCGCAGTCGATCTTACGCTGCACCAACAAGGTGTACTTGGCCGAGCTGCTGGCACGTCACAACATCCCGACGCCGAAGACGCTGGTCGTGCACGATGACAACGTCGAGCAGATCGCCAAGGTGCTGGGCCTACCCTGCGTGCTCAAGCAGCCCGACAGCTCGTTCTCGCAAGGCGTCGTGAAGGTCGAGACCAAGGACAGGCTCGACGACGTCGTCGAGGATTACCTCGAGAAGAGCGAGCTGGTCATCGCGCAGGAGTACATCCCCACGGAGTTCGACTGGCGCGTCGGCGTCCTCGACCGCAAGCCGCTCTTCGTCTGCAAGTACTTCATGGCGCGCCGCCACTGGCAGATCATCAAGAACGAGGACGACGGCGACAAGGACTTCGGCCGCGTCGAGTGCGTGCGCATCGAGGACGCGCCGCACGAGCTCATCCGCATCGCGGTCGAAGCCGCGAACCTCATCGGCGACAGCCTCTACGGCGTCGACGTGAAGCAGCTCGCCGACAACAAGTTCGTGGTCATCGAGATCAACGACAACCCGAACATCGACGCGGGCTACGAGGACTCCCTGACGAAGGAGAGCCTCTACACCCGCCTCATCGACGTGTTCGTCCGCCGTCTCGAGGCACGTACCGACCGGAGCGCGCGCGTATGACGTTGGGGCTGTTCGAAGGTTTTGGTGTCGAGCTCGAATACATGGTGGTCAACGAGGGGAGCCTCGATGTGGCGCCCATCGTCGACGAGCTATTCCTGAAGTACGCCGGCTCGTACGTGAGCGACAT
>JBDHVB010000308.1:0-5129 GCA_039809465.1 Myxococcota bacterium
CGATCCGCGAGCGCACGCCGACCACCGACACGTACTCGATGCCGCAGACGCAGGAAGAGTTCTACTTCGCGTTGCCCTACGACCGCATGGACCTCTGCCTCTACGCCTTCAATCACCAGCTCACCGCGGCCGAGGTCGCGCCCGTGGTCGGCATCACCGCCGAGCAAGTCGAGCGCGTCTACCGCGACATCCAGAGCAAGCGCCGCGTGGCCGCGTACCTGCACAGCCCGCCAAGGCTCGTGAAGTGACCGCGAGCGTTCCCCCGCCCGCGGCGCACAAGCCCGCGACACCGCTGCTGCACGACTTCCTCGAGGCGGCCGCCGCCCGCCATCCCGACCGGGTCGCCGTGGTGGCGAACGGCAAGCGCGTGACCTACGCCGAGGTCGAGACCCAAGCGAATGCCATCGCGCACACTCTCCAGCGGCTGGGCGTCACGCGCGGCGACCGCGTGCTCGTTTTCGCGGACAACACGATCGAGACCGCCGTGTCGTTCTGGGCGGCGCTCAAGGCGAACGCGGTGCCGAGCATCATCAACCCGCTCACCAAGCACGACAAGCTCGCCTACTTGCTGAACGATTGCCGCGCCAAGGTGCTCGTCACCGACGCGCACTTGTCGGCCACGGCGGACGCCGGCGCCGCCATGGCCACCTCCCTGAGGCACGTCATCGTCACCGGTGCCTTCGACGCAGCGCGCCTGCCACATGCCCCGGACGCGATGGCATGGGCCGCCGCGCTCGACGCTCCCGCCGAGCCGCCACCCCGCCACAACCTCGACATCGATCTCGCGGCCATCATCTACACCAGCGGCAGCACCGGCGATCCCAAGGGCGTGATGCTCACGCACCACAACATGCTGACCGCCACGCGCTCGATCACCACCCTGCTCGACCTGCGGCACGACGACGTGGTGCTCGCGGTGCTGCCGCTCGCCTTCAACTACGGCCTCTACCAGATGATCATGACCTTCGCGGTCGGGGGCCGCCTGGTGCTCGAGAGGAGCTTTGCGTACCCGGCGCAGATCCTGAACGTCATGGCGGACGAGAAGGTCACCGGCTTCCCCGGCGTGCCCACCATGTTCTCGGTGCTCGCGGCGATGCGCGACGTGTCGCAGCTCGATCTGTCCGCGGTGCGCTACGTCACCAACACCGCCGCGCCGCTGACGAAAAAGCACATCGACGTGCTGCGGCGGATGTTTCCCTCGGCGCGCATCTTCTCGATGTACGGCCTCACCGAGTGCAAGCGCTGCACGTACCTGCCGCCCGAGGATTTGCAGCGCAAGCCAGAGAGCGTGGGCATCGCCATCCCGAACACGGAGATGTGGATCGTCGATGAGGCGGGCGGGCGCGTCGGCCCCAACGTCATCGGCCAGCTGGTGATCCGCGGCGGCACCGTGATGAAGGGCTACTGGGAGAAACCGGAGGCCACCGCGCAGATGCTGCGGCCAGGCCCACTCCCTGGCGAGCAGGTGCTCTACACCGGCGATCTCTGCCGGCTCGACGAGGAAGGCTACCTCTACTTCGTGTCGCGCATGGACGACATCATCAAGACGCGCGCCGAGAAGGTGGCCCCCAGGGAGGTCGAGTCCGCGATCATGAACATCACGGGGGTGAAGGAAGCGGCGGTGATCGGCGTGCCAGACGAGCTGCTTGGCCAGGCCATCAAGGCGTTCGTGGTGCTCGAGCCGGGCGTCGCGCTCACGCCCAAGGCCATCATGCTGGAGTGCCAGAAGCGGCTCGAGAGCTTCATGGTGCCCAAGCACGTCGAGCTCATCGACGCCCTCCCCCGCACGACCACCGGCAAGATCACCAAGGCAGGCCTCTCATGACCCCCCAAGAGAAAATCCGGTCCTTCATCTTGAAGAACTTCTACGTGGCGAACGCGAGCGACTTGGTCGACTCGGCCTCGCTCCTCGACAGCGGCATCGTCGACTCGACCGGCGTCCTCGAGGTCATCATGTTCATCGAGGAGGAGTTCAAGCTGAAGGTGGCGGACGCCGAGATGATCCCGGCGAATCTCGACAGCGTCGACAACATCGTAGCCTTCGTGAAGCGAAAGCTGAGCTAGAGCCATGTGCGGTATCGCGGGCATCGTCGACATGCGCGCGGCCGCCGAGCCGGTGAGCCGCGAGCGCTTGACGAGCATGCTGAGCGTCATGGCGTACCGCGGACCCGACGAGCTCGGCATCTACCGTGACCGGCGCGCCGGCCTCGCGCACGCACGCCTCTCGATCATCGATCTGTCGACCGGCCAGCAGCCGCTCGCCAACGCCGCGGGCACGCTCTGGATCGTCTTCAACGGCGAGATCTTCAACTACGTCGAGCTGCGCGCGGAGCTCATGGGGCACGGACGCCAGTTCACGACGCAGAGCGACACCGAGGTCATCGTCCACGCCTGGGAGCAATGGGGCGAGGACGCCTTTGACCGCTTCAACGGACAGTGGGCCCTCGCGCTCTGGGACGCGCGCGCCGAAGCTCTGGTGCTCTGCCGCGACCGCGTCGGCGTGCGCCCGCTCTACTTTACCGAGCACGACGGCCGTCTCGCTTTCGCGAGCGAAGTGAAGGCGCTCTTCGCCGGCATGCCCGAGCTGCCGCGCGCCCTGGACCCGGTAGGCCTCGACCAGACGTTCACCTTCTGGGGCGTCGTCCCGCCGCGCACCATGTTCCGTGGCGTACGCGAGCTCGAGCCCGGCCATCTACGCGTCTATCGCCCAGGAGAGGCGGTGCGTGACGTCGCCTACTTCGAGCCACGCTACCCCCGCGGCGAGGCCGACCGTTTTCACGGAACGCTCACCGACGCATCCGTAGCCCTGCGTGAAGCACTCGAGAGCGCCACGGCCTTGCGCATGCTGCGCGCCGATGTGCCGGTCGGCAGCTACCTCTCGGGCGGCCTCGACAGCAGCGTCATCGCGGCGCTCGCCAAGCGTGCCAAGCCCACGGGCTTCACCACCTTCTCGCTGCGCTTCGACGATCCCGAGTACGACGAGACGGCGTATCAGCACGCCATGGCGGAGCGTCTCGGCACCGAGCACGCCGAGATCGTCGTCGGCGGCCGCGACATCGCCCGCGTCTTTCCCGAGGTCATCCGCCACACCGAGCGCCCGGTCCTACGCAACGGCCCAGCCCCGCTCTACTTGCTCGCGCGCTTGGTGCAGGAGCGCGGCATCAAGGTCGTGCTCACCGGCGAAGGCGCTGACGAGATGCTCGCGGGCTACGACTTGTTTCGCGAGGGCAAGGTCCGGCGCTTCTGGGCGCGACAGCCTTCCTCGACGTGGCGCCCGCGTCTGCTCGAGCGGCTCTATCCATACCTCACCCGCTCACCGGTCGCGCAGCAGGCATTCATGCGGCAGTTCTTTGGCCGCGGGCTCGACCAGGCCGGCACACCGGGCTTCGCGCACCAACTGCGCTGGAGCGGCGCCGCCGCCTTGAAGCGCTTGTTCTCGGCCGAGCTGCTCCACGAAGTAGGCCGCCACGACGTCATCGCGGACTTGCTCTCGGACCTGCCGGAGGCGTTCGGCGCGTGGTCTGCTTTGGCCCAAGATCAGTATCTCGAGGTCCGCACCTTGCTCACGGGCTACCTGCTGTCGTCGCAGGGTGACCGCATGCTCATGGCGAGCTCGGTGGAAGGCCGCTTCCCCTTCCTCGACAAAGAGGTGATGGAGCTCACGAACAGCTTCCCCGACGCCTACAAGCTGGCGGTGCTCGACGAGAAGCACGTGCTCAAGACGATGGCGAAGGACCTGGTCCCGGAGAGCATCCGCGCGCGGCCGAAGCAGCCCTACCGCGCGCCCGACGCCTTGGCCTTCGTGGGCAAGGACCGTCCCGAGTGGGTGGACGCGCTCATGTCTCCGTCCGCCATCGCGGCCGCGGGCATCTTCGACGTCGCGGCGGCCAGCAACCTCTGGGATAAGGCCGTGCAGCGTGGCGCTGACTTTCAGTTCTCGAACGCCGACAACATGGCCATCGTCGCGGTCCTGTCGACTCAGGTCCTGCACGACGCCATGATCGCGACGCCCCAGCAGCCGTCACCCGTATCCATCAAAACGGACATCGACCGCACAGGCGCCGCCGCATGAGCTTGTGGCACCGCGTCCAGACCGCCCGCGCCGCCCGGCGTTTGCGGGCCCGCGCCAAGAACATCGGCATCATCGGCCGCCTCTGGCTGCACGGCGGCGGTGACGTCGAGGTCGGCACCGACGTGAAGTTCGACGGCGGCGCGGTCGGCATCGAGCTGCGCACCTTCCCGGGCGCCCAGCTGCGCATCGGTGAGATGACGGTGCTCCGCGAAGGCGTATCGATCGAGACCAGCAAGTCCATCCACATCGGCAACCGGGTTCACCTCGGGCCGTTCGTGAAGATCATGGACAGCAACTTCCACGCGCTCCAAGGCGACCGCCATCGGCGCCCGACTCCCGAGCCCATCGTCATCGAGGACGGGGCTCAGCTCGAAGAGCGTGTGATCATCCTCCCCGGCGTCACCATCGGTGCCGGCGCCAAGATCCGCGCCCGCTCGGTCGTCAACCGCCACGTCCCCGCCGGCGTCGAGGTCTCGGGCAACCCGGCCCGCCCGGTGCGCCGATGAACCGCGTCAGGCGGCTCGTCCGCCGCGTCAAGCGCGTGGCGCCAGTCGTCTTCGCCCGCATCCAGCTCATCGGCTGCGAAGTCGGCTTCAGCGTCGGCACCTTCGGCGTCGTCACCTTGAGCCCGCGTGGCCTCATCCGCGTCGGCGACAAGGTGAGCATCTCTGGTGGGCTCATCCCCACGAAGCTCATCGCCCACCGCGGCGCCCGCCTCGAGATCGGCCCCGCGTGCATGCTCAACGCCGGCTCGCACTACGAAGCCCACGACCTCATCACCATCGGCCGCGGCTGCCTCATCGCCTCCGCCGTCCGCATCACCGACGTCGAAGGCGATCGCAAAGGACCCGTCATCATCGAAGACGACGTCTGGATCGCCCACGGCGCCACGGTGCTCCCAGGCGTGCGCGTCGGTCACGGCTCCGTAGTGAGCGCCGGCAGCGTCGTCGTAACCGACGTCCCACCCCACAGCATCGTCATCGGCAACCCCGGCCGCGCCGTGCCGCTGTCCCTAGCCCAGAAGAAGCCGGCCTAACGCCCGTTCACTCGAGCGGCC
>JBDHVB010000309.1:0-5020 GCA_039809465.1 Myxococcota bacterium
GACGATCTCGCCAAGACCGAAGCGCCTCCAGCACCACATCCATTCCGATCTGGTTGCGATAGCGGAAGCAGTCTGCCAGCGTTTTCTCGGGGTCATAGACCCGAACTGATGCGCCGTCGAGCCGGTGGGTCTCGATGCCGTCGTGAAACGCTGGTCCGGAGAACCAGAAGAAGCGGGTCGGCGGGTAGTCGAGGCGCGGCTTCGTGGTGCCGCGCTCGAGCGCAAAGTCAATGATGTGCGGCACCTGCGTCGTAAGCTCGTGGAACGCCAGCGACGAGATGAGGCACAGCACACCCTGTGGAACCCGAGCTGCAACCGTAACGAGATCCGGATTTCCAAGCGGTTCCAGAGATGCGAGTCGGAAGAGGCCTCGACTCAGAGGGGTGACGACGCCGGCATCGCGCATGGCGTATAGGGTCTTCCGGCTGACGCCCATACGCAGGGCCTCAGACATGCGAAGTGCACCACCGCCCTTGCGGAAGAGCTGAACTTCGCGGGTAAACGCTCGGGTAGCTCGGCGCGCCATTGAGACATAATGCCTTCAAATATCGTAAAAGTGAAGGTGTTTTGTCTCTGCGCCCTTCTACCCCTTTGAATGTTACGAAACGTCGGGCCCACAACACTTCGACAGACGTTTCGTATCACTCGTCGAGATGTCGACTACCGATATCCGAGGTAGACCCCGAGCGTGCCGAGGCAGGGAAAACCATGCTTGCCCTTGTGTCGGTTGAGGGTGGCCTTGTGCTCTTTCCTCGCAAAAGTCTTTCCACAAACCGAGCACTTGAATCGGTGCAAAGGCCGCTTGAAGGACGCCGATACACGCGGCACTCGTGGCCTTTGAAAGACTGACGGGAGTCGCGTTCTCTGGATTGAGCCACTCCCACCTCGAACCCGATTGCCGCGAAATGTCGGATCAAGCACAGGGTCACCCGCCTTCGACAATTCAATCGGGTGACGCGGATCGAACTTCTCCTCCGTTACCTTTATTGCGCTCACCTTCTCAGCAACGAGCGTCTTGATACCCGGGCCGCTACTCCCGCCCGTTCGATCGTAGACGTAAAAGTACTCACCACCCCCGCCGTCAGCGCGTCGCTTAAATCTCAAGGAGTACGGTTCAACCAGCCGCTCGACGCCATCATAGGTAATCTGCAGCAGCGCAGTCTTGGAGCCAGCCTCCAAGATCGGTGTGCGAAGATGAGCTGGGAAAAACGATAGGGATGTTCGAGCCGATGTCCTTCCAAAGAGCTCATCGAGAAGCCCCAGAAAGCTCTTCACACCGCTCTCGAATTCCACCGCGACCGAACGCGCACAAACGATGAAGCGGTCCCATAGTGTACGCAGACCATCAAAGGGCAAGGCTTGAAGAAGCTCCCGAGCTACTCCAGGAGCAGGCCGATAGATCGTCTTGCGCAGGAAGACGCGAAGGATCTCCGCGCGATCGAGCGGCTCCGTCGAGAAAAGGATCCAGTGCACTAGATCATACAAGTCCGCCACGTGCCGCCGCTGAAGCAGACACTTGAGCTTCGAGGCCAGCAGCTCCTCCATGCGAACACAGCGTAGCGTTGCCTGACATAGTGCTTGGTCCGAATAGGCATGGATGAGCGGACGTTGAACCGAACCCAAAGCGAGTCGTTCATACTCCGTGACGTCGAGGCGAATCGCGATGTCGAGCTTGCTGTCCTCGCCATAGAAGTCCCGAAAGTAGAGCCGGGCCTCGTACACGCTCAGATCAGACTGAATGCGCCGCTTCTCTTCGAATCGCGTCCTGTCTTTCCAGAAAGCGACTCCGGCCCGTGCGCCAACCGAGTCACACACGCGGTCGAGAGCGTCTTTCACGGCGGCGGGGCTGACGGCGGTCTCTGCTCCAAGATCCAAGTCTGGCGAAAATCGACTCTGTGGCAAGTAGGCCTTCCTCAGGCAGTTGCCACCCTTCAAATGCAGGCTCTCTTTGAGGCTTGTCTCCGTGTAGAGCGCCGCAAGCACCCAACCGAAAACGTAGTCGCGCTGCACGTTCGTCGTGTGCACCCCAAGGTCGTCCGCCATTGCTTCGATTTCATCGCGCTCGATCACAGGGAGGACGGTATGCAAGCGATGACGTCGTGGACAAGGTCTCAGCCGACGCCCCGCGATCGTCTCGGCCCAGGTAGCGCGAAAGCGCTCGTTCACCGATGCGAATCGAATTCGACACCCGCGCGTGCTCGATCAATCTGCGCTCGATCAGCTTGTACACGGTCGCCGTCGACACCATGAGCCGTCGCGCTACTTCGCGCACTGTGAGCCACACCTCGTCCGCCACAACGGAAGAATCCGGCGACAGCCGAGCGACAAACGCGCTGCGAATCGTAGTGACTTGCTGGACTCCCTGGAATCCGGCCACACGCTCAACGCCCGTGTTCTCGACGGGTTGCGATTCACAGACGCTCGCAATCACTCGCTGGATTCCGCACTCCGCTCCTTTGGAAGCAGGGGGCCGTGAGTTCCAATCCCACTGCCCTGACCATTTCAAACCCGCACTGCTATTTGCCCCGCGGCGCCGTCAAATCGAGTATCACCGCCAAGGCAGCCGCGACTGCGATGCAGAGGAGCGCGTCGCTTGCGGCGAGGGGCTGCAGCGCGAAGAGCTTTCGGACGGGCGCGAAGAGATACAACGCACCTTGGCCCAGCAGCGACGCGCCAACGATAGCGATAAGAGGAAACGCCGAGCGCAGCGAGCGAGCCCCGCGCCCCAAACCAATGCGCGCCAGAGCGCGGAGGAGCTCGCAGGAGACCACGAGGCCGAACGTGAGGCTGCGCGCTTCCGTCAAGCCGCGAGTGCCGAGGATCCAATAGAAGAAGCTCGCGCACACCGCCACTTGGAGTAGCGCGCTCATGCCGACGCTCGACCATTGCCGCCGGCCGAGGAGCGGCTCCGTGCTGGGGCGCGGGGACTTCTTCATGATGTCCGCTTGAGCGGGCAAACCAATGAGGCCGAGCGCGGGGAGGCCGTCCGTTACGAGGTTGATCCAGAGGAGTTGCATGGGGGCGAGGGGCATTGGCCAGCCGAGGAGTGCGGCGACGAGCATCAGGCCGAGCTCGGCGACGTTGCCGGATAAGAGGTAGACGAGGGAGCGGCGGATGGAGTCGAAGACGCTTCTGCCTTCGCGGACGGCTTGGACGATGCTGGCGAAGTCGTCGTGGGCGAGGACGATGTCGGCGGCTTCGCGGGCCACGGCGGTGCCGCTTTTGCCCATGGCGATGCCGACGTGGGCTTCGCGGAGGGCTGGTGCGTCGTTGACGCCGTCGCCGGTCATTGCGACGACCGCACCGGCTGCTTTGCGGGCGCGGACGAGCTCGAGCTTCTGCTTTGGGGTTACGCGCGCGTGCACGCGTTCGTGGGCGTCTTCGGACGGGCCGATGATCCCCAGCTCGACGGCGATTGCTCGCGCGGTGGCGGCGTGGTCACCGGTGATCATGACGGTGATGATGCCGGCGGCTCTCGCGTCTTCTACGGCGGACACAGCGTCGTCGCGCGGAGGGTCGGCGATGCCGAGCAGGCCCAAGAACGTCAGGTCACGCTCGTCGCCGCCGCGGCCGACCGCGATCGCGAGCACGCGTAGGCCGCGAGCACCGAGCGCGGCATTGGCGTCGAGCGCGCCCTCCGCGCCGGCGACGCAGAGTGGCAGCACGCTCTCGACCGCGCCCTTCACGTAGAGCTTGCCGTCGGCGCGCAGGATGGACATGCGGCGGCGTACGTCGTCGAACGCCTTCGTCTCGATGCGTGGATTGTCGCGTTCGATGTCGGCGCGGTGGATGCCGCGCTTCGCGGCCGCGGCGACGATCGCGACCTCGGTCGGATCGCCGAACCCCGTCGCGCCGTCGGACGACAGCTCGGCGTCGCAGCAGGCCGCGGCGGCCGCGATGACGGACGCGTGATCGGCTCCCCAGACGTCGCGCAACGTCATGACGCCGGTGGTGAGCGTGCCGGTCTTGTCGGTGCAGATCACCGTCGTCGAGCCCAAGGTCTCGACCGCGTCGAGCCGGCGCACCAAGACGCCACGCCTGGCCATCCGGCGCACTCCCAACGCCAGCGCGATGGTCACCACGGCCGGCAAGCCCTCGGGCACGGCCGCCACCGCCAGGGACACGGCGGCGAGGAAGATCTCGGCCGCCGGCGCGCCCCGCACCACGGAGACCAAGGCGATCACCGCCACGATCACGCACGAGGCGATCACGAGCATCCGCGTCAGCTGCGCGACCTTGCGGCGCAACGGCGCCTCTTCTTCGTCGACCTCGGTGACCATGCGCGCGATGCCACCGAGCTCGGTCTTCATGCCCGTGCGGGTGACCTCGACGAGCGCGCTCCCCGTCGCGACGGCGCAGCCCATGAACACCAGGCGCTCTCCATCGACCCGCTTCTCGACAGGAATGCTCTCTCCCGTGAGCACGGCCTCGTTGACGCTCAAGCCGTGCGCTTCGAGCAGCACCCCGTCGGCGGCGACGACCTCACCTGCCTCGATCACGAGCAAGTCACCACGGACGACGTCACGGGCATCGATGCTCGACTGCTGTCCGTCACGGCGGACGCGCGCCTTGGGAGCCGTCATGGCGCGCAACGCCTCGATGGCGCGCTCCGCCCGATACTCCTGCACGAACCCGATGACCGCGTTCAGCACGACGATGGCCGCGATGGCGAGGGCGTCGAGCAGCTCCCCGATGAGCGCCGAGATGCCAGCCGCCGCGATGAGGAACCAAACGACCAGGGAACCGAACTGCGAGGCCAAGACAGCGGTAGCCGTGACCGGCGGTTTGCCAGCGACGATGTTGGGCCCGTCCTCGGCGAGACGGCGGGCCGCTTCCGCGGAGGTCAAACCGGGTGGCATGGCAGCAGCCGCGACGTTTCACTGCGTCGACAGCTAGGTCAAGAGTCTTCGTCGTGTTTCGAGCCGCGCCTCCCGCGAGCGCGCTGGTGGCGCCGTCACCGCGCGTGCGGGGCATCTGGCTTCACGTCGTGGAGGCCTTACGGCTTCCGCGGCGGCGAGCC
>JBDHVB010000310.1:0-4996 GCA_039809465.1 Myxococcota bacterium
GGCGGCCCAGGAGCTCGCCCAAGAAGTAACGGATGTGATTGGCCGCGATGGCGGCAAGCTCCGGCTCCTTGATGGCCGCGAGCGCCTCACGGATCGGGTCGAGGTGCTGACTGCCGATCGTGCCTTCGCGCGCGGCGAGGTCGGCGGCGACGCGCTGCTCCCAGCCCTCTTTCGCGGCCTGCTGGGCGGCGATGGCGGACGCGTTGTCGCGCTGCTGCTGCTCGAAGCCCGCGACGAGCGCGGCTTCCTTCTTCGCGGTGGCGGCGTTGGCCCTGTTCACCCGATGGGTCTCGATGGTGTTCACGAGGGCGTTGTAGGCGATGGGCACAGCGAGCACGGCAGCGGTGGTGAGGAGCGCAACGCCAGCGGTCGCCCAGGTGCCGAGCTTGTAGTGATAGTGCGCCACGAGCCCCGTTGCCGTGGCGCCCGCCGCGGCGACGAGGAAGCCCTTGCCGAGACCGCGCGCCCAGTCGACGTAGTCGGCATAGGTGCGGCGCAGGTGCGGCTTCGCTTGGGTGAGGAGGTCATCGGCGGGCTTGTCTGGCTTGACGTAGGCGGCGGGCAAGCTTGCCTTCACCTGCTTGACCGCGGCGTCGATGCTGGCGCGGGCGGACCGGGCAGCCACGAACTCGAGCATGCTCTCGGTGGTCGGGAGCGGCGCGGCCGAGGCGCCGATGGAGGTCAGGTAGCGCTTGGCTTCGGCGAGCGACACCTGGGCGCGCTGAGCGATCGCCTCGGGAGTGAGCATCTCACCACGGACCTCGAGCTCCTTGCGGGCCGCCTCCAGGACCTTCAAATGACGCGGGCCGAGCAGCGTAAGCGTCGGTAACGAAACGGGATTTGGGAGACGCGACGCTTTGCTCGAGGAGATCATGGAGCCTGCACCTTCGGGGTATGCATCCCGGTTATCGCGGGGTTTGCGCCGCAGATGCGTGCGGGTGCATGTCAGATCAGCACTTTGAAGGGCTTGGGCGCCTTCGTCTGGGTCGAGCAGTGAACGGCGTGCCTCTAGCGTAGCTTCAAGGCCGCATGACCGCCGCGATCGGCTCGACGATGACCTTCACCAGCTCGCGCATCAGGGTCGCGAGCCGCGGGGTCGCCGCGAGCTCGGGGGCGTTCACCGCGCGGCTCGACTCCTTGTCGATGCGCTCGCAGACGCCCTGGAGCGCCCCGCCCTTCTGGAAGCGCTCGATGACCTGGTCGACCATCTGCTGCGTCGTCTGCTCCCGCGGCGTCTTCAGGATGCCGACGAGCCAGTCGCGCTCGCTCGGGTGGCGCGTGACGTGGTCGACGACGAGGGCGCTCACCTTGCCTTCGCGCACGTCGGAGCCGCGGCTCTCGCGGCCCTTGTCGGCGAAGAGATCGAGCACGTCGTCTTGCATCTGGAAGAGCATGCCGAGGGCGCGGAACGGGCGCGTGAGCTGCGCGGCTTCGACGTCGCTGTGACCACAGAGCACGGCGGCGCCTTCGACCGGGAGCTCGAAGAGCGCGCTGGTCTTGCCGATGATGGCTTGGTCGTAGACCGGCCAGCTGATCTCCATGCGGGTCGTCATCTCCAGCTCGTCGACCTGCCCGCGGATGACCTGCGACGACTGACGCGCGAGGATGCTCGCGAGCCGCCACTTCACGCCGTCATCGGTGACGAGCGTGCTGATCGCGGCGTACGGCAGCTGGAACATGAGGTCGCCGGCGTTGATGGCTTGGGCGCTGCCGAAGGTCACCCAGCTCGTGGGTCGGCCGCGGCGCACCCGGTCGCCGTCCTGGAGATCGTCGTGGACGAGGGTCGCGTTGTGCAGCATCTCGCATGCGGCGGCCCAAGCGACGGCGTCGCTTGCTTTTTTACCGAGAGCTTCGTTGGCGGCGAGCGCGAGGCGGGCGCGCAGGCGCTTACCGCCGCTCGCGAGATGATCGAGGATGATGGTCGCGGCGTGGTCGTGCGCCTTGCCGACCGCGAGACGTTGCATGAGGCCTTCGACGTCGGCGAGGCCATGGTCGCCAGCAAGCATGGAGGTCATGGCTGGCGTGTAAAGCAGGCTCGTGCGGGCGCTGACAAGAGTGGTCACTCGCGCGCCTAGTGCGCGAAAGCGTGTCGCAGTTTGCGACGCCCGCCTCGCCATCGCGTGATCAGCATCACGAGATCGCCGATCTTCCAAGCGCTCACCGCGGCATGCCGTTTGAAATACCCGTTGGCGTACCCCTTGATGCCTCCGCGCGAGCTCGCGGAGGAGGAGCCGCCCCACCATGCATCGCCTCACCTGGAGCATGGGCCCGCAAGCGCTGGCCTTGCTCTATTCCGACGGCGCACACGTCTTGCCCGAACCCATCATCGCGAGCACGCGCGCGACAGCCGTCGTGCTCGTCGACGGGTTTGCTTGTTTGGTCTTCGACGACGGCTTGCGCGAGCTGCGGCCCGACACGCCGCATGTCGGCGACGGCTGGCTGGTCACCTGGAGTCGCGAGCCCGTGGCGCGGCCAAGTCTGATGATGGGTGAGCGCACGCGCGGTGACGACGCCGTGGGTATGGGCGCCGTGGTCACGGTGTTCGACCCGGAAGGGCGCGAGCATCCCGTCGGTGCGCGCCCCCTGCTCGTCGGCCGCCACAAGAGCTGCGACATTCCCACGCCCGACCGCCGCGTGTCGCTGTTTCATTGTGCGCTATTGCGTTCAGGCACGGCCGTCCGCGTCGTCGATCTCGGGAGTCGCAACGGCACGTTCGTCGACGGCACACGGGTCGGCGAAGCGCTCCTCGCGCGCCACGCGGCCTTGCGTGTCGGGCGCAAGCGGCTCGAGTTGCGCGCGCAGGTCACCGACAGCGGGCACGTCCCCGCCTGCTCCGAAGCCATGAAGGTGCTCGACGGTCAGGTCGCGCGCATCGCCCCGAGCAACGCCACCGTGCTCGTCGAAGGCGAGAGCGGCGCGGGCAAGGAGCTGGTGGCGCGGCAGCTCCACCGCTTGAGCGGACGGCACGGCGCCTTCGTCGCCATCAACGCCGCGGTGTTGTCGTCGTCGCTCGCGAGCAGTGAGCTGTTCGGTCACGTGCGCGGCGCGTTCACCGGTGCCGAGACCGACCGCGCCGGCGCGTTCGCCGCGGCCGATGGCGGCACGTTGTTCCTCGACGAGGTGGCCGAGCTGTCGCCGTCCGTGCAGGCCGAGCTGCTACGCGCGGTCGAGCTGCGCGTCATCCGGCGTATCGGCGAGAACGTCGAGCGCCCTGTCGATGTCCGCTTGGTGGTGGCGACGCACCGCCGGCTCGCCGACATGGTGCGGGCCGACGCCTTCCGCGACGATCTGTTTCACCGCTTGAGCGTCATCACGCTGAAGGTGCCGGCGCTGCGCGAGCGCGCGGAAGACTTGGTGGCGATCACCGAGCGCTTCTTGAAGCAGCAAAACCCACCGCGCACACTCACCCAGGCCGCCTGGGACAAGCTCAAGCAACACAGCTGGCCAGGCAACGTGCGTGAGCTCGTGAACACCCTCACCCGCAGCTGCGTGATGAGCGACAACCCCGAGCTCAACGTCAACGATGTCGCGCTCACGCCCCGCGCTCCGGTGTCGAGCATCGATCACCTCATCCACGACGCAGTCATCAACGCCTACGTCGCCCACGACCAGAACACCGCCCGCACCGCGAAGACCCTAGGCCTCCCGCGCAAGACCGTGCACCGCTTGGTACGCGCCGATCTGGCGCGCCGGCGAAAGGCGTGACGCCGATGACCGCGACATCGACCGTAAGCACGCGCACCCACCCCGCGCGCCCAGCGCGGCGCGGTGAACGGCGCTTCACCGCATCGATGCGGCGCCGTGGCCGCGACGGGCCGCCGCAAACTGCCCTAAAGGAACGGCCGCGGGTCGAGCTTCACCGGCAGGCGCATGTCGCCCACCACGAGCTCGGCCGCTCCGCCCTCGCTGCCTTCGCGCTTCACCACCGCGAGGCCCTTGCCGCCGACGAGCGACGTCACTTTGCCGAAAGGCTTGTTGTCGCGCTGCAGCTTGCGCTCGCCCTGCGGGAGCGCCGCGAGACGCGAGGCGACCTGGTCATCGACGGTGAAGCCCACGAGCAGGCGCTGCACCTTGTCGTAGCTGTCGAGGCGCGAGATGACCTCTTGGCCGATGTAGCACCCCTTGCGAAAGCTCACCGCCACCGGCCCCAAGCGCAGCTCGAGTGGGTTCACGTCGTCGGGATACTCGGTGGCTGGCCCTGGAACGCCGGCTTCCACGCGCAGCTTCTCGAAGGTGCCGTGGTCTGCGGTCTGCGCGCCCGCGGCACGGAGCTTCTCGAGGATGGCCGGCACTTCGCTCGCGTCGGCGATGAGCTCGTAGCGCGAACCATAGGCCGCGAGCCCCCTCCACACCCAAGCGCCGTTCACGTTGCGCGCTTCATCGGCCGCCACATCCGCGGCACCAGCGAACACCGCATCCAGCGCCTGCGCCGCTTGCGGACCGTCGATGGCAATGTGCGCTTTGGCGGACAAGAGCTTGCTCTGCACGTCTTCCATGATGGTGTACGTGTCGATCCACTCCCCTACGCGCTGACCACGGCCGGCGGAGGTGACGAGCAGCAAGTGCTCGGGCGCCGAGAGCACGGTCACCCAATCGATCAGGCGGCCTTGCGCGGTAGTGAAGAGCGTCGAGCGCACCTGCCCCGGCGTCACGAGCGGTTGCAGCTCGTTGGTCGACAGCCGGTGCAACAAGTCGACGCGGTCGGCGCCCCCGACCTGAACGATGTCGTTCTGAAGCCTGGCAGCGAAGGTCTTGCGGGGGGTCATTTGTTTCTCCGTAGGAACCATAGAGTAACCACTGCCGCGCCAACAACCACCGCAAGTCCGCCCAGCTGCTCGCTCAAATCGAACGGACGAACCGAAGGCCCCACATCCCCAGAATCCGCATCACCACTCGCGGTAGATGATCGGCCATCGGAGGTCGGCGAGCGGCTATCTCTCATCGGTAATCGGCCGTCGGCCATCCGCAGGCGGCGATCTGGTGTCGGTAATCGGCT
>JBDHVB010000311.1:0-4944 GCA_039809465.1 Myxococcota bacterium
GAGCGCGATGGGCATCAATGCGCGTACAGGCGGAGATGAACTAACTGATCGGCTGTGGCTTTAAGCCGGCTCCGGCGCCGCGGGTATCCGCTCTTGCGGTCGGTCGTCTTGGGCTGCTTCGTTGGCGATGACCGCGGCCTGCGCTTCACGCACGCGCTCGCGCATCTCGACGCGCTTCAGGTTCACTTCGCCGTCGCGGGTGATGCGCGAGAACAGCGTGATCTGCGGCTTGAACAAGAAGAGCAGCCAGAGCTTGGTGTACGAATCGTAGCTCTGCAGGGTGTCGTACATCTCGGGGGCGAGCGCCTTGAGCTTTGGCAGGCGGTGCCACGGAATGAACGGGAAGTCGTGGTGCTCGTTGTGGTAGCCGACGTTGAGCGCCAGGATGTTCGCGGGGCCGTAGTAGCTGCCGGTCTCCTGGTTGTGCTCCCAGGTGAGGTAGTGCTCCTGAATCCAGCGCGCGCCGGCCGGGTGCGGGCCGATGCTGAAGATCAGCGAGGCGCCCAGGTAGAGGATCGCCATCGGGCCGAAGAAGTAGAACATGGCCGCGTCGAACGCGAACGACAGCACGATGTTGGTGATGACGCCCGGCGTGACGAACGAGATGTTGCCGGCCTTCGAGAAGCGGATGACGCGCAGCGACTGGAAGATCGGGAAGAAGAGCTGCCAGAGGAGCTTGCCGAAGAAGGACGAGCCGATGAGCTTCGCCTCCCAGTGCGACGGCAGGTCGGCGTCGAGCATGTAGTCACCCTGAAACTTGTGGTGCTTCAGGTGATAGATGCGGAACGACTCGGCGCTGGGGACGAGCATCGGCAGGTTCGCGAGGATGCCGAAGGCGCGGTTGGTCCACTTCTCTTTGTTGATGAGGTTGTGCGTCGCCTCATGGATGAGGACCCACAAGCAGTGCGTGGCCCAAGCGCCGACGATCCACGCGACCGCGAGCACGAGCCACCACGGCTGATTGCGCAGCACGATGGCGAGACCAACCTGCAACGCGACGACGCCAGTGACGATGATCGACGAGAGCGGCTGACGGCCGAAGAGCTGACGAACTTCTGGATGATCCGCGAGGATCTTGCGCGCCCGGTCACGGTGGGGCTCGGGGTACTCGACGTGGGTGAACTTCTTGCCACGGAGGGAGGGGGCGGCATTTTCCATGGCGCCTAATGCGGGTCCTGGGAGCATTTCGTCAAGACGAGAGTGGTCCCCGGCGCATTTAGCGTCTCAGGGGACGAGCACCACTTTTCCCGTGTTTTTACGGTCTTGGATGTAGTGGTGCGCCTGGGCCGCGTCGGCCAGCTTGAAGGTCTGCCCGACGTGCGGGCGGATCTTGCCTTCCCGAGCCCACGCCATGATCTGGCGCATCCAGGTGCCGACCATGTCCTGGTGCTTCCAGAGGTGGCCGAGGTTCACACCAATGACCGCCTTATTGGCATTCATCAGCGCGATGGGGCTGAACTGCAGCCAGGGGACCTTCACGAAGTTGGTGAGGGCCGCCATGACGTTGCGGCCTTTGCTCTGCGCCGCGCCCGAAAAGCCGATGCAGGCGAGGCGGCCCGTGGGAGCCAAGACCGCCATGCTCTTGGTCCAGGATTCGCCGCCGATGGGATCGATGACCAAGTGCACGCCCTGACCGTCGGTGAGGCGCATGATCTCGGCCTCGAAGTCCTGGGTGCGGTAGTCGATGCAGTGATGCACTCCGCGATCGCGGAGGAAAGCGTGCTTGCTGGCGCTCGCCGTACCGTAGATCTCCGCGCCGATGATGCGCGCGATGTCGATGGCCGCGAGCCCCACGCCGCCCGCTGCGCCGTGGATGAGCACGCGCTCACGGGGCTTCAACGCACCCATGACGACGAGCGTTTGATAGGCCGTCGCGCCGTTCACCGGCAGCGCCACTGCCTCGGGGAAGGTCATGTTGTCCGGGATAGCGAACACTTGCTGCGCCGGGACACAGACGACGTCGGAGTAGCCGCCGAAGCGGGTGAGCGCGACCACCTTGTCGCCGACCTCGAAGGAGCTCGATGGGTCGTCGACCTTGTCGATGATGCCCGCGACCTCGTAGCCCACGACGCAAGGGAGCGGCGGCGCGTCGGGATAGACGCCGATGCGCGCCATGATGTCGGCGAAGTTGATGCCGATGGCCTGCACCTGGATGCGCACTTCACCTGGCTGGGGCTCGGGGTCGCGGTCTTCGCGAAGCTCCAGGACTTCCGGGGCGCCGACGCGGGTGATCCAAACCTGACGCATGTTATGACCATCTCATGGGCTTGCGCATCGAATCATTCACCTTGGGCGTCTTTGGCGTGAACATCTACCTCGCCACTGACGAGGCTACTGGCACACAAGCCATCGTCGACACCAGCGAGACCGACGACGTCCTCGAAGTTTTGCGGGACGCGCGGCCCTCCTTGATTCTGCTCACGCACGCGCATGTCGACCACGCCGGGGCGCTGCCTTTTTTGCAAGAGCGCTTCCCCACTGCGACCACCGTGTTGCCGCGCCTGGAGGAGGCCTTCTTCCAGACCTTGAAGCAGCAGGGCTCGTGGTTCGGCGCGCCGCACTTGAATCGTCCGCTCGGGCGGATTGACAGGCTCGTCGACGATGGCGACGTCGTGGAGCTAGGGCAGACCCGCTTGAAGTTTCTCTCGACGCCCGGTCACACTCCCGGCATGGGCTGCTTCTACGACGAGCACGACATCTTCGTGGGCGACACGTTGTTTGCCGGCAGCATTGGCCGCACCGACCTGCCCACGGGCGATGCGCGCCTCATGAAAGAGTCGCTCAAGAAGCTGCTGGCGCTCCCGCCACACCTGCGGGTGCACAGCGGCCACGGCCCCGACACGACGCTGGGTGAGGAGCTCGCGAACAATCCGTTCCTCGGCTTCATCCGTGCCGAGCGTGGCATCGACGGCGGCGGTGGAGTCGACTGGTGAGCGTCTTCGTCGAATTTTCCACGGACCCCATCCGTCTCACCGAGAACGGTGTGTGGATGCACGGCGACGACAAGATCATTCCCCGCGTCGCCGAGCTGTTCGCCCGCCACCTCGCAGTCACCCCGGAGGGTCGTTACTTCATCGTGATCGATCGCCAGAGCGCTCCAGTTCAAGTTGCAGACACGGCTTGGTTCGTTCGCAGCCTGGATGTGCGCGCCGACGGCGATCGCTTGCGGGAGGTGACGCTCACGCTGTCGGACGGTAGCTCACAGCCGCTCGACGGCGCGACGCTGATGCAGAGCGACGCCCATGTTCTGTATTGCCGGGTTCCATGCCCGGCCTTCGTCGACGGGGTCCTGCGAGGGACTTTGAGGGTGCCGTGCCGCTTCCCGGCGGGGCTCTACCATCAGCTCGCGCTGCACGCGGAGATGGAGGGCGACGTCGGAGTGTTACCTGTTGCCGGCACCCGCTATCGCTTTGCGCCATACGATCCGTCGCCAAAGCCCCTCGATCATGCGTAGTCTAAGCATTGGGGGTGTTCGCCCATGAGCACAATAGGCTTGGTCGTGGCGTTGTTGGTGGCGGTGGGGACGCCAAAAGTTGGCGATATCGCTCCTGATTTCCGTGCGAAGGACGTCGACGGCAAGGACGTGAGCCTGTCGCAGCTGGCGTCGCAGGGGCCGGTGCTGCTGGCGTTTTTCCCCAAGTCGTTCACGCCGGGGTGCACGAAGCAGCTCTCGGCTTACGCTAGCGAGTACGCCGAGCTGCGCGAGAAGAACGCGCAGGTGGTGGCGGTCTCGATGGATGATCAGGCCACGCAGAAGAAGTTCAAGGAGTCGCTGGGAGCGGGGTTCATCTTCGTGCCGGACCCGCATGGGAAGATCGTGCGGTTGTTCGACTTGCGGGATCAGACGCAGGCGAAGAGGGCGGCGTTCGTGATTGATCGGGAGCGACGGGTGCTGCGGGTGGATTTGGGAGAGCACGCGGTGGATAGCACGGATAAGACGATTAAGTCGTGTGAGACATCGGGCTGAGCTTGGGGCGGCGGTAATCGGCTTTCGGTCATCGGCAATCGGCTTTCGGTTATCGGCAATCGGTCATCGGCAGTCGGCTATCGGCTTTCCGTCACCAGCAATCGGCCCATCCCTTCTCGGCTTTTGCCCTAGCCAACCCCCCTCCCAATCCCTTACACAGCGCGGCCCTCCGGAGTTTCCCCCCGATGCGCCGCCAATCCCCAGCAGCCACAGCACACCGCGCTTGGTGGAGCGACGTCTGCGACCGCCTGGATGCCATTCGCCACCAGCTCCCCGCCGACCTCACCGGCCGCTTGCAGTTCGTCGCCGAGACGCCCGCCGGCGGTGACTTCTTTCACATGGTCCTCGATGGCGGACGGTCGCGGACCGGGCGCGGCATCATCGCTGAAGCGGACGCGCTCGTCGAAGTCGACAGCGAGGCGATGGCGAAGATCCGCGCCGGGCGTGTGAAGGCCGCGGCGGTGTTTCGGGTGCAGGGGCAGGGTGGGTTGTTCGAGCGCTTGCAGGCCGAGCTGTCGCGGGCTGCCGAGGACAAGCGCTGGGTGAAGCTCAAGAACTGAGGGCGAGCCTACTTCTGCTTGTCTTTCTTCTCGTCGCGGACCCTCTCGACGCGCTTGCTCGGGCGTGACAGGCCGTTCTGGTACTCCTCGAACGACTGGTCGCGGAAGACCGCGTCGACGAGCGCGGCGGCGGCGGCGTCCTCGTCGTTCTTGGCGAGGGCGTTCTTGATCCACGGGTGGAGCAACGCTTTCGCGGCCTCCATTTGCTGCGGTGTGATGCCGCGGCGGGCGGCGGCGTACTGCGCGGCGATGGCGCGGTACTCGCCTTCACTGATGCGGCCCTGCGTGCCCTTGGCGGTGGCCGCGTCCTGCGGCTGACTGACCGTGGCGCGGGCCACGTCGCGGAGCGCATTGAGGTTGAATGCCATGAGAGCTCCTTAGCCGTCGTGCCTGCGTGGAGGAATGATGCGTGTCGGT
>JBDHVB010000312.1:0-4919 GCA_039809465.1 Myxococcota bacterium
AACTCGCTCAGAATGCGCTCTCGCATGGCTACCGACATGCCAGGCCTAGATCACAACGGCGCCAGCCCCGCTAGCGGCCGTCGAAAGATGTGCGGGATCATGAGCATCGATGCGGCACCTTCGAGCGCCACCACCGCACAATCACCGCGCAACCACCGCGCCGAGATCGTGCTCGTGTTCGCTCGTGCTCCTGCTCAACTAGGGGCGTCGTCCATCGCCACCCGTGGAGCACAAAGAATCTCGGACACACACGAATCCATCCGCGCCTGAGTTGTCATGCGCACGCCTCCCCTCATTGTTGAGTCGACACTACCATAAAGCACTGACAATTTGTTCAGTGCTCTGCGAGACACCTTGGCAGGGGGAGGCGCCGCATCGATGCGGCGTCGTTTATAGCGGACGGACGGGCGGAGTAGATGCGTGCGACAGACGACGAAACCTTTGGGGGTTTCGTCTGTCGCAACAGGTGGAGCAGAACATTGCGTAGCGCTGCGAGGAGCACGGCGAGGGAACACGGCTTAGGGCACGATGAGACGACGAGAAGAGTCGAAGCGAGTGCCAAATGCGCCGAGGTAAGCTCGAAGAAGGCGGTTGAGCGAGAAGAAGAAAGGCACCCGCGGAAGTCGCGGCTGCGACGCTGCCCGTGAACGCTTGTGCGCGGCGTCGATACGCAACGAACAATTTAACTGCTCGGCATTGGCTCTAGCGGAGGCCTAGCGGGTCTTTCGCTTCGCCGGCCTCTTGCCCTTCGCGGCCTTCTTGCGCGCTGCCTCGAGCGGCGGCGGCAGCGGCAGACCATCGCGCACGACCTTCCTGCGCTCGGGCTTCACAGGCTTCGCTGGCAACGTGCGCACATGCTCGACACCCGTCTTGACCCAAGCAGCGAGCGCCGCGTCGCTCTTCAAAGCGGCCGCATCGAGTCGGACGTACCCACCCATGCGTCGACCCTTCATGGTGAGCGGCGCCGCCCCCCGCCGTTCGGCCGCCGCTTGGCCTTCCTTGCCGACCCGGATCATCAGCCCCTTCCAAGACGCGCCGAAGCAGAGGTTGCCGTTCAAGAGGAAGCAGGTGCCCCCGAACATCCTCTTCTCGACGACGCCTTGGGTGGGCATGAGCGCCCGGATACGGGCAATGAGGTCCAGATCGGAGGCCATCGAGGGCTCAAATACCATCGTGACTCCTGGCCCAGAAAGGCGTGGTGAGCTCCACCGCTTGATCGCCCCCCGCGCACGTTGGTCCAATACAAAAGTTGAAGCCATGTCGGGGTGTCTGTTAACAAACAGGCACCATGGCCGACCAACAGATGGTGATGTACGAGGAGGAGTTCCGGCAGATCGCCGCGATCTGCGAACGCCTCACCCGTGAAGCCAACGCCAAGGCCGTTCTCCTCGTCGACAAGAACGGTCAATACATCACCAGTAACGGCGAAACCGGCGATCTCGACACGACGTCCCTCGCCTCGCTCGCGGCCGGCACCAACGCCGCCACCAACGGCCTCGCCAAGCTGATTGGTGAGAAGGACTTTCCGAACAACTTCCTCGAAGGTGAGAAGTACAACCTTCACTTCTCGATCGTCGCGCAGCGCGCGATCCTGGTCGTCATGTTCGACCAGCGCTCGAGCTTGGGCCTCGTCCGGCTTCGCGTGAAGCGCGCCAGCGAGGAGCTCGCCAACATCTTCGGCGCCATGTTGCAGAAGGCGCAGAGTCAGGCGCAGGGCGCGCCGTTCGGCGAGATCACCGACGACGATATCGACAACCTGTTCTCTGAGTGAGGCGGCCGAGCCATGTCCTTCATCAACTACAGCTCGCGCGAGATTAACTGTAAGATCGTCTACTACGGGCCGGGTCTTTGCGGGAAAACGACCAACCTGCAGTACATCTACAACAAGACCAATCCCGAGGCGAAAGGGAAGATGATCTCCCTCGCCACCGAGACCGAGCGCACGCTGTTCTTCGACTTCCTGCCGCTCTCGCTCGGTGAGATCCGCGGCTTCAAGACGCGCTTCCACCTCTACACGGTCCCCGGCCAGGTCTTCTACGACGCGTCCCGTAAGCTCATCTTGAAGGGCGTCGACGGCGTCGTGTTCGTCGCCGACTCGCAGATCGAGCGTATGGAAGCGAACCTCGAGTCGATGGAGAACCTGCGCACCAACTTGGCCGAGCAGGGCTACGACCTCGACAAGATCCCGTTCGTCATCCAGTACAACAAGCGCGACTTGCCGAACGCCGCAGGCGTCGACGAGCTCAAGCGCTTGCTGAACCCGCGCGCTGTGCCCGACTTCGAGGCCTCGGCGACCGTCGGCAACGGCGTCTTCGACACGCTGAAGGCCATCGCCAAGCTGGTGCTCACGGAGCTCAAGAAGGGCGGCTAGCTCTCGCCAGCCGTCTTGCTCGCAAGGTTCCGCAGCAGCTCTAGCTCCAGCTCACAACGCTGCAGCAGAGGCTGGAAGATCATTTCGCGACGTCCCTTCACGCCGAACGCGAGCTCGAAGCGCTTGAGGTCTGGCGGCAGCATGCGATGTAGCTGCTTGAGCGGCTGCACGCGCTCGAGCTGATAGGCGCCGATCTTCGTCAGGGCCTCCGTGATGTCGACGTCGCCTTTTGCGGACCTGAGGTGCTCGACCTCGGCCTCGAAGTCGCGATCCAGCTCGAGGCGCCCACGCAAGTCGTCGATGAGCAGCTCGTTGTCTTGAATGGCGCGCTTCAGGATGCGCTTGGGGTCCAGGACCATGCCGAGGCGGCGGCGGGCCGTGGGAGAGAGTCGATCTCCCGCGGCGACGACACGCGCCCGCAGGATGTCGCGGTAGCTCGCCGCGAAGTGCAGCACGAACAGCGTCTCGGGAAAGCTCGGGATGCACTCGTCGACGAGCCTCTCCGCGAGCGTGAGCAGGCCATCCGGGGTGAGGCGCACGCGGCGTTCTTTATAGCGGACGAAGCGCACCTTGGTTTGTATGAGGTGCTCGTCGGCTTCCATGAGCTTGAGCACGCGGCTCACCTGGACGAGCTGGATGTCCTGGCTCGGATGGAGCACGTCGACCTCGAGCCAATTGCCGAAGAGCCGGAAGAAGAAGCGTACGTCGGTTGCGCGGAAGCCGTTCACGTCGCTGATGGCGTGGGCAGCGATGACGGAGGCGTGCAGGAGGGTGGCCTGAAAGTCCACGTAGCCGAAGCGTAGTGCCAGGGAAGAATTGCGCATTTGGCGAGTCTAGCCCATTTGAGATTACATTGTAATCTCGCGGGAGCTGGTCGCCGTGAGGGACGCTGCCGCATCGTCGGGGCATGATTTACATGCTCATCGCGGTAGCTGCGGTCTGTTTCGTCGTCGAGCGCATCTGGACTGGGTGGGAGCTGCCCAAGGTGCGGACCTGGCCGGTCCGGGTGGTCGTCGTGAACCTCATCCAGGTCGGCGTCGTCTTCTTGGCCGGCGTCACTTGGGAGAAGTACGCGCGCGCCTACTCGCTCTTCCATTTGTCGGAGCACGTGAGCCCAGTTGCCGGTGGCGTCATCGCCTACGTGATCTCGACCTTCGTATTCTACTGGTGGCACCGCTTCCGCCACACCTCGGACTTCCTCTGGCGGGGCTTTCATCAGATCCACCACAGCCCGCAGCGGCTCGAGGTCATCACCAGCTTCTACAAACACCCGCTCGAGATGATCGCGAACTCGATCTTGGGCGCGCTCATCGTCTATACGCTGCTCGGCCTATCTCCGTCCGCTGGAGCGGTCTACACGGCGTGCTGCGCGCTCGGCGAGTTCTTCTATCACACCAACATCCGCACGCCGCGCTGGATTGGCTACGTCTTCCAGCGCCCCGAGATGCACCGCATCCACCACGAAGAGGGCAAGCACCGGAACAACTATGGCGACATCGTCTGGTGGGACATGCTCTTCGGCACCTACGACAACCCGCCCACCTGGGACGCCCGCTGCGGCTTCACCAACGGCCGCGAGGAGCAGCTCGGCCCGATGCTGGCCTTCCGCGACGTCCACGCGGTAAAAAAACACGGTGGAAGCAACTGATAAGCTCGCGCCTCTGCGCGCCGACGTCCGCCGACTCGGCGAGCTGCTCGGCGCGGAAATCAAACGCCAAGCGGGTCAGCGGGCCTTCGACCACGTCGAGAACCTGCGGCGCCTCGCGATCAGCTACCGGCGCGGCGCCTTCAACTTCGAGGAAGAGACCACGCAGGCGAACCGCGGGCTCGATGAGGCCAACGCGCTCATCGAGGGCGCGTCCACCGAGGAGCTCGCGACGCTCACGAAGGCGTTCGGTGTTCTCTTCGATCTGGTGAACGCGGCCGAGGCGCGCCAGCGTGAGCGTCGCCTGTCGCTCGCCGGGGATGCGAGCCGCCGTAAGAAGGGCGCGGCGTTCGGCGCTTTCGCTGGCATGCGCGCGCGCGGCCTGTCGTTCGAGGACGTCATGCACCGGCTGGCGTTGCTCGACCTGCGGCCCGTGTTCACGGCGCATCCCACCGAAGCCGCGCCGATCGCGAAGCTCCACGCGCGCCAGCGCATCACCGAGCACCTCGAGGCCTTCGACGAAGCCGAGGACAGCGACACCAAGACGATCATCGAGTCTGCTCTGGCGGACGACATCAGCGCCCTGTGGCGGGCGAGCAGCGTGCGTCAAGCGAAGCCCAGCGTCAGCGACGAGATCGGCAGCGCGCTCGCGTTCTACGACCCGGCGATCTTCGAGGCGGTGCCGGCCCTCTACCGGGAGCTCGCGGCCTCCATCGCCGAGGCCTACGCCACCGACGTCGAGCCGCACGAGATACCGACCATGGTGCGCTTCGGCTCGTGGATCGGTGGCGACGGTGATGGCAATCCGAACGTCACCGCCGAGACCCTGCGCGAGGCGGTCGAGCGCGCCCGCACCGTGGTCACGCGGCACTACATCCGCCGGCTCCAGGACATGGCGGAGAC
>JBDHVB010000313.1:0-4877 GCA_039809465.1 Myxococcota bacterium
TTGTAGTCGCGGATGGTGCGCTGCACCGCGCGGAACGCCGCCGCGAAGCCCACTACGATACCCACCCACATGAGCACGGGGGCGGTCTCCAGCTTCTTGTCCAGCCAGATCCCGAGCCATGTGCAGCCCCCGACCTCCATGGTCATCTCGATGCCGAGCGCCGAGTACTTGGCGGCGATTCTCCACATCTTCTGGGATTCCGTGAGCTGCGTCATTGCCGACGTCATAGCGCGCATCCCGACTGGAACCAACGCGCGAGATCGAGGAAGCTCTGGGGGGATCCCCCTCCCTCCATGACGACTTTCCTCTCACGGTCGATCTCGCGTCGCGTCCTGCCCGTTTCAGCGGTCGTGTGGCTGGCTGCGTGCGACGCGTCCTTTCTCCACGACGTCGAATCCCGCCGCGAGGCGACCGACCGTGGGTGTCCGGCGCCGAACGACGGCGCGCACGACGTCACCTCGAGGCTCGAGGCCGACGGCTCGCTGACCATCACCTGGACGAGCAGCGCGACGAACGCCGATGGCTGGTTGGTCGAGCGCCAGTCGTCACGTGAGCCGGTCTGGGGCGAGATTGGCGCGGTGAGCGCGCTGACCTTCAACGACACCCGTGTCGTCCTCGACGAAGAATACAACTACCGCGTCAGCGCCGTGCGTGGCGCCGGGGGCAGCGTTTGTACGACGCCGGCAAGCGCGCCGATCACGGCACGCACCGTTCCCAAGGCGGCCGAGGGAATGCTCGCGCGCGCCACCGCCGTCGGCCAGATCACCGTCATTTGGGACGACGTCAACACCTTCGAGGACGGCTACCGCGTCTCGCGGAGCGTCGCCGGCGGTCCGTTCGCTCAGCTCGGCATCGTCGCCCGGAACGGCGAGCAGCTCGTCGATACCAATGTGACGCCCGGCGTGCTCTACGCCTACCTCTTGGTCGCCTTCAACGCGAGCGGCGACAGCGCGCCCGTGCAAGACGATCAGCTCGGCGTCACCCCCGCAACGCTATCGTGGACCGACGCGCCTTTCATTGGTCCGCAGTGCTCGCTCGAGGTCTTCGGCGCCGCGACGTACGACGCGGGGGCGTCATTCGAGTCGTCGTTCGGCCGTATCGACGGTGAACGAACCAACGCGGGTACCGCGTCGGGCTTCAGCGGCTCGATTGATCCGTCGACGGCCGGGGCGATCGTGACGGACTGGGTCGTCGACGACACCAACGGTGGCCGGGCGACGCTATCGCGCACACTGACCGTCGTTCAGACGGCGACTCCGCGTAGCCGCCGCCACATGCCGGACTATGCCGCGGGTGAAGCGACGGGGCGTGGCGTGCAACCCGTCGACCCCGCTTGCGGCAACTGCAACGCCGCTCCCCGCGCGAGCATCTCGGCGGGCGTCGCGCACACCTGTGAGGTCCTGCAGAGCGGCCGCGTCATGTGCTGGGGCGTGAACGACTCGACCCAGCTCGGCCATGGTGACGTCGAGCAGGCGTACACCGCGCAGCGTCCATGCTCCGACGCGACCGCGACCTGTGTCGGCGGACCGGTGATGCTGACCGCGGTCTCCGCCGGCGTCGACTATGGGTGCGGCATCACCAATGATCAGCACGCGCTCTGCTGGGGTGACGGCGGCGCCTTCAAGCTCGGCCGCGCCACCGAGGAGAGGAGCTCGGTGCCCGTCCCGGTGTGCGCCGCCGGCGACGCGCTCGGCTGCACCACGCAGCTCGCTGGCGTCACGCAGATCTCGGCGGGTACGTACACGGCCTGCGCGATTGCCGCCGGTGGCGAGGTCTGGTGTTGGGGCGCGCCGCTCGACGGCACCGACGATCATCCGCCGCGGCGGGTGTGCGCGGACGGCGCGGTGCCTTGCACGCCGTTCACCGCCGACGAGGTCTCGGTGGGCAACGGTAACGCCTGCGCGCGCAAAGGTGACGAGGTCTGGTGTTGGGGGAGCTACTACCGCAACATCTTCGGCACCGACGACGCGGGCTCATCGGCGGTGCCCATTCCCGTCTGCACGAGTGGTACCGGTGTGAGCTGCGTGCCCCTCGATGGCGTCACCGACGTCGAGCTCGGTGACTACTTTGCTTGCGCGCGCAAGGCCGACGCGACGCTGGTGTGCTGGGGGCTCAATAACGGCGGGCAGCTCGGCACCAGCTCGACCAACGGCGACGAGACGGTCCCTTCGCCTGTCTGCGTGGCCGGTGACTCTGGGGTCTGCACGCAAGCTCTCGCCGGTGTGACGAGCTTCAGCGCGGGACATGACCACGCTTGTGCCGTGGTTGGCGGCGAAGTCTACTGCTGGGGACGTAACGACTACGGTCAGGTCGGGAGCATTCAAACCTCCGTCCTGCGTGTCGCCACTCCTGTCTGCCAAAGCGGAACGACGCTAGGATGCCCCCGCTTGACCGGCATCGCCGAGGTGAGCGCCGGCCAAGAGTTGACTTGCGCGCGCCGCGCCGACGGGACCGCGGTTTGCTGGGGGTATGACAGCGCGAGCGGCAACGCCGAGGTACCCGCCGCGAGAGGCTTGCCCGTGCCGGTGTGCGTGAGCGGCGCCGGGCCGTCGTGTGATCCACTGCAGGGCATCACCGCGATCAGCACGCAGCATTACCTCGGCCTCGCCGTCGCGGATGGCCAGCTGCGCTCCTGGGGAAACAACGCCTCGGGCGAGCTGGCTCTGCCGCTACCTCCGCTCTCCGAAGGGCCGGCCGAGGTTCAGATGGGGGCGGGCGCGGATCGCGCTCCCCTCACCGACGTGCGCGCGGTCCACGCGGGAGTCGACAGCAGCTGCGCCCTCCGCAATGACGGAACCGTCTGGTGCTGGGGTTGGGACCGCTACGGCCTCTTCGGCGTGAGCCCTAACGGCTATTACGAGTCACGTGGCTATGCGACGCCCGTGTGCGCGAGCGGCACCGGCTCGAGCTGTGAGAAGCTCGGCGGTGTCGTCTCGCTCGCCGTCGGCGCGTATCACGCCTGCGCCGCCAACGCCGCTGGTCAGATGTGGTGTTGGGGTGGCGACGATTGCGGTGAGACGGGCCGCGGCATCGTCATGTCGTGCGACGGTGACGTCGAGCCCGTGCCGCAGCCACACTCCGTCTCCGCGGACGCGAGCAACGGCGCGCTGACCGACGTCGCCGAAGTCGCCGCGGGCGCGGGGTTCACCTGCGTCTTGAAGCGCTCCGGCCAGGTGCTTTGCTTCGGTGACAATCGTCTCGGTACGGTTGGGGCTGGACTGGGCGCGCCCAACGTCCGTTTCCCCGCCGCGGTTTGTGACGCCACCGACGGGCCGGGTTGCGTGCCGTGGAGCGATCTCGTGTCGGTTCGCGCTGGCTACAACCACGCTTGCGCCATCCGCCAAAACGGAACGATGATCTGCTGGGGCGCCGATGACTGCGGCGAGCTGGGTAATCCGCAGACCACGATCTGCAGTGGCGGAAGCAGGAGCGACGCGCGTGTCGCCTGCGTGACCGACGAGGCGCCTTGCGTGCCCATCGGAAATATCGTGGATGTCTCGGCGGGCATCTCCTTCACGTGCGTGCTGCGCGAGGACGGCTCGGTGGGCTGCTGGGGGACGAACAATCTCTCGGAGCTCGGTCAAGGCTACTTCAGCGTCGCGGCGAGCCTTCTGGGGCCGACGGTGGATTGCGGCGACGGCGCTTGCGGCACCACGTGCACGACGCCGCTCCAGGGTGTCGTCGCGATCTCGAGCGGCGGTTCCCACACCTGTGTCATCCGCGAAAGCGGTGAGACGAGCTGTTGGGGACTATCGACCGCCTACCGCACGGGCTCCGACACCAACATCGGCTTGCAGCTCTGCTCCGCGGCGCCGAGCTGTAGGACCGGCGACACGCCGAGTTGCCCGCTGAACGACGTCGGCGACGTACGGACCTGCAACGCTCTCTCGGTGGTGGTGCCATGAAACCCTTGCTGCTCATGGTCCTCGCGCTGCTGCTCTGCGCGACACCGGCCGAAGCCGTGAAGAAGAAGAGAGCGAAGAAGGGCAAGAGAGCCAAGACCACGACCTCGCAGCCGGCGCCCAAGGAGTCTTACAAACCACTGCCCACCATCGCGGACCAGCCGCGGGTCCCCGACGCGCCGCCGCCGCAACCCGAGAGCTTCGTCGGCACGCAAAAGCTCAAGCTCATGACCGTCCGCTTCAACGGAACAGCCGACGTCGACCCTGCTTTGATCGATGGGCTCACGCAAGCTGTCAGCGAGACTCTGGCGCAGATGGGCCCATTCGCCGTCGCGGCGACCACCGACGTGCAGCGCATCGTGGAGCACGCGGCGATGCGCCAGATGCTCGGCTGCTCGGACCCCTCGTGCTTGGCCGAGCTCGGCACGGCGTCCGGCGCGGACTACTTGGTCACCGGCAACGTCACCTTGGGTGGCGACACCTACGTGATGCAACTGCAGCTGTTGCGCGTCGACTCCGCGCGTGTCGACGGCCGCGTGTCACGCTCGTACAACGGCTCGACCGAAGGCCTGTTCGCCGAAGCGGGCGCCGCGGCGAAGGTCTTGGTACGCGATATCCTCGCGGAGCGCTCCGGCGAGCTCGCGGTGGTGATCAACGAAGAGGGCGCGAGCGTCAGCATCGACGGCGCGATCATCGGCGTCTCTCCACTGCGCGCGCCGCTCACCTTGGCGGAAGGTTTCCACCGCCTCGAGGTCGAGAAGAAGGGCTTCATCGTCGCACGCGAAGACGTCGCCGTCGAGCGCGACAAACAACTCACCCACACCGTGACGCTGCTGCCCTCGGAGGAGTGGAAACGCCAGTACGCTGATCACGCGCGCTTCGTCCGGCGCGCGGGTTACGTGTCACTCGGAGTCGGCGTCGCGGCGCTCGGCGGTGGCGCGGCGTTGTACTTCGTAGGCCGCCAGAAAGCCGAAG
>JBDHVB010000314.1:0-4863 GCA_039809465.1 Myxococcota bacterium
GCACACGAGGCTGACGATGGTCGTGCCCATTCCGCGATAGCGGGCGTCGCTCTGGGCGGTCTCGTAGACGCGGCGGTTCGCGAGCTTCACGCCGGTGATCAGGCGGTTCTCGTCGTAGCTGACGCCGCGGTCCTCTTTGTAGGGCCAGGTGATCTCGCGGTCGCGCGAGGTGTCGATGAAGAAGTTCGCGAGGGTCTCGACGGCGATCTGCGAGGCCACCTCACCAGAGGCGTGTCCACCCATGCCGTCGGCCACGATGTACAAATTCTCCTCGGCCAAGAGGAAGAAGTTGTCCTCGTTGTGCGACCGCTTCATACCGACGTGGGTGCTGCCGGCGTAGCGGATCTTCATGCCGTCTCACTCGTCACAACGGGCCGTTGGTAGCATGCGCCATGAGGCGGTTCAAGAATGCTGCGCGCGCAGATGTACGCGAAGATCAAGCTGAAACCTCCAAAAACGCGGTTTCTCGCAGCTCTGATGTCACCAAACGCAAACGCGCCGCCTCACCTGCCGCGAGCTCGAGAGTATGATGCGGCCGCCAGATCCACGGCCCAATTCGCAACGACCTTGAGGTGCGGTCGTCGAGGACCGTCCCCTGCTTGCTCGACGCAACGACATCGACGGCGTGGGCCATGCCGAAGGTATGTACCTGTCGACAGGGCACAATCCAAAGAGCTTTTCCGCATGACGGTGCTTCACTGCCCAGCAAACCGTGTGCCCTCGCCCCCCAGGCCGAGCACCTTTCGACAGGCAAAATCACAATGAAAACAAGCTGCTCGACTACCAGACGAAACACAAGCGCCGGCTTTGCCGATACTCCAAGTACTGGGTAAGTTGCGTCTCGGCGTATCCCAGCAACGCGAGGTGTCCAATGACAGTTTCAGCTCCCGGGAAATTGCAGGCATTGGAAAAGCTCCTGACCACGAAGCCAGGTGCCGTCGCCGTTGCAACCGCTAGCTCGCCCACGATGCGCGGCTCCGCGAGCAAGCCGCAAGCCATCGAGCCTGACTTCAGCGGCGTCCGGCGCGCCACCGCCTTCTACCACTCGAAGGTCAACGCGGGTGAGCGCACCGTCCTCACCGCGGGTGTCGAAGCAGCCAACATCAAGTCCTAACCTCGGCTAGCGTCAGGCGAAAATCAGCTCTCGTTTTTAGACACGAGCTTCGCATTCGGAAGCAGGTGTGGGTACACTCGCGCCACGATGGACAAGCTCCTCAAGTTTCTAACGCGCGGCGACTTCGCAACCATCTCGACGCGCTACTCGGACATCTTGCTCGCCGGCCTCGTGGTCGCGGTCGTCGGCATGATGATCATCCCGCTCCCGACGCACGTCCTCGACATCTTGCTCTGCTTGAACATCACCATCGCCGTCGCGATGCTGATGATCGCCATCTACATCTCGCACGCCCTCAAGCTCTCCGCTTACCCCACCATCATCCTCATCACGACGTTGTTCCGCCTCGCGCTCAACGTCTCCTCGACGCGTCTCGTCCTCCTCCAAGCCGACGCCGGCGAGGTCATCGAAGCGTTCGGTAAGTTCGTCGTCCGCGGCAACTTCGTCGTCGGCGCGGTCATCTTCCTCATCCTCACGATCATCCAGTTCCTCGTCGTCGCCAAAGGCTCCGAGCGTGTCGCCGAAGTCGCGGCGCGTTTCACCCTCGACGCCATGCCCGGTAAGCAGATGTCCATCGACGCGGACTTGCGCGCCGGCGCCTTCGATCTCGACGAGGCACGCCGCCGCCGCTCCGAGCTCAACCGCGAATCGCAGCTCTTCGGCTCGATGGACGGCGCCATGAAGTTCGTCAAAGGTGACGCTATCGCGGGCCTCATCATCACCGCGATCAACATCATCGCCGGCATCATCATCGGCATCACCATGATGGACATGAGCGCCAGCGAAGCCATCCAGCGCTACGGCATCCTCACCATCGGCGACGGTCTGGTCTCGCAGATCCCCGCCCTGCTCTCCTCGATGACCGCCGGTCTGATCGTCACCCGCGTCTCGTCGGAAGACAGCGAAGCGCACCTTGGTAAGGACATCGCCGGCCAGGTCTTGGCGCAACCGAAGGCGTTCGCTGTAGCGGCCGGTCTGCTCGTCGGCGTCGCGCTCGTCCCGGGTCTGCCGTTCGTGCCGTTCGCCATCATGGCGGTCGCCACCGGCGGTCTCGCCTACGGCCTCATGCGCACCAAGATCGCGGGCGCGCTCGGGGATGATGACGGCCCCGCCAATCAAGTGCAGGCGCTCGGCGAAGAGACCCGCCAGAAACAGATCGAAGCCGCGAAGAAACAAGAAGGCCAGGCGCAGCAGATGCTCCCGGTCGTCACGCCGATCGCTTTGGAAGTCGCGGCCAACCTCATCCCGCTCGTCGAGGACTCGACCGGCGGCAATAAGTTCCTCGGCGAGATGGTGCCGATGATGCGCGACGGTCTCTTCTACGAGCTCGGCGTGAAGTTCCCCGGTATTCGTGTCCGCGGTAACGAAACGGATCTTCCGGACGGTACGTACATCATCATGATCAACGAGATCCCGTTGGTGTCGGGTAACGTCTCGCTCGACAAGGTGCTCGTCAACGACACCGTCGACCGCTTGACGCTCTTGAACATCAAGGGTGAAGAAGCGGTGAACCCCGCGAACGGCTCGGAGTGCGCCTGGATCCCCGAGCAGTACGCGAGCATCGCCGAGCAGGCCGGTCTCACCACGTGGGACGCCGCCGGTTACATGGTCCTCCACTTGTCGAGCGTGCTCCGCAAAAACGCAGCGGAGTTCGTGGGCATCCAAGAAGTGCAGAACATGCTCGAGCAGCTCGAGCAGGCCTTCCCCGCTTTGGTGAAAGAAGTCGTGCCCAAGGCAGTCTCGCCCTTCCAGCTCACCGACATCTTGCGCCGCTTGGTCGAGGAAGAGATCTCGATCCGTGACTTGCGCTCGATTTTGCAAGCTTTAGCGGAGTGGGGCCAGGTCGAGAACGACACGGTCATGCTCACCGAGTACGTGCGCAACGCTTTGAAGCGATACATCTCGCACAAGTACACGCGCGGCGGTAACACGCTCGTCGTCTACCTGCTCGACCCGCAAATCGAAGAGACCGTGCGCTCGTCGATTCAGCACACGCAGTCGGGCTCGTACCTCGCGCTCGAGCCGGAGATCACCCAGGAGATCCTGACGGCGGTGCGCAACGAGGTCGGCAACCTGCCGCCGACGGCGCAGAACCCGGTCATCCTCACGACCATGGAGATCCGCCGCTACTTCCGCAAGCTCGTCGAGCTCGAGTTCCCGCACTTGGCGGTGCTGAGCTACCAGGAGCTGTCGCCGGACATGAACATCCAGCCGATCGCGCGTATCTCGCTCGAGTAATGCTCGGCATTCTCACCGCCTTGGTGGTCTCCGCTTCAGCGGACACGCAGCTCGCGAAGCTCGACTGGCTCGCGGGCCGCTGGCTGTCGGAAGAAGACGGCGTGGTCTCGGAGGAGATCTGGTCGGGTGCGGCCGGCGATTCGCGCATGGGCATGTGGCGCATCGTCGCCGGTGGCAAGGTGAAGCTCTTCGAGCACTTGGCGCTCGTGCAGGGGCCGAAGGGGCTCGTGCTGTATCTGCATCACATCAACGCGGACGGCACGACGTGGGAAGAGAAGACGAAGCCGACGACGCTCCCCGCCGTCGAGCAGACCGACGCACGTACCGTCTTCGATGGTCTCGAAGGCGGTAAGCGCGTGCGCCTCACCTACGAGCACAAGGCCGATGGGAGCCTCGCGGTGACCCTCGACACGACCGAAAAGGGCAAGCCCAAGCAGAGCGTCTATACGTTCACGCGACGCTGAGCGCGCTCAGCCTCTGGCCCGCATGACGCGGCGCCAGGATGCCAGGCGCTCATCGGGCTCGGGGATGAGGGTCGAGAGCATGATCTCGCTGGCGCGGTATTTCTCGGCGACCTTGGCGAGCTGTTCGGTGACCGTCGTGGGGCCGCCGATGATTGCGCCGTACTCGAAGCGTGACAATGCCGCTTTTTCGACTGGTGACATGCTGTAGGCCGCGGCGGACGCGAAGGATGGGAGTGGGCCGGGGTTTCCCGTGAGCATGCGCGCCACGCCGACGCGGTACGGGCCGGCGAGCCACTGGGCGTGCTCGTCGGTCTCGCCGCAGATCACCGCGACCGCCATCATCAGCTCGGGCTTCGTGAGCTTACCGACCGGCTGAAAGTGCTCGTGATAGACGCGCGCCGCGCCGTCGGCTTCGGCCATGTTGAAGTGCCCAGCGAAAGCAAAGCCGAGGCCCAGCTGCGCGGCGATGCCGGCTCCGGTGCTCGTCGAGCCGAGCATCCAGATGGCGGGAAACTCCACGTCGGAGGGCTGCGCCATGATGCTCGCGAAGCGGTGGCCGTCTGGGAAGGCGTCGTTCGCGAAGGAGAACAGGTCGACGAGCTTCTCGTTCAGCTCACGCTCGCTCGCGGAGCGGCCCAGCGCCGACGCGGTCAGCGGATCGGTGCCTGGAGCGCGGCCGAGTCCCAAGTCGATGCGGCCGGGATAGAGTGCCTCCAGGGTCTTGAAGACTTCGGCGATGTGCAGTGGCGCGTGGTTCGGCACCATGATGCCGCCGGCTCCCACACGGATGCGTTGGGTGAGACTTGCCGCCTGGGTGATGAGCACTTCGGGGGCCGAGCTCGCGATGGTCGGCATGTTGTGGTGCTCGGCGAACCAGTAGCGCGCAAAGCCGAGAGCTTCGGCCTCACGCACCAAGCGCATCGACGCGGCAATGGCGCTGGAGGGGGTATGGCCTTCGCCCACCGGGATGACGTCGAGGATCGAGAGAGGAACGGACATGGGGGTTACTCCGCGGGCCGCATTACAATAAGCGCCTCCGGCTCGCCG
>JBDHVB010000315.1:0-4859 GCA_039809465.1 Myxococcota bacterium
CCACGCAGTTCGCGGCGCCCGCCTTCGTCGTCCTCCAGGACGTGCTGAACGCCATGCCGGACGTCGTCCTCAACGACACCGAGGTCGAAGAGAAGATCGAGCTCGGTCTCGTCAAGCCGGTGTACGAGCGCCAGCGCGTGCTGTCGGCGAGCCTCGAGGTCATCTGAGACGCCCCGCGGGGGACGGCGCGTCCCTGCTCTGCTGACGCATGGAATTCCCCGTGCTCCTAACCGGCATGGTCCGCGGTCTGGTAAGATACGCGCAGGGGGGGAGATTTCATGCCACATGCAAGGAGCGTCGCGTGTGTGGGTATGCTCGCGACGCTCATCGCTTGTGGCGGCGAAGTCGGCACCTCATGGCGCCAGCCGAGCGGCGATCAGAGCTCCGATGACGCGGGCGACGGCGACACGGCCCACGACAATGACGCTGCCCGCGACGACGATGCGACAGACCCATCGCCGGCCGACGGCTCCTCCCCTGATGATGACCCACCAGGCATCCCGCCTCTCGTCCCCGCATCCAACGTGGGCTACGAGGCCACCAGCAGCGCCTACGGACGGCTGTACGGGCCAGGTAAGATCTTCATCGACGCGCTCGCTTACACCTACGTGAAGCGCGCCGGCGGCATCGATTACGCTGCCTCTCAGCGCTTCCGCGCGACGATCTCGGGCATGCCGGCGACCATCCGCATCTACTCCCCTGACAGCTACGACTCGCCAGGCGGCGGCTATGCTTGCGGCAACGGCGGGACCCTGCGAGCGCGCCTTCTCCCCGATGACGGTAGCGCCGACCACTTGCCGGACATGACCGCAACGCCACTCGCGACCGGCACCTATGCCCCTGCTGGCATCATGACGAATGGCATCTACGCCCAGCGCTCGCAGATGTTTCCGCTCATCCCCCTCACCGCGACACAAACACTCGTCGCCGGCGAGCTCTACCACCTGGTCTACGAGCAGGTCGGCGGTGACCCCGAGAACGCCTTCGTGAACGTGAACCACACCGCGACCTCGCCCGACGCCGGTGACGCGACGCGCTGGCTTGCGAGCTCCGATTGGGCGTCGCTCTACGGCACACGCCCACAAGGCGCGACCGCTTACACGTGGCGCGACGCGACGAAAGAGCCCTACGGCAGCTTCTACTACGTGCCGATCCTCGAGCTGACGACCCAGGACGGGAAGTCGATGGGCAGCGCGGTCCTGGAAGCGGGCAACACCGAGGGTTCGACGCAGTTCGTCTTCCATAGCGGAGAGTCCTTTCGAGAGCGCTTCACCCCATCCACCGCTAAAACGGTCACCGGCATCTCGTTGCACACGGCAGCGAGCCGCGCCGGCGGCTTGGGCTGGAGCCTCCTGCATGGCACCACGGTGCTCGCGCAGGGCACCGTCACGCAGCCAAGCGCCAACTACCGCAGTTGGGTACGTGCCGGCTTCGGCCAAACGTACGGCGTCTACGAGTGGGTCGACATCGCGCTCGATACCCCGGTGCGCCTCGCCGCCGGCGAGACCTACGATGTCACCTTCACGGCCAAGGACGGCAGCGAGTGGCGTATGGCCGTGCAGACCAATGGGGTCTCGTCAGGGTTCACGTTCCCGGCGGGGTTCTCCGAATCCCGGGCCCAGCACATGCATGGCGGCACTTGGATCATGGCGTATCAGTGGGACCACGCGAGCGACGCCTCGACGCAGGCCAATTGGCCGATCGTCCTGCACTTGTCGGGGACGATCCCGTGACTTAAAAGGCGCTCCTCCCGCTTCCCTTGGAGCACCGCCATGTCGTTGATGTCTGGAGCTGTCGGAAACATTCTCGAAGCCGTGGGCAACACGCCCCTGGTGAAGCTCAATCACGTCGGCGCGCACACCAAGGCCGAGATCTACGTGAAGTGCGAGTTCATGAACCCAGGCGGGTCCATGAAGGACCGCATCGCCATCAACATCATGAACGAGGCCGAGGCCCGCGGTGAGATCAAGCCAGGCGGCACCATCGTCGAGGCGACCAGCGGCAACACCGGCATGGGCTTGGCCCTCGTCGCCGCGGTGCGTGGCTACAAGTGCGTGTTCGTCATGCCGGACAAGATGTCCGACGAGAAGATCAAGGCCCTGCGCGCCGTCGGCGCCAAGGTCGTGGTCTGCCCCACTGACGTCGAGCCGGAAGATCCGCGCAGCTACTACTCGGTGTCGCGCCGCATCGCCGAAGAGACACCGAACGCGATGCTCGCCAACCAGTACCACAACCCCGCGAACCCCGAGGCGCACTACAAGAGCACTGGCCCCGAGCTCTGGAAGCAGTGCAACGGTGAGCTCGACGCGTTCGTCTCCGGCATGGGCACCGGCGGCACGCTCTCCGGCACCGGCAAGTATCTCAAAGAGAAGAAGCCGAGCATCCAGATCGTCGGCGTCGATCCCATCGGCTCGCTCTACTACGACTACGTGAAGACCGGCCGCGTGACGACCGCGCACCCGTACAAGGTCGAAGGCATCGGCGAGGACTTCTTCCCGTCGACGATGAACCTCAAGATCTTGGATGAGGTCATCCGCGTCACCGACAAAGAGTGCTTCATGGCGGCGCGCGACCTGGTGAAGAAGGAAGGCATCCTCTGCGGCGGCTCGGCCGGCGCGGCGGTGATCGGCGCCGTGAAGTACGCCGAGATGCAGAACAAGCCGATGAAGATCGTCGTGCTGCTGCCGGACAGCGCCGTCCGCTACCTCACCAAGTACCTCGACGACGAGTGGATGCGCCAAAACGGATTCCTGGGACCGGAGCCGGGCTTGGGCCGCGTCAGCGACCTCCTCGCGGGCCGCCCGAAGACGCAATTGCAGACCGCGCAGGCCAAGGATCCGGTGAAGCAGATCATCATGCGCATGAAGGAGCACGGCATCAGCCAGGTCCCCGTGCTCGACGGCACCAAGATCATGGGCCTCGTGAATGAGCGCGACCTCTTGCAGTTCTTCATGACGCAGGACGCGAAGCTCGACGGCGAGGTTGGTCCGCTGGTCGACACGCAGTTCAGCACCGTCGACATGGCGACCCCGGTCGCGACGCTCTCGGGTCTGTTCAATCAGAGCCCGGTGATGCTCGTGGTCGAGAGCCGTGAGCTCAAGGCGGTCATCACCAAGATCGACCTCATCGAGTACATGGCGAAGCACCTCAACGCGGCGTGATGCTGGTGTCGCCGCCAGGGGGAAGCCCTTGAAGCGTCTTTTTCTGTCCGCTATCGCGTTTTGCCTGATTGCCTGCCATGGCGAGGAGGCGAGCACGAAGACATCGCCTGCCGCGCCTGGCTTCGAGAAGGTCCAGGGCGAAGACTTCACCCTGGAGAAGCCCGTGGGCTGGAGTGCCTCGCGGGTCAGCCCGACGCGCTTCGTCGTCAGCTCACCCGATGGCTCCGCGATGGCGGCTGTCACGGCCATGCCGCTGCCGGGGAAGGATCCGCTGAAGGAGATCATTCACCTCGAGAAGTGGGTGAAGAGCGGCAAGGTGGTTAGGAGCGAGGCGCCGGCGAAGGAGGTTCGGCGCGGGCAGCTCGAGCTCATCGACAGCCGCAATGACGGGCCGGTCACCGCGAACGTCGTGGTCATCGATGGCGGTGGTGTGTCGACGGTCTTTTGGGCGAGCGCGCCGCGCGAGAGCTTCGCGCGTGACTTGCCTTTGATGGCGCAGACCCTCGGGAGCTTCCGTCTCGTGCACGCGCCGGCGGCGGCGGTAGCGCAACCGCGGCAGCCCAAGACGGTGCAGTACACGCAGTGGGTCGACCCGCGCGAGCAAGCGTTCTCCACCGAGGTCCCGCAAGGTTGGCGCGCCGAAGGTGGCCTCTTCCGCGTCGGCGCCATCGGCACGCGCGTGAGCGTCGTCATGAGCTCACCCGACGACGCCGTGCAGATCATCCTCGGCGACATGTCGACGCCCCGCTTCATCTTGCCCAGCGACGTCGTCTGCTCCCTCGGCAACTGCAACGGTCAACCCATGCCGAACGGCGACATCGTCGCGAGCTTCATGAACGCCGCGGACATCGGCGCGCAGATCATCCAGCGCCGCTTTGGCGGACAGCCCACCAGCCGCCGCGACCGCCCCGACATCGTACACTTCCGCCAGCAACGTCAGCCCATGATGGGCGGCACCATCAACGCCATGACCGCGGCCGACGTCGACTTCAGCCTGCAAGACGGCCGCATCGGCACCGCGACCATCCTCAACTCTGGCTATCAAGTCCCCGGCCTCGGCGGCGCCTGGAGCGTCGACGACTTCGGCGCCTTCATCGCCCCCAAGGACCGCATGCCCGAAGCCGCCCGCATCTACGGCCACGTCATCGCCCACACCCGCACGAACCCGCAGTGGCTCGCCGCCGAGCTCCGCTCCCAGGCCGCGGCCAGCGAGCAGTACTTGGCCTACCAACGCGAGAGCGCCGCCCTGCAACAGAAGGTCGTCGAAGACCGCTGGGCAAGCCAAGACAAGAACGCCGCCACCTGGCGCGACGCCCTCACCAACACGGTGCGCCTGCAAGACCCGAAGACCGGCGAGAACATCGAAGTCCAGAGCTCCGACCGCTACTTCTTCCGCCATGACGACCCGGCGAAAGACATCATCGTCGGCACCACGACCAACGACAACCCCGCCCCACTCGACATGCGGCAGCTGCTCGAAGCTCCGCCGCGCTAACTAACCCGACCAGCACGCCCGAAGACCGGCCTAGGCCCAATGCCGTTCACTCGAGCGGCCGCTTTTCGAGCTGGTGCGAGTGTTCAAGGGGTTGCGCTTGGGATTGCTTCCGGTGTGCTTGTTCCAGAACTGTTGATCCTACACATCTGACCGCCACCCTTGCCGATCCTGCGGCCACGTGATCAAAGCTCACCATGGTGAGC
>JBDHVB010000316.1:0-4858 GCA_039809465.1 Myxococcota bacterium
CGCCTCGAAACCGACGCGCTGGTCGTTGAGATCAACGGCTCCTCGGAGTTTCCGGCGGCGCTCCAGTCTCGCCAGGACCTGACGATCACGCCGCATTTCGCGGCGACACTCAATGGCTCGCCGGTCGAGACCGCGGCCGCGCCGGCGCTCTTCGAGGAACGCAACTACGAGCTGATCGTCCGTAGCAAGCTCCTGGGCGTACAGCCGGTAGGCCTGTTCCGCGACCCGACGTTGATCGTTCAGCGCACCGTCGCCGCTGAGGCGAATTTGCTGGCAGTCACGGTGCGATTCCGCGGGCAGGTCGGGCGCACCGATTTCTCCTTCCGTGCACGTGACGAGACGCTGGTCATCGAGGCCGAGGTGTTCCCCTCGAAGATTGACTACGTCGAGGACTACGAGGAGCTTCTGGAAGGCGTCGCCGCGGTTCGCCGCACCCTCATCCTTGAGTACCTGCGCGGGACCTATCGGCAAGCGAGAGCGAATCGCGACGAGACCGGCTCGGGTATCGAGTGGCTGACTTTGCTGCGCATCCACCTTGGTGCGCTCAACGCGGCGATCCAGTACATCAACTCATCGGCCCGGAGAACCCTGGTGCGCGAAGACGCGGCCACGCCCGTCCACCGGGTCCGCGGCTCCAGCGCGGGCGCCACGCGCGCGGTCGTGCGTGGCCTCGGCTTCGGAGACTTCCAAGACGTTCCGGGTATTGGGCCGGTGCGCTCGCAGATTCAGGTGTCCCGCGCCTTCGAGTCTCTCGACACGTTTGAACACCGCTGGATCCGGTCTCGACTCAGGTTCGTCCATGCTCGGCTGCTCGAGCTCGAATCCGAGCAGTCGGCACGCGTGCGGCGCTCGGTAGAGCGGACCGGCAAGCGGCCACCGCGTCTCGACGCGGAGCTTGCTGAGATCGGCGAGCTCAAGGAGCTTGTCGGGCAGTTCTTGCTCTCGCCGATCATTTCATCTGCCACCACCGACGTTCCCACCTCAGCGACATCGCTGCAGCTTCAGAGCGCGATTGGGTACAGCCAGGCGTACCGCGTCCTCTCCGTACTCAGCGCTGCGCTGGCCGGCGACGACGGCACCGACCAGTACTCGACGTCAGACCTCAACGATCTGTACGAGACGTGGTGTTTCCTCAAGGTCGCCCAAGTGACGGCCGAGCTACTCGGCACCGAGGTGGACTTCTCGGAGCTGATACCGGCCGACAGTGCGGGCCTGCGCTTCACGCTCCGCAAGGGGCTCTCGCGCTCGGTGAAGCTCCGTGGCAAGTTCGTGCAGGCGGCACTTGCCTACAACCCTGCGTTCGACGTCCCGACAGGAATCCAGAAGCCCGACATCGTGCTTCGAGTCGTGGCGTCGGGCGGTGTGGACGTCATGATCGTGCTCGACGCCAAGTACCGCATTGACGGATCGACCGAGTACATCAAGCAGTTCGGTGCGGCCGGCGCACCCATCGACGCGGTCAATCAGCTCCACCGTTATCGCGATGCCATCCAGGTGCTCGATGACAAGAACGAGCCGATCAGGCCAGTCGTTGCCGGCGTGGCGCTGTTTCCATGGCCGGCGCCAGCGACGGACTACAAGCTGCGCGATGCCGCCGACGAGGTTGGCATCGGGGCGCTTCCGCTTCTACCTGGCAACGACGGGGACCTCCGCGCCTGGCTGACGAGCCTCTTCGAGTCGCTTGGCTTGACCGTCCTAGACGACCGAGGCCGTCACCTTCGCTTGGTGGGGTGAATCGCCGCGAGGTGCTCGTGCCAGAGGGCCTCGCTCTCATCGTGTCTGAGGTAGCGCAGTTGAAGTTCGCGGATGCCTTGAGCCTGCTCGATGCCGGGAGCTGAGGCGAGCGCCGTCTGCAGAAGGCGGTCAAGGTCGACACGTGTCGCGAGGTCGGGGTTGGTGAGTTGGCGACGGTACTCGTCGAGGATTGCGCCTGCTTCCAGGTCGAGTGGATGGTGGACAAGCAGGAGTGTGACCGGCAGTGTCGCTTCGAGGTCCACCTCTAGCGTTCGTGCGCCGAGTGCGTGGCAGCGCAGGAGCTGGCTCACGGAGCCATCGGAGAAGGCGTGGTCGGGGGACTTCCAGAGGTCGGTAGATTCGGCAAGGTCGCGATAGCGAACACTCTCCGAGAGCGGCAGCCTTCGACTACTGAACCGGTCCGTGTACTTGAGTTCGAGGACGAGGCCTTCGACGCCGCCCTCCGCCGCAAGCTTCACGAAGGCATCAACCCGTGTCATGTCGCCGAGGTACTGGCTGCGCTTCGGTGGCGCAAACTCGACAGCGACGTCGAGTACCTCAATCAGGTCGGGCCGTGCAAGCACGACGCGAAGGAGTTCGAGCAGCCAGTCCGGATTGTCGGCGAGCGGTCCGAATAGGTTCATGAGTAGCGCTTGGCTTGAGGTCATGTGGCTGGTCATCCGGACGGGATCAACGCCCCACCCCAGCGTCCGACGCTTTACGAACATCGCCTCGGCCTCGGGCGAGGTGAAGTTCCTGCCGGCTGCGGCGGCTGCCACCGGAAGGATGCTGCCGAGGGGTCTTCCCATAGGGGTCTTGCCCCAGCCAGGAACACCAAGCTGAACTGCGCGATACCAGGACTGGTGGAAGCGGGCGCGGCGGGCGTGCTTAGGTTCCGACAACCGAGGCTGATCGCCGAGTTTGCTCAGCGGGACCGGAGTGGGCACAACGGTCTCAAGCATCCGTCCACGCTATCTCCTGGGTCCGAGACGAACGCCCGACGATGCGAAGGGTGCGTCAGTCATGTCGCGAACCGCGGTGCAGGATGGAGATGTGGGAGATGGACTGTTTGACCTCAACGAATCCGCCAGCCAGGATGCCGTTGCCACGCCGGCTCTGATGACGTCAGTCCAGCGCGAGACGATCCGCGATCTCTTCGCGAAGATCGGCGTGACGAGCGCTCGCGAGCAATTCGACATGGTCGCTGAACTCACCGGCGTCCAAATCACCTCCGTTGCACAGCTGGAGGTCGGCGGCGCGAACCTACTCATCCACATGCTTCGCGGTCGCGCTTCCCGCGCGCATCGAGTGAACACGGGGAACTCGTGGGCTGACCGTGATGAGGACACCTGGATCGACCGCCTATAGAGCCACGGCACAGAACTGCCGCTGTGGGCCTTGACTATTGTCGGCGGCGCGCGATGTCAACCTGTGCGGAGTTACGCGGCCCTCTTTTGGGGTCTGTTCGATGAACCGTGTTTCAGGGACGGCGGTCATTAGTCGATGCGGCCTTCGAACGCGATATCGAGTCGCTCAACGCCCGCTACCGGCGAGCGGTCCGGGCGCGCTGGAAGCTGGCGCTGAACGCGTTCGTTGAGCAGATCACGTGGCGAATCGTGGGCGTCCTGCGCGACCGGGTTGCCTTGCGCGTCCAGAGCCAGCGCTCGACGCCGGAACTCCGGCGAATGTGGGGCAGGCATCTCACGGACTCCTTCCGAGACGATCATCGCCTCAAGGTTCGTGCCCGAGGAAGCGGGTCAGGCTCCCGACACTGAGCACGTGTTCACTCAGTTCCACGAAGTCGTCCGGATGCTCACCAGGTCGCACCCGAAAGTCGCGGACATGCTCGGGACGCCAAGGACGACCTGCTCGAGTTCTGCCAGATCCCGTTCCATCAGGCGGTGGGTTGTAGATTCCGCGAGGAGTGTTCACTCCGACGACGTCGCCTGGCCGCGCAGCCGAGCGCCCCGACGCGTCATTCGGCGTTCTCTTCGCGGCCAGTCTGTGTGATCCGAACCGTGTCGGGGGCCGCGGGGCGGTAGGTGGCGGCCAGGCCGATGGGTAGCAGGGCGAGCCAGAGATTGATCAGCCACCATGAGAGGTCCCACGTCCCCCACAGGGCGAAGAAGCTGAGTGCCACGAGCCCGGCCGCGTGGGTGAGCGCGAGGGCGACCCAGTACAGCGGCATCGCCCACGCGCTGCTCCGGGGAAGCGCCGATGCGATCAGGCCCGCCGCGATGGCGAGTAGGTCGAGGGGGAAGAAGGACCAGTTCCATGCCTTCAACAGCGAGTCGTTCCCGACGGAGATTACGCCGAGAGCCGTGAACGTCCAGTAGGCCAGGAGTCCGAGGTCCGTGGCCACGAGTAAGAGCTTGCGCGCCATGTCGTCTACTGTACCGGACGTCCGGTCTTGCGGTTTGCTACCATCGGTCAATGGATCCGAAACCCGCGAGAACTCCGCGCACCGAGTCGGCCAGGGAACGTGTGCTCGATGCCGCCGCCGCGATCCTGGTCCGCGACGGCGCGGACGCATTGACGATCGCATCGATCGCCCGCGAGGCCGACATCAGCAAAGGGGGGCTGTTCTACCACTTCCCCTCGAAGGAAGACATTGTCGAAGGACTCGTGATGCGATTCTTCACATCGTTCGACGATTTGATCAGCGCTGCGGGGACCGAACCGAAGGCCGCAACCCGCGCGTACCTCAAATCTGCCGAAGATCCACGTGCTGCAGCATCCGAACCGCTCACCGCGCTCCTGGGGGCCCTCAGCGTGACCCCCACGTCGCTGGACATCCTCCGCCAGCGCTACGAGGACTGGTCCCTCCGACTCGACAACGACGGCGTCGCACCGCACCTGGTGGACCTCGTCCGATTCACCGTTGACGGTATCTGGCTCGCGGACCTCCTCGATCTTGCCCCGATCACCGGGGAGCGTCGCGCCGCCCTCATCGACAATCTCCTCGCGCTTATCGACTGACCGACCTGCGGCAGCTCCAGCGACGTGCCAAGGACCCGGATCGCAGCGGAATCAAGAGGCACGGGGAGCGGCTGCGGCGGCAAACGTGTGGCGTCTCTCGTCGGTGTACTGCGATCTGACACTTGCCCTACCATCTGTATGGTAG
>JBDHVB010000317.1:0-4838 GCA_039809465.1 Myxococcota bacterium
GGGGTGCCTGAGTAGCACGTTCGGCAACTCCGCCCCCAAGACAAAAACCCTGGTGAACCGGCTAGACCGCGGGGTCTACGCGGTCTCCCGACGCCCCCAGAGTAGCGCACCGAAGGACGATCGTGGCCCCGTTGTGAGGACTGTCGAGACGGCTCAAACTTTTCTCACCGCGTCCGAGGTGGACGCGCTCGTGGGCGACTACCTCGCCGGGATGAGCGTCAAGGCGCTCGCTGAGCGGTACGGCATCCACCGCGCCACGGTGTTCTCCCATCTGCGTCGCCGCAACGTGCCGAGCCGACGGCGGGGGCTGGGGATCGACGAGAAGGCGGAGGCCGTGCGACTCGCGCGAGCAGGCGTCTCGATGCGCGCGATTGGCCGCCGGATGGGCGTGGACCGCAAGGCAGTGCGGGTGGCGCTCCTTGAAGCGGGACTGTCTCTGCGCACGGTGCCGGCGGATTAGTCAACTCCAGCGGGCTTGACGGACTGGACCGGTAGGCTTGGAGCCGTGGAAGAGACCATGCCTGCACCCGACGAGTTGTACCTCAGTCGGCTGCTTGCCTTCAATGAACCAGACCTGCTTGCAGAACTGGGTCGACATGTCTCGCCGCAGATGCACGGGCTTGACCCTGCGTTGCTGGCGGCTATCGCTCAAGCATGGCTGCGGGACCGTTGGGAGACGCTCCGAACAGCAACCTGTGGCAGCGCTGCCGTTGGAGGCGTGCGCTCGGCGCTGGATTCGGACGAGGCAGTCGTCGTGTCGGCTGTTGCGGACGCCATATCGTCCGTGGCGAGCGGCCCTGCCGGTGCTGTGGCAGCTGTCCTGCTTGTGCGGTACGGACTCGATCGTCTGTGCAGAGATTGCTGACCGCGCAGCAGCTGTTTGACGCTCTTTCGGCAGCAGCACCCAACCATCTTGAGCGCGAATCAGACGTTGCAACCTCATCTCAGGTCTCGCGAGACCACATACTCTCGTTGGCCGCCGAACATTTCGGTTCTGAGTTCACTCCGGAGTTGGAGGCTGATCTGGGGGGTTTCCTAGTTGATGCAACGCCGCAGTTCCGCCTCGATCAGGCATGGACGGAGCTCCTTCCTGTGCTCCGCCGCTACACGCCGGCAGAATCGGAGGGCGTTGCCGACTTGGTCGTTGTGAGGAGCCTCAGTTCAGCGACCTGCGCAGCATTCGCAATGGATGCCTCTGATGGCACCCTGATCGTTGTTGACGCGGCGACCCATGACCTCACCTACCAGATCGTGAAGGGTGCTCTCTCAAGCTGGGCGTTCGCGGAAGCGGACGTGAGGGCCGACGCGGCTACTGTCATTCGAACCATGCGAGTCACTCTGGGGAATCTTCGCTATTACGGTGAACTCTGGCAACCATTTGATGTTCGACTGACTGGAACAAGATGGTCGGTGGCGGTCGAGGTGATCGAGGCCGCGATGGCGTTCATCCTTGCTCACGAGTATGCGCACGTCGCACTTGGACATACCAAGGAATCTGATAGGCGCTTGAGTTTCGGTCCCGACGCCAGTGTCACTGATTGTGCCAATGCCCAGCAAGAGCTCGTGGCCGACATCTTCGCCACAAATGTTGTGATCAATCCGGACCGTAGCGGCCACGTGAACTTGAGTGAGTGTGTTTTCAGGCTCCTGGGAATCAGGATGGCGCTGGAGGCGATTGATCTCCTCGACGACTGCTTCTTCGTGGATCGAGCAGTGGGACACCCACGACCGGACGTGCGGTTTGAGATAGCGCTCCGCGCTTGTGGGCTGGGCGACGTACCGAGAGATGATGAAGGTCCACTGGGAGTCCTCGCAGTAGTCGAGCAGTTCAGGGCAGAACTGAAGCGGGGTGACACTGACCGCGGTGATCTCTTTGAAGCGGTTTCGCGGGACCCGCTCATCGGTCTTGTGTCTGACTACGACGACGCCACGCGGAATTTAATTCGGGCGCTCGAGCACCAGGAAACGGTGATTGTTCTACCGCCATCGGGCTCGTTCTCGTGGCTCGCCAATCTGGTATTCGAGCCGACGGTGCTGACTGATCCCGACCCATTGATAAGGGCAGCAGCCGACGAACAGCTAGATAAATTGGAACTTCCAGTAGCGCTTGACCGCGATGCACAGCGTGCCTTCCTGATCAAGTCGGCCGCGGGTCTCGCTTGGCTCCTGAGATCACTTCCGAAATGGAAAGACCCTTCCTGGGCAGCGTCGTTCCTAAGTCCATCTCCCGGGCGCCCATACTACGTATGGTTGGCGGAATTGAATGACCTCGTGTCGGACGATTTGTTCGGAGCCATTGCTGTCTGTGTGCAGCACTTGCGCAATCGTTGGCCGCGACCCGTGTTACCTTTCGATCCTGATTTCGTTGAACTTGTAGACACCTGGGTGCGCTTGCTGTGCATGGATCGTGTTAGACCAGGAGTGCTAAGAACGCGTCAGTAGACTTCACGGTCTGGTCAGCGCTCGGCTGCGCTTGGATCAATAATCCCAAGCCGATCCGCTGCTCATCAATCGGTGCTGTTGGCACACCTCCTCGGTAACGAGCGCCGAGAGGAACCGATGATGGCCAGCTTGAGTGATGTCGCGACAGACGAACGCTCCGCGAGGATGGTGCTGTCGATGCTCGTCGAGCCCAACGACCCGGTGACAGGACGCATCTTGTCCAGGCTCGGAGCAGTCGAAACGCTTTGGCTGGCTGAACACGACGGTGCAGTAGGCGGGCTGAGCCCGGTGGACGCGCAGGTCTGGCGCGACCACCTCAGCGCGCCAGGCGCAACGGAACTGACCGCGCGCATCGACCAGGCGCAGCAATCGGGCGTTCGAGCGCTCATCCCAGGCGATAGCGATTGGCCCACCGCCGTCGATGATCTTGGCGAAGTCGCTCCCTACGTGCTGTGGACTTGCGGCGCATCATCCTTCCTCTCGCGCCCGGTAAGCGATCTCGTCACGATCACAGGCGCTCGGGCCTGCACCTCCTACGGTGAGCATGTAGCCCGGGAACTTGCCAGTTCCGTTGCCGCGGAAGAACGGGTTGTCGTCGCGGGAGGCGCCTACGGGATCGAAGGCGCGTCTCACCAGGCCGCACTCGCCGCGGGTGGCGACACGATCGCCATCCTCGCCAACGGAGTTGATCGCCCGTACCCTGTCGGCCATCGCGACCTGCTTGATCGCGTAGCCGATGTTGGCCTTCTCGTTAGCGAGGTTCCGCCCGGTGCCGTTCCAACCCGACACCGGGTCATCGCCCGCGCCCGACTGATGGCTGCGCTGTCCTCCGCGTCGGTCATCGTCGAAGCGGGCGCGCGCTCTGGCTCGCTGCTGGTTGCCCAGCGAGCTGCCGAACTCGGCCGACGTGTGGGAGCCGTTCCGGGTCCGGTAACGAGCGCTGTGAGTGTGGGACCGCATCGTCTGCTGCGCGATGGCATCGCGTCCTTGGTGGCGGACACTTCGGACCTTGCCAGGTTGGTGGAACGAGACCAGATGCCGCGAGTAGGGCTCGATAGGGAGCTTCTCCGCCCTCCTTCGCCCTCTCCAACGCGCACGCTGTAGCGCGCCGGTCAGTGGTGGACGCCGGATCAACCGTCCGCTCTCGATGCCGCTTACCCGCCCCTGAAATCAGCGGGAGCTTCGAGTGAGCTCACCCAGTGGCACATCCTCGGAGAGCTCCTGCCGTTGCGCGCGGTACTCACGGGCGCGAGCCCTTACGAGAAGAACGACGCTCACCGGGCCGATGGCCATCATCTTGAGAGCGTTCCAGATGCAGAGCAGGACCACGATGTGGAGCCATCCTGGGCCGCCGTGTTCGATGAGGGTGGTGCACCAGAAGGCGATGGCCAGGTAGGGGCCGGCGAGCAGCATCGCGGGGACGCCCCACTTCAGTCCCTTCCTGGTGCGGATCAGGTCGAGCACGATGTTGCTCGGCATGTAGCGGCGCAGGAAGTAGCGGACCTCGGCGCTGGCTGTCCACAGTAGGCGGATCATGATGGGCTCCTCTCAACACGCGAGTCGTTGTCGAGACGGTGCGTGGAGAGTGACCCGAAGGTCTGCCGCGAGCGGCCCAAAGGTAAGGAGAAATCCGCCTCACCTTCAAGGCTACGCCCCAGTCCTGACATTGGGAAGGGTCAGATGCTGCGCCCAGGCCCGGGCTGGTCGCGCCTGACGGACTGGAGATCGACCTCTGCCTGACGGCTCTCATCAGCGACTAGCTGACGTACCGTGTCGAGCGCGGATCGTGCACGCGCGGTGTCGATCTTCTGCGCAGCCGAATCGGGCGGGGTGCCGAGGGGTGCGTCGTCGGTGATGCGGTAGCGGTCGCGGTAGGCCGCAACCACGCGGGCAGCCTTGCGCCAGGTCGCGGCTCTTCGCCGGTCGGTGGGCGCTGCTCCAAGAGCGTTCGTCCACGGTGCGTTCTCGGTGAGCGCGGCTTCGAGCACGGCATCGGCACGTGCCTCCATCAGTGCCTCTCGCTCGTCGAGAGCCGCTCGCATCTCAACGTCGATGACGCTGTGTGCGTGTGGGATGAGGCCGGCGATGAGGCGCGCTGGCTTGCGAATCCGGCCCGAGCCTGCGGGGCGCGAGGCGGCCCGCTCGAACCGGTAGTGGAGCACGGCGGCGATGTCGTCGGCGTCGCCGAATCCGCGCGCTGCGACGAGGCGCGGCAGAAGGGCATCGACGTTGTGGTGGTTGGCCTCGGCACGGCGGAGTGCAGCCGCGAGCGGGCCGAACGCCTCGGACTCGATGGCGCTGTCGGCCTGTTCGTCGGTGAGCCCGGAGTTGCGGATGAGGGTGGCCCAGCGGTCGTGTTGGGCTGCGGCGGCGATGGTCTCGTACTCGGCGGCGAG
>JBDHVB010000318.1:0-4818 GCA_039809465.1 Myxococcota bacterium
CCCGCCCGAGCCCGCCGCAGCCGCAACGTCATCGCGGACGAAGGTATAACGCCCCTGGCATTCGGGTCCGCCGACGTTTTCCGCGGCGGACTCGAAAGCCGCGCCGCCGCAGGCGGAACGAGCGGCAAAATTATGTGCGCTTCGCGCCCTGCATGACCTGATCCGCGGCGCGCAGCGTGAATGCCTGTTGCTGCTTTCGCAGGTCTTGAATGCCTTGGTACCCCGCGGTCGCCTCGAAGAGCTCCTTCGGGATGGCCGCGAGCGCCACGTCGAAGACGTATCTGTCACCAGCGTTGAGCCAGCGGGGCACCTCTTCGGGCTTCCAGCTCGGCGACAGCTCGTTGCGCAGCTCACGCAGCAAGACATAGGCGCGGTCCGCGACCAGCTCGACGTCCTCGGGCTCGGGCTCCTCGCCGTTACGCTTGCGGCGCCGTACGCTATCGCAGACATTGTGGAAGGTGAGGCGCTCGGCTTCACTCGGTTCGTCGGCGCTGTCGGTCGCGGCCACGGCGGCGACTTCGGGGGCGGCGCTCGCCTGGCCACCTTCGCGCTTCTCGTCGGGGTCGATGGTGCCGTCGTCCTTCTTGGGCCCGACCTTGCGCAGGCTACCGGTGCGCGGCTGGATGTGACCGACCTTGGCGTCGACCTTGCTGACCCAGCGCTTCACTTCACCCAAGTGCACTTCTTTGCGGACATTGCCCGCCATCTGCGTGCCGCGCGCGAAGCTGTTGCGGTCATCACGCTCGCCGCTCTTCATCAGCTTCTTCTGGAGGTGCTCCCACTCCTCGAGCTCGGCGAAGCCCGTCGGGAGTGAGTCGAGCATGTTCTTGAGCTGCTGCTTCACGCTGTCGACGGTCTTCATGACCTCGTAGCGCTGATCTTGCAGCAACTGCTCGGCGCGTTGCCGCGCGTCCTCGATCGCCTCCTCGACGAGCTCGGTGAGGATCCGCAGCTCGCGTTGCGACTTGTGCACGCGATGCATCTTCAGATGCTGAATCCTCGCCGTCACCCGCGAGAACGCATGAAACGCCTTGGTCTTCGCGACCTGCGACTGGTGAAAGTGCGCCGACCGCTTACCGATCTTGTGCGAACCGCCCTCGCTCATCGAGGCAAAGTATAGCGCATGGGGTTCGGCTCTGGGAATCCGCCAAACGTCAGCGGTTCGCCTCGAAGGTCGCGTACGCCCGTGCCGCCAGCGCCCGGCCGAGCTTGCCCGCCTCTGATTTAGCGGAGGGGTCGCGCTTCGCGACCTCCCCGAGGGTCTTGGCCGCGTTGGCCCATTCTCCCAGCGCGAGCTCCACCTGTGCCCGGGCGATCAAGGCATCGGCGCTGCTCGGGTGACGCGTCGCGAGCGCCTGGACCTTCGCCTTCGCGGCGTCGCTGTGACCCATGCGTAGCAATACGTCGATGGCCATGAACGTCGGCCGTGCGTCGGTGCGGTCCAGCTCCTCGAGCATCTCGAGCATGATGAGCGCGCGCTCGTCGTGCTCACCGTCGAAGAAGAACTGGGCGCGGCCGCGAAGCGCCTGAAGCTGCTCCGCGCTCATCTCGAGGATCTGATGCATCTCACGCTTGCCCGAAACATAGGCGTCGAGCTGGGCGTCCATTTCGTTCGCTTTGGCAGTCACAGTTAGCCTCCGATATTGCGGATGATGGCCATGATCGTCTCATGCATCATCTTCGAGATGTTCGACATCATCTGCATGAACTCCTGCTTCCTTTGCATGGCCTCTTGCAGGCGCAGCTGGAGGAGCTGAGCATCGCCACCGGCGGACTCGATGTCGCCGTTGAGCTTCTCGATGGCCACGTCGATGCTCTCGCCGATGCTGTCGGCAAAGTGCTGTGCAGTCGCGGCCGTCTCCGCCTCGGCGCGGGCCGCCGTCATCGCGTCGACCTTCGCTTGGGCCGCCGTGACCTCCGCTTTTGCAACGTCGATGGCGGCGGCTTGCTGCTCTGGCGTGAGGTCAGCGGCGCTCTCGGGAGTGCTGGCGTTCGCCCACAGACCGAAGATCGAGGCAGAAGCCGTGCCGGCGTCGTTGAAATACAGCAGCTCTTGCGGCGTGGCTCCAGCGAACAGCTGGTTCGGGTCACACGCGGTCACGCAGAGATCGAACCGGTCGGCCGAGACGCCACCCGGATAGCTCGACTTGATCTTCGAGAGAAACTCTCGCGCTTGCGGCCCAGACAGGCCGCCCAGCACTTCCTGCAGGGCACCGACGAGCGCCGGGTCGCTGAGCTCGCTCCTCGATGCCGCCATGAACAGCTGGTAGGCGCGTTGGAGCTGCGGCTGATCCGAGGTGAGGCCGAAGCGCTTGAGCTCGGCTTGTTGATCCAAGACGGCTGTCAGCGCTCCACCTGATGCGTCGTCCACTTTGGCGAACAGGCCCGCGTTTGTCCGCTGTAGCATTTCGACCTGCGACGCCGAGAGGCTGCGGCAGAAGGTCTGGAAGATCGGACCGTTGGTCGCCGACTCTTTCCCTGCTTGCCCGGATGCGGAGAGGAAGAGCGTGTTCAACATATCGACCAGCTCGTTGTCCGGCAGGTTGGCCGTGTAGACCGCGAGAGCCTGAGCTACCTGCTTCGCATTGAGCTTTTGATCGTTCAGCTGCGTCTTGCCATCGAAGGCATAGACGAAGACATCCTCACGGTTGTGCTCACCGTATGGACGTTGGTTTTGGTACGCGGCGCGGATCGCCTCGAACAACGCGTTGGTGGACGTGGTGCTGCCGAACTGTGATACCACCTCGGCGTCGACGGCGGGGCTGTAGACAGTTGCTGACGGCGCCGCGTCGGAAGTCTTGGCCGGATTCATGAGCGCATCGAGCTTCGCATGCGCCGCCGCGAGGTTGGCTTCGGCCTGCTTCAACTCCGGGTCCTGGTCCCAGGTGTAGCTCGCGCCCGCTTTCTTCTGGCCGACATCGATGCCGAGCTCGGCCAGCTCCGCGAGCTCCTCATCGGTGAGGCCGTCCTTCAGCTTCGCCTTGAGCTCACGCAGACGCGCGATCTTGTCGCGGTAGGCTTTGCGCTGCTTGTTGACCGCGTCGAGCTCCATCGCGATGTCCTTCACGATGTCGTTCTGCAGCATGTACGACTCGCGCAGCACCGCCTGGACGAAAGCGTTGGCATCCATGTTCGGCGGGAACGATGCGCTGGCCGATTTTGCCTGACCGGTGAGCAAGACCTTGGCCTGCTTGTCGCTCTTGAGCTCGCTGATGTGCTCGACCAGCTTCTGACCGACGGTCTTGGCGGCGCCGTGAGCCTGGCCGAGAGTCTCGGCCGCGATAGCGTCGTCGTCCGCCATGACGAGCTGGGTGCCGACGCGCGCTTTGGCGACAGCGTCCCGCGCCTTGGCGTCGCCACGCGCTTGGGCGGCGATCTCGAGCGCGCCGAGGAGCACCAAGCGCCGCGTCTCCGGTCCGAGCTCTTGCTCCATGGCGACCGCGTCGGCGAGGAAGAATCGCGGGGTGGCGTCTTGGCCCGCCGCGGCTCGCAGCGTCGTGAACGGGTTCGGTCCAGTCGTGGTCGCGATGACGCCGGCCTCATGGAGAGTCGCGGCCGCGCCTTCAGCGGGGCGGCTGCTGTCGACACCGTCGAGGATGACGGCTTTCACCCCACCGGCGCGCTTGGTCTGCTGCGCGTTCTGCGCTTTGACGTCGGCGCGGGCTTCGTGAGCGCGGTCGATGGTCTGGTTGACGGCGTCGCGGCTGCGATCGGCGCGGGTTTGTTCAATGGTCGACATAGCTTGCTCCTGAATGGGGATTTAACTGTTCGTGTTGCGAATGACCGCCATCGCGGTGTCGTGGAGGACCTTCGAGAGGTTGGTCAGCATCTGCATGGTCTGCTGGGCGCGCTGCAGCTGGCTCTGCATGTCGACGTTCATGAGCTGTGCGTCGTCGCCGACGGAGTTCAGCTCGGCTTCGAGCTTCTTGATGTAGTCCTCGAGCTCGGCGCCCGTGCTCATGTCGCGTTGGGAGCCGACGGTCGCGCCGTCGCTGGCCGCAGCATCCGCCGCGCCATCAGCCCTCTGTATGGCAGCCTGCTCCATCGCAGCGAGCAATTGCTGGGCGCCTTCCGCGGTGAGCTGGTTGGTGTGCGCTTCCTTGAAGCGATCGCCACCAAAAATGCCGCGGATAATGGCGACGGGCGCGGCGACGAGGTTCACCGGGACGGCCAACACGCCCGCGCCGAGTGGATTCCCCGCCACCTCTTTCATCTGCTCGAAAAACGACTTGTCGGTGTTCTCGCCGGTCGGAGTGTTCGCGCCCAAAAAGTCATATAACCGCGCGACCGTGAGATTGCGGAAGTCCCTTGCGTCATCGTTGGCGAAGCCGAAGGAAGAGCAGGTGAATCCGTCCGCAATGACGGTCAGGTATTGCGCGGGGCTCATTGTCTCGAAGAGCCGCTTGATTTCGTCTTCGTCCGTGTTGCCGTGCGTCAGCTTGCCCAGGAACGGCTCGATGTACTTGCGGAGATCGCCAGTGTTCATCGACGGCAGAGCCGCGATGATCTCCTCCATGTGATCCTTGATGACGTCATCGTTACCGTTCAATAGCTGATCGAGCTGAAACTTCTGCTTCGCGCTCATCCGCGATTCGCCATTCAATTGCTCGACCGTGCCCGCAAAGGCGTCCGCCGAGGCATCATCGCCCTCCGCCCGCGCCGCCAGCTTCTCCTTGTGACTCGCGAGCTCGTCGGCATCGAGCAAGTCCGCTTCCATCTCGAGCTTGTCGTGATTGACCTGCTTCGCGCGGTAGGGCTGCTCCGCGGTCCACGTCTTGTCGTCGCGCGCCAGCTCGCTCCAGGTCGCCTTGACCGAGC
>JBDHVB010000319.1:0-4802 GCA_039809465.1 Myxococcota bacterium
CGCGTCTTGCAGTGCACGCAGTAAACGATGTCGGCGCTGTCGACGACGACGGTCGAGGCCCCTTTGCTGGTGCTCGTAGTGCCTGCTTCACCGACGGCCCAGAGCATGACTGCTTTAGCGGTCGCTTCGTCCATGCCGGTGAGCTCGCGCAACGTGCCGGCGTCACCAATGGTCGCGAACGACGCCTTCGAGGTGATGCCCAGCTCGGGGAGCTTGGCGATCTGCGCCTCGCTCACGCCCTTGGCCTTCAGAATGTTCAGCTCGAGCACGGAAAGGCTATCAGCCATCGGCGGCACCTCGCGGACGTCATGTTCGCCCACACCCGACCCCGTCGCAAGTGAGCTGCATCACACGAGCGCCCGGATTTCAGGGCCTTGCACAGCCTTTGCACGATTCATCCGCGACCTCTCCCCATCCCCGCAATCAGGGCTGCACGGCGGCCGGCGAAGCTTCACCCTGTCGCCGCGATTTCCGCGGCCTCGAAGGACGTGGTCATGAATCCGCTGGTTCGCATCATAGGCATCGTTTGCGTCTTCGTACTCGCCAGCATCGCGTGGATGATCCTGGGCGGCACCATGGGCAGCCGCACCTACGACGTCTCGAGCCGTCTCGACGGCGCGGTGGACAACCTCTGGGGCTCGGCGCAGGACCAACGCCCACCGGACTTCGTCTTCCACTGGCAGACCCAGCGCGAGGACGTCCGCACCGAGACCAGCAACGGCCGCGTCGTGAAGGTGAAGGACCTGGTCGTCGAGAATCACCAGAAGCTCATGCCGCTCGAGTCGACGGACATCGACGTGAAGCTCCACTCCGACCTGCGCCGCAAGGGTCTCATGTGGTTCTCGCTCTACGATGCGGCCGTCAAAGCGGACTGGAGCTACGTCCACAACGAAGCCATCGCCGGCAACGTCGCCATCGGCTTCGCCTTCCCGTCGCCGTACGGCCTCTACGACGACTTCAAGTTCATGGTGAACGGCACCGACTACGCCGCGACGCTCACGCCCACCGACGGCCGCGTCGGCCTCACCTTGAGCGTGAAGCCGGGCGACCGCATCGCGCTCCACGTCGAGTACAAGACCCGCGGCAGCGACCAGTGGTCGTACACGCCGGCGCAGGGCGTGCTCACCAACTTCAAGCTGGCGATGGCCACGGACTTCACCGACATCGACTATCCGCAGTCGGGCCTGTCGCCGTCGAACAAAGCGCGCACCAGCGACGGCTGGCAGCTCAACTGGAGCTTCGAGCAAGTGGTCACGGGCCGCGGCATCGGCATCGTGACGCCGACGCGCTTGCAGCCGGGTGAGCTCGCGGCCGCCATGTCGTTCTCGGCGCCGGTCTCGCTGCTCTTTTTCTTCGTCATCATCTACGTGCTCGCGGCGCTGCGGAAGATCAGCATCCACCCGTTCAACTACCTGCTCATCGCGGCGGCGTTCTTCGCCTTCCACTTGCTGTTCGCGTACACGGTGGACCGCTTGCCGGTGGAAGCCGCCTTCGGGCTCGCGAGCGTGGTGAGCGTCATCCTGGTGGTGTCGTATCTGCGGCTCGTCGTCTCGGCGCGCTTCGCGCTGGTCGAGGCGGGTCTCGCGCAGCTCGTTTACCTCGTGGGCTTCTCGCTCGCGCACTTCGCGGTCGGCTTCACGGGGCTCGCGATCACCATCCTCGCGATCATCACCTTGTTCATCGTCATGCAGCTCACCGGCCGCATCCGCTTCAGCGAACAGAAGCCCAAAGCTCCAGGAAGCGCTTTGCAAATGCCGGCGCCGAGCCCGACTCCTCATGCTTGAAGAACACGTAAGCGTCTCGCCATGAGCGCGCGCCGACCTGCGTCAGCCACGTACGCAGGTCGGCGTCGCTGTATTCGGTCTTGCGCAAGCGCAGGTAACCCCACGAGGCGATGTCGGGCAGCTCCTTCGCCGACTTGAGCTTCTCGACGTCGTCGTCGGAGACGCACAGCGCCGCGTCGTGCTTGCCGAGCAGCGCGAAGACCTCGTCGTCGAGCCACGACGGGTTACGCACTTCCAGCGCCAGCTTCATGGCGCTTGGCACGTACGAGAGCAGGCGCGCCAAGCGCTCCGTGTCTTTTTTAGCGAACGGAGGCAACTGAAAGAGCACGGGCCCGAGACGGCTCCCCAGCGTCATGGCGGTTCGGGCGAACATCGCAAAGCCCTCGGCGTCCTCGCTCCACGCCTTGCCGTGCGACAAGCGGCGCGGCGCCTTCAACACGAAGGTGAAATTCTCGGGTACCTGCGCCATCCAGCCCGCGATGAGCGGCGGCTGCGGCATACGGTAGAAGGTGTTGTTGATCTCCACGGTGTCGAAGCTCTTGGCGTAGAACGCGAGCATGCCCTTCGCGGGGAGCTTCTCCGGATAGAAGCTGCCCTTCCACTCGGCGTAGCTGTAGCCGCTGGTGCCGACGTGCAAGCGCATGGCGCCTGAACCGGCCCCATCACGACGTGGGTGAGAGTCCAATTGCCAGCTCCGTCGTGCTTCCCACTGGAATGTCGATCTCACGATCGCTCGCCGTGAACGCGGCCTTCTCCACGCGCACGCTGGCGCGGACCGCCGGCCCCTCGAGGGCGCGCGACGTGCACCAGCTGAAGCGGCCATTGTCGTCGGTCGTGGCTTCGGCGGTCTGCGTGTCGCGCACCACCACCGTGACCCGGGCTCTGGCGACGGGAATCTCGGCGGTGCCGCTGGTGACGATGGTGCCGCGGATGCAGGTCGGCGAGGGGCTCGCCACGGGACGGGCCGGACGCTCGCTGCGACGCGCGCTGGCGGCGAGCGCCACCTCGGCGCTCTCGGCCGGCGGTTCGTTGGTGTAACGGGGCGGCGGCTGAATGGCGTAGCGCGGACACCCAGCGAGGAGCCACGCCGCGACGATGATGCCGAGCCCTCGCCTCCCCAGGAGCTGCATGGACGGAAGCTGGCACGTCCAGCGCGAGTCTTCAAGATTTGTCGCGGTAGAGCCCGTGTTTGCGCAGCAGATTGCGCAGGTGGTGGCGCTCCAAGCCCGAGGCGCGCGCCGCCTGCGACAGATTGTCACCGTGCTCCTCCATGAGCGCCTCGACGTAGGCGCGCTCGAAGTCGTCGAGGACGCGGCGCCGGCTCTCGCGGAAGCGGCCGACCGCGCCGTCCTCGGGAGGCTCGGGGAGCGGCTCGCTGCCGGCGGCCGCGCTGCCGAGCGCCAGCAACCGATCGATGGCGTTGCGCAGCTCACGCACGTTCCCCGGCCAGTCATGGGCCAGCATCTTGCCGATGACGGCGGCTGGGATGCTGTCCGCTTTAGCGTTGGATCGGCGTATGAGCTCGGCGACGAGCAAGGGGATGTCTTCACGGCGCTCACGTAGCGGCGGCACGTCGACCTCGAGCACCGCGAGGCGGAAGTAGAGGTCTTCGCGGAAGCGGCCTTCGCCGACGGCGCGCGCAAGATCGCGGTGCGTCGCGGCGACGATGCGCACGTCGACCTTACGCACCTCGCTCTCGCCGAGTCGCATCACTTCGCCGGTCTCGACGGCGCGCAACAAGCGGGCTTGCAGCTCGAGCGGCAGCTCACCCAGCTCGTCGATGAAGAGAGTGCCGCCGTCGGCGAGCTCGAAGACGCCGGCGCGCTCGCCGGAAGCGCCGGTGAAGGCGCCGCGCGCGTGACCGAAGAGCAGGTCGCTGGCGAGGGTCGAGCTCACGCCGGCGCAGTCGAACACCACGAACGGGGCGGAGCGGCGCAGGCCGTGCGCGTGGATGGCGCGCGCCACCAGCTCCTTGCCGCTGCCGGTCTCGCCGGTGATGAGCGCCGGAGCCTCGGAGGACTCGGCGCGCTCGAGCACGGCGAAGAGTCGGCGCATCGGCAGGCTGCGGCCGAGGAGCTCGCCGTAGCGCTCTTTGTCCGAGGGCGGCAAACCGTCACCGCGTGCCAGCGGCAAGAGGACGAGCAAGGTGTTGCCGAGGCGCAAGCGCGCACCTGGCTGCAGGACGGCGCGCTCGATGCGCTGGTTGTCGATGCGCGTGCCGTTGGTGCTGTCGAGATCCTGGGCGACGATGCCCTCGGCCGTGACCATGAGCTCGAGGTGACGGCGGGAGAGCAGCTTGTCGCGCAGGCGCAGGCGGCACTCCTTCGCCTTACCGACGACCAGGCTCCCCTTGCGCAAGGTGATGTGCCGGCCGGCGTCACCCGGCTCGCCGCTCGCGACGTAGACCACGCAGCCAGGGAGGGCCGGCTTCTCGTCACCTGCTTCGAGCTCGGTCGAGCTGTCGCGTTCGGGGGTCATGATGCGCTACGCTACCTCCAAGTATGCCCGTTTTCGTGCTGCTCGTGCTCGTCGGCGCGGGCGATCAAGCTCTCACGGACCGCCTCGCCAAGGCGCGCAGCGCGCTCTACGCGATGAGCTTCGCGGAGGCCGAGCGCGACCTCGAGCGCATCGCCGCCGACGCGGAGAAGCTCGGGCCTCACGATGGTCCCGACGTGCTCGCCGAGGCGCGCACCTTGCTCGTCTGGGCGGCCCTCGAGAACGGCGGCGAAGGGCGGGCGCGGGAGCACGCCGTGAAGCTCTTGCGGGCGCGGCCGGACGTGCAGGTGTCGCCGGCGCAGTATCCCCCCCATCTCGTCGCCTTCATCGAGGGCGTGCGGCGCGAGCTGCAGGCGCGCGCGGCGCAAGCAGGCGAGCCGCTCCAGCCGGTAAAGGAACGGCCGGCCGCGACGCCGCCTACTGCCGAGCCACGCGCCGACGACGCGCGCGCCGCCAAAGCACGCACCAACGACGCACGCGCCGCTGAGGCACGCGCCGCCAACGCGCGCGCCACCGACGCAC
>JBDHVB010000320.1:0-4689 GCA_039809465.1 Myxococcota bacterium
TTCCAGTTCGAGGCCGGCCGCGACTTGCAGCAGATGCTCGCGGTGCGTCGGGTCGGCAGCCGCATGGTCATCGTCACCGGCACCGCGATGGGTGAGTACTTTGACCGCTATCGCGAACACTTCTCGGCCATCGCCAAGGGAGTGCGCGGCGCATGAAGCGAGCTGCTCTGTTGTTTTCGATGCTGTTCACCGCGTGCAGCGGCGACGATGACATCGCGAGCCTGCCGAAGCTCATCACCCTCAACCCGCATGGTCCCAGCTCGTCGATCGACGTGCGCGGCCGCATCATCTTCCCCGAGAAGACCACCAAGCCGCAGCTCGTCGCGCTCACTTACTTCAGCATGGATGATCCGCAGACGGAGGTCGTGCGCGTCGCGCCCGGCAGCGGCGTCGACTACGAGGTCCCCGGGCTCTACCTCGCCGGCTCGTTCGGAGCGGGCGTGGACCTCAATGGCAATGGCGAATTCGATGCCGGTGAATGGCTGGGCTTCGGCGGCGGGACCGTCGAAGCGCCCGTGATGCTGCCAGGGGAAGCGACCTACGTGCGACCCTCCTCGCTGGAGCCCGTCGTCACGCTCGACATCCCGCTGGGTGTGCTTGGGCAGTGTCATGCGAGGGTGGGCGATGCATGCACCGAGAGCATCGAGTGCCGCTACACGACGTGCTTCTGCCCTCAGGGTGGCTTCATGCGCCTGGGAGGCAAGTGCGAAGGCGGCGTCTGCACCAGCGTCAGCGTGGACGACTGCACGGAATTCTGCGAGACCTCCGAGCCGCTCGCACCCACCGAAGGCCCGTGCTTCAGCTGGATGGACGCGACCGAGAAGTGAGCAGCAACGCCACGCCGAGCACCGCGAGCCACGATACACCGGCCGCGGCGCAGCCGGCACCGAGGTCACCGTCCGCCGACTGCTTGCGCACGCGCACGATCGCCTCGGTATCGGCGACCTCGGGCGGCGCGCAGCTCCCGCAGGTCGGCACCGGCGGACTGCAATAACCGTTCGCCGCGCCGGCCGGATACTTGAAGGTGATGGCCTCGGCGTCGTCGCAAGCGAGGTCACGCTTCTCGGTCTCGCCGGGCACGGCGCGGGCCGCCATGGTCGCGTGTGGAAAAGCGCTCGAGGTGTGGCCGAGCCCCAAGAAATGACCGATCTCGTGGACCGCCGTGTTCTTCAGGTCCATGCCGATGGCGGTGTCGCTGATGGTGAAGTCGAAGACGGCGCTGTTGAACTCGATGTCGGCGTCGAGGATCTCACCGGTGACCGGATCGTACGTCGTGGTGGTCAGCGCGATGACGTTGTTCTCGGCGCTGTCCCATCCGTCATCGCGGAAGATGAGCAAGTTCTCGGTGGCCTCCGGATCGAGAAAGTCGTAGCCGACGCGGTCGATGCTCGAGAGCGCCGTCTCGACGAAGACCAGATCGACGCCGGCCGTGAGCCCACAGTCGTCCGTCGGCCCGACCTCGACGTTGGCCCAGACCGCGAACGCGTCGCGCAGCACCTGCAGCTCGTCATCGCCAGGGACGTCGCTCGTGCCGGCCGCGAAGAGCGTGAACGGGATGGTGCGCCCGAACCAGGCGAGCGAGGCACCCTCGGCGCCACCTTGCGTGCTGACGCGCGCGCAATTGAAGGCGTGCGCGGTGGCGACGGGCGCGGTTAGGCACACCGCGATGGCGAACAAGTTACGGAGCACGCGTGAGCTCCCGCACCCGCTTCTCGAAGCGCGGCAGCTCGAGCATGTCGAGCCGCGCGGCGCGCAGATCACTCTGCTCGCGGACGCGGAAGGCCCCTTGTTCGAGCGCGATCGGGCGATAGCCTTCGAGCCGGGCGTCGTAGCGCAGGAAGAGCACGGTGTGATCACCGCTATCGAGGACGGCCTCGCCATCGACGCGCTGGCCGATGCCGTCGACGACACCGCCACGCACGACGACGCTCACGCTGCGGACACGGGCGTCGCCTTTCCAGACGCCACGCAGCTTCACCTCGATGCGCGTGAAGATGCGGCCATCGACGCGGAAGCTCTGGCCCTGGCCGACGTCACCATCGACCACGAGCTCGGCGTTGCGCGTGAGCTGCTCGAGGCTCACCGGCAAGACGCGTGTCGCCGAAGCGGACCGCGCCACGAGCAGAGCACAGGCAACGGCGAGCGCGAGCCTCATCCAGCGAGGTGAGCGCTCGCGACCAGCGCCTGCTGAATGTCGTCGAGCAAGTCCTGTACGTCCTCGATGCCGACCGACAGGCGGATGAAGCCGTCATCGATGCCGAGCTTGGCGCGGGTCTCGGCGGGCACCGAGGCGTGCGTCATGATCGCCGGATGCTCGATGAGCGACTCGACGCCGCCCAAGGACTCCGCCAAAGCGAAGATCTTGAGCGACTTCAAGAAGGCGCGGGCGCGCGGCAGTCCGCCTTTGACGACACAGGAGATCATGCCGCCGTAGCCCTTCATCTGCTTCTTGGCGATCGCGTGCTGCGGGTGCGAGGGCAGGCCAGGGTAGTAGACCTTGGCGATGTCGCTGCTCTCGGAGAGGAACGCCGCGACGCGCCGGCCATTCATGTCGTGCGCCTTCATGCGGACGTGCAGCGTCTTGGTGCCGCGCAACACGAGCCACGAGTCCCACGGACCCGGGACGCCGCCCATGGCGTTCTGCAGGAACTTGAGCTTCTCACCCAGCTCCTTGTCGCTGGTGCAGGCAAACCCACCGACCACGTCCGAGTGGCCGTTCAGGAACTTGGTGGTCGAGTGCATGACCAGGTCGGCGCCGAGCGCGAGCGGCTGCTGCAGGGCGGGGGAGCAGAAGGTGTTGTCGACGAACACCTTGAGCCCATGCTTGTGGGCGATGCCGGCGGTGGTCTCGATGTCGATGACCTTGAGCATCGGATTGGTGGGGGTCTCGAGCCAGACCACTTTGGTCTCCGGGCGGATGGCGGCGGCGAAGGCCTTCTCGTCGGTCAGGTCGACGTAGGAGAAGGTAAGACCCATGTGCCGCAGCACCTTGTCGAACAAGCGGAACGTTCCGCCGTAGACATCATCGCCGCAAATGACGTGGTCGCCGGCCTTGAGCGTGTGCATGATAGTCGTGGTGGCGGCGAGACCGCTGGCAAAGGCGACCCCGAGCGATGCCCCTTCGAGGGCCGCCAGGTTGTCTTCCAGCGCATAACGGGTGAGGTTGTGCGTGCGGCTGTATTCGAAGCCTTTGTGCTCGCCTGGTCCTTCCTGGACGTAGGTCGAGGTCTGATAGACGGGCGTCATGATGGCGCCGGTAACGGGGTCCGGCTTCTGGCCGGCGTGAATCGCAAGGGTATCGAAGCGCATGTTGCGCGGTGTCATAGCGAGGCCTGACGTCATTTTGCAACGTGCGACCACACTTCATCGCGAATGCTGACAGTAACGCCCATACCCGTGCTTACGGACAACTACGTGTGGCTCCTCGAGCGCGAGGGGCGCTGCGCCGTCGTCGACCCGGGCGAGGCCGCGCCTGTTCAAGAGGTGATCAGCGCCAAGCGCCTGACGCTCGAGGCCATCTTGCTCACCCACCAGCACCACGACCACGTCGGCGGAGTGCTGCCGCTCCTCGGATCCAAGGTCGACGTCTTTGCTTCGACTTGCGATCTACGGCGGATCCCGGGGGTGACGCGTGGCGTGAGCGACGGCATGACCATCGAAGTTCTGGGCGTCGAGCTCGAGATCTTGCAGACGCCTGGTCACACGAGCGGCGCTGTCTGCTACTACGGTGATGGCATGGTGTTCACGGGTGATACGCTGTTCGCGGCGGGCTGCGGCCGTCTCTTCGAGGGCACGCCCGAGCAAATGTTCGCGTCGCTGCGCCGCTTGGCGGAGCTGCCGGGAGACACCAAGGTTTACTGCGGCCACGAATATACTGAAACGAATTTACGTTTCGCGGCCACCATCGCGCCCGATGACGTCGCTCTGCAAAAGCGGACAGAGGAAGTGAGGGCTCTGCGCGCGAATGGCCAGCCTTCTCTTCCCTCGACCATCGCCATCGAGCGCGCCACCAACCCCTTCCTGCGTGCCCCGACCCTCGAGGTCTTCACCGCACGCCGCAAAGCCCGTGACCACTTCTGAGCTGACACTCGCGCCACTGACGCGCGCCGATATTCCTGTCTTCGCATCGATGGTCGTCCAGCTCTACATCGACGACCCGAGCAGCACCGTCATGACCCTGGAGCGCGCCACCAGCCAAGCCACGCGCATGCTCGACGCACCGGCACAGGTCGCGCCGTTCTTGTTGCGGCGGGGTGAGATGATTTTGGGTTATGTCATTTTGGTTCCGTTCTTCTCCAATGAGTATGGCGGAGTGGTTGGTGTCGTGGATGAGCTCTTCGTGCGGGGGGAGCTCCGCGGCAAGGGGCTCGGGGGAGAGATGCTCGAGCTCGCGAAGGCGATTGCCGCGGCGCGCGGGTGGGTGCGGCTTACGCTCGAGACGAACGCCGCGAATGCGCGGGCTCGGGCGCTTTATGAGCGGAAGGGGTTCGTGGCGCTTACGCGGGTGCTGATGTCGGCGCGATTGGGGGGAGGGGGATAACCGGCTCTTCGGCTTTCGGCCTATCGGTCATCGGCAATCGGCAATCGGCAATCGGCAATCGGCAATCGGCAATCAGCCCTCACCCAATCTGCCGAACCGCCGTCGCAAACGTCGTCGTCACCAGCATCTGCAGTGCGTTCCAGCGGACT
>JBDHVB010000321.1:0-4682 GCA_039809465.1 Myxococcota bacterium
AGCACGACGATGACGAGAGGCGTAGCAAGCGTCGCGTAACGGGGCGCGATGTCCAGACCGAACCCCGCTCGTCCGATCGCTACCGCGCCGACCACCCCACCGACGGCGAGCAGCAACGCAAAAGTCGCGTCATGGGCACGCCAATCACGCAAAGCGCGCCCCGTGAGGACCAGAAGCACCACGACGACGATCGCACCAACGCCATCAATCACCGAGCTCAGGTTCGCGAATGGCGCCGCAAAGAGTCGCAGAGCACAGTGAGCGGTCTGCAGGAACGATTGTGTCGCTGGATGGCCCTCTTGCCTCTGGTACGCCATCACGTACACCACGAGGTAAAGCGTGAAGCAGATCGCGGCAATCGCACTCGAGTAACGTTCGCCGAGCGTACGGTCGCGATTCACGGCCTTCCAAGCGTACCACGGCGCAATGCCCGTGATCGCGGCCACGCCGGTGCCGCCCGATGTCACGACGATCACCGCGGCGATCATCGCAGTCAGGTGCAACGCCAGGTTTCCAGTTCGCTGGTGCTCCTTGATGCTCGCCCACCATGCGAGCAACGCCGCGGAGGAGAGGACGATGTTGAGTGGGCTCGTCCAAGTAAACGACTCCGATTGTGCCCAGCTGCAGAGCACCAGCGGCACCAATGCGTGATGCAGCTCGAAGCGGCCGCGGGTATTGCGAAGGACGACGAGCACATAGGCCGCGATGGCGGCCATGAGGCCCACGGAGAAGCATGGTACCGCGCGAAAATCGACGCCAGCCGCTCGCGTCACGCCGACGAGCAGCAGCTTGGGGGTGATCATGCGATGCTCGTTGTGAGGTTCCCAGAGCCACTCCCAGGTGATGGGTGTGTCGCCGGTGATGTACTCGACGAAGCCGAAATCGTCCGCGTACGGCATGTCGACCGTGTAGCGCAGGACCTGCCCGAGCAAGTGCAGCGACGCGCCCATCCAAATCGCGGCGACGACCGCCCCCTTCCAACCGAGCCAACGCCACAAACGCCGTGTCGCGCTCACAGCAACCGCGGCAGCGCTGACAAGATGGAGATGAGCCCCACAGCGCTCAGGGAGGCGAACATGCCCCACTGCAATGGGCTCTCACGCCGGTCGCTCGAGTCGATGACCAGAACGGCAATGATGGGAATGATCGCGAAAATGTAGCGCCCCTGAGCTTGAAAATCGAATGTCCAAGCGCGCCAGATGGCAGCTCCGAGAGTCGCGGCGATCATTGCGATTCCGAATCCGAAGAGCAGTCTCTGGTCGAGCGTCGCGGGCCGTCTGCGCTGAAGCCACGCGAGCACGAGCAACGCGATAGCGAAGAAACGTTGCACCGCATTGATGCCATCCGGGCTCGGAATGTTCACCTGTCCGTAGTTACCGAAGAAGCTCCGATACGTCTGAAAGCTCCAACGCCAAGGGCGGGAGAACAATGCACGGAGAGGCACGCCACGTTCGCGTAAACCGAGGCCCTTCCACGCAGTGCCAGCCGCGACATCGCTGGGCTTGAAGCCTGGGGCGGCGAGTCGCTCTCTGAGCTCTTCGAAGCGCGCATCACGATCGAGCCCATTGCGTGAAAGGTCCGCGGCGAGCATCGGAGACGCGACTATCGCCCCGGTGGCGGCGACCAAGACCGCGCGCTTCAAGAAGCCACGCGTTGCCCGCATTCGCCATGCCAGCACGCCGCAATAGACTACAGCGAACAGGGCGAACGTCATGTAGTTCATCTTGCTCAGCGCCAATCCGCCGAAGCAGACACCAAGAAAGATTCCGCCGGCGAGTGGAGCGCCAGTCGCAAGGTAGCGACGCGCGGCCGAATCGGGGACAGCGAGCTGCAGCGAGAGCATCGCAGCGATGGCGTAGCTCAGTGCATCCGGACTGAAGTACGTGAAAACGTACCAGACTTGTGGTGTGAGGCCGACGAGCAAGAGCACGAGCGGCGTGCGGCGGGCCTCCCTCAGCACACCGACGACGAGCAGTAGCCAAAGAATGACGCAAATCGCGCGATAAACGCTCCAGCGAACGTCATCGTGCACAAAGACGAGCTGGGACGCTTTGGCGAACAACCAGTACGAGGCCTGCGGTGGCCACAGCATGAAGTAGGAGACGCCATGAACACCGACGAACGGCGCAAGCTCGGACCCAACTGCAGGTGGCAGCCAGTGATCCAAATAGTACGACGCGGTTGTGACGTGCAGGGCTTCGTCGGGGAAGGAATTGAAACCAGCCGTCCACGCAACCAACCCAACGACGGGGATGGTCATAGCGATTAGGGCAAACGCGGTCGTGCGCATCACCCCCGTCCAGGGTGAATCGGGCGTCGCCAGCGTCTTCGCCCGTGACCACAGCTCGGAGATCGTCACCAAGCCGCGCGGTCATACGTCCGCTCGATTGAGCCTGCAAGCCCAAGGCGGTCGAGCTTGACCACACCGGGAAACTCCGGCTCTTGTGCCCGCGCCCACATGAGCTCGACCGGTTTTGCCTATGCGCACCCCTGGACGTACGGCGCCATCATGCGCGTCCTCCACTGGGGCGAATTCGAAGCCCGCTATAGCGCGGTATCAGAGCACGTGCCCGCTGGAGCATCCGTCGCCGACCTCTGCTGCGGCGATGCCGCCCTCGCCTCACGGCTGCCCCAGGCCAAGAGCTACATTGGCTTGGACGCCAACGAACGCTTCGTAGCGCACGCCAAGAGCCAGGGCCTCGACGCGCGTCTCTGGGATGCGCGCACCATGCCCATCCCCGAAGCCGATGTCGTGGTGATTCAAAGCAGCCTCTACCAATTCCATCCCGACGACGCGGAGTTACTGCAACGCGCGTTCGCTTCAGCGAACCACCGACTCGTCATCGCGGAGCCCGTCGTGAACTGGGCGACGCACGGGAGGCCCTGGCAGAAATTCTTGGCCAGGCGTATGACGCGCGTCTCTGGACGTAAGTTCGAATTTCGTCACGACGAAGCGACCCTCGAAGCCTTGGTGCGCACGCTCCCGTCGCGACACGTCGAAATGAAACGAGCTGGTCGTGACCTCGTCATCGCCATCGACAAGTAGCTCGGCCATCGAGGTATCGCTGATCTTCCCTTGCTACCGGGAAGAGCCGCATCTCGAGCGCAACGTCGACCGCGTCCTCGAGCTCGCCAAGACCGCGGAGTGGCGATTCGAGATCGTCTTGGTCGACGACAAGAGCCCCGATGGAACCGCGGACGTCATTCGCAAGCTCGCCACGAAGCATCCGGACTATGTCCGTCCGCATTTTCACGACCGCAATCGTGGACGCGGCGCGGCGGTGATGACCGGCGTCGCCCAGGCGCGTGGCCACATCATGGGCTTCTTCGACATCGACCTCGAGGTTGCCCCCGACTACATGGTGCCGTGCGTGCAATCCGTTCGCGACGGCGGCGAGCTCGTGGTCGGCGCCCGCCACTACGCCGCCGCGAAGACGCCTGTCCGCACCATCTTGTCACGCTCGTACCGCATGCTCGCCTACGCCGCGCTGGGCATCCCGACCGCGGTCGACTCGGAGAGCGGCTACAAGTTCTTCTCGCGCCACGCGATCGAGGCCATTGCTCCCCGCTTCGAGCATACGGGCTGGTTCTGGGACACCGAGATCGTCTACCGCTTCCTGGCCGCCGGCTATGACGTCCGAACGGTCGAATGCGAGTTCGTCCGGGACGCCACGAAGCGCTCGACCGTGCGCATCTTCCGAGATTCGCTCGATTATGCCCGCGCGCTGCGTGCTTTTGCCCGACGCCATGGTCGCCTGAAAACGCGCAAATAGTTGATTCGACAGCGAATAAAGGCCCCCTCGACGTGCGTCGTACCGTCTGATAGAGGCGCGCCGCCACGAGGCTTTTTGAAGGGGCTGCCATGAGTGCAGCGACGCTGTTGGACGAGGCAATTCAGCGCTCGGTAGGGACGCTCAAAGCGCTCACGGGCCAAAGTGCGTCCGTCGCGGCGGCGGCGAGCCTGATCGTCACGAGTCTTCGCGGTGGCGGAAAGCTCCTCACCCTCGGCAATGGCGGCAGCGCGGCGGATGCTCAACACATCGCAGCCGAGCTCGTGGGGCGCTACCTCAAGGAACGGCGCGGCCTGCCGGCGCTGGCGCTCACCGTGAATACCTCGACGCTCACCGCAGTATCGAACGACTACGGTTACGAGCGCGTGTCCGCGCGCCAGCTCGAAGCCCTAGCGAAGCCCGGTGACGTCTGTCTCGCCATGTCGACCAGCGGCAACTCTCCGAACGTGCTCGCGGCAGCCAAAGTCGGCAGAGAAATCGGCGTGAAGATCATCGGTATGACGGGCAGCTCCGGCGGACAGCTCAAGCTACTGAGTGACGTCTGCTTGTGCGTGCCCTCGGATGAGACCCCCCGCATCCAAGAGGCTCACATCCTGCTGGGCCACGTGCTCTGCGATTTCGTCGAGCGCGAGCTGGCGTGAGGTCCAAGTGCAAGTAACCGAGCTGGCAATTCCCGAGGTGAAGGTCATCACCATGCGGCGTCATGGAGACGACCGCGGTTTCTTCTCCGAGACCTACAGCGCGCGCGCGTTCGCCGAAGCGGGCATCGCGGCCACCTTCGTACAAGACAACCATTCGCTGTCGCGCGAAAAGCACACGGTGCGCGGCCTGCATTTGCAGCTCGAGCCGATGGCGCAGGCGAAGCTCGTGCGCGTGCCACGCGGGCGCATT